>CAJTJA010000075.1 GCA_910576845.1 uncultured Oscillibacter sp.
CACCTTGTTCTCCGGGGCCGGGGGACCCTCCATGCCGGGGATCACACCCTGGGCCTCCGGCTCCGGGACGGGCGGGTCCGGGATCGTCACGCCGGGAAGTTCGGAAGCGTCCGGGATCTCCTCGCCCATTTCCAAAAGGGCGGCCCGCCCCTCATGCTCCAAAATGAGCTGCTCCTCCACGGTCAGCACCTCCGGCCTCTGCTCCTCCGGGGCTAGGGTCGTTTTCTTTTCTTCTGCCATTCGCTTGACCTCCTTACTTTTTCAAATACGAACGGGGCCAAAACCTTAGTTTGGCCCCGCCCCTTGATACCTTTTCCTCCTTTCCCTGTCACGCAAAAACGCCGCCCTTTTTACAGCCGGGCGGCGTTTTCGGTAAGGTTGACAGTCCATTTTGTTGTTGTTTATATTGTTTCCCTTTGTCAAGCGTTGCAACACATGACAAAAGAAGCCCTAGGGCCTGTTCACATAAGGCCAAACACACATCTTTCCGGCAAATTTTGACAAAGTATAATATAAAAAATGCCCCAAAAATTGGAGTTAAATTTTGGTTAAGTCGGGTGTTTGAGGTTAAAACTGCGCTTAAACAAAGCTCCCATTTTTTACAATATCATCCCTGTTCCCAATACTATATTCCGGCCATAAGGAGCGCGGCCCGATTAGGTTTTCTTTGTCCATCGGGCTTGGCGAGTCTGGATGGGCGTGGGGGGGTGTAGATGGATAGAAAAACGGAGGGCCGGTGTCCTCCGCCGCTTTACTTTTTCGCTGCCCGCAGCGTTATCACCGCCGCTTGGGCCCAGGTACAGAACGCGCTGGGACTGCTGCCGTCAGTCTGCTTCACGGTCTGCTGGTAGTTCTTTATAAAACGACATAATCAGCCGTCCATGACATGGTTCCAGTCCAAATCTAGGCCCTGTTTGAAAATTGGCGGAATGCTCAAGGGCAAAAGTTTTTTTGCCAATCAAGGCAAATTTCGCAGGCGGGCTGCTGCCCGGCAAGAAATCTTAACACAGAGTTACAGAAAAATATCCGTCGTTTGGGCGTTTTGACATTTTTCAAACAAGGCCCAGTAGTTGTCAGGTAATTCGCATTTCCACGCATGGCTGCCGCTTTTTATATGTAGTCAACTCCAAAGCTTCCAATAATCTTTTCCATGTCTTAAAGCCATTCATTTTAGCAACTGTATTCCATGCCGGCAAACATGGTTCCCGCCTCTTATTGAAATCCTCTTGTCCTGTACATCTCATCCGATGAAATTCTGCTATAAACAGCTGATTCCAATATTTAACACTGTGTTTGTAATACCGGCTTCGAGTGGAAACATTGGTAATAGGGTAATATTTATCTCGAAATTCTTTTGCGGTCAGCCTAAATCGATTTTTGATAGTAGTGTGGGATGGCATCTGCGGTGATGCAAACGCCCGCATGTGCAGTTCCCCATGCTCCTGAACCCAAGTATCACAAGCGTCGAAAATTGCCTTCTCACTCCAGTGGCTAAACGGCAGTTCCTTTTGGCACAGTTCCAAGCCAGCCATGATATCGGCTTTTCTCTGCTTTCCTATACGGGCATTGGACACAATATGCATGGCTTCGCGGAGGGCGTCTTTACGTGTCATTATGCTTTCCTTTCTTTTTCAACTTGGGAACGCTATCGGCACACCGTAAGTGGAAAATTTCACAGGCTGACTGACATCAAAATTGTCAATGGCTTTGATAAGTCCCACGCAGCCCACCTGAAATAGATCATCCACGTTTTCTCCCCGGCTGGAAAACCGCTGAATCACAGAGAGAACCAGCCGCAGATTGCCTTCGATCAGTTGGCGCCGGGCCTCCTGATCCCCCTCCTTAGTCCGGTGAAGCAGCGCCATGGTCTCTTCGTTTTTCAATACCTTCAGCTTGGCGGTGTTGACCCCTGAAATCTCCACTTTTCCCTGCATGAAAGCTGCCCCCTTGTGTGTATACTTCCAGAACGAGCGGCAATTTTTCTCCCGCCGTTCGCCGCAATGAAAGTATCTCCAGAGGCGTTTTTTCCTATACTGGGACCTTTTGTCATATTCTGTGCAGGGCTTGCTTTCAGGTATGGGACAGTCCAGCCGCCGCATAAGCTTTCCCCATGAAAGGGGTGACGGCGATGCAGTGCCGTTTTCGGGACCTTCGGAGAAAAGAGGTCATCAATATCAACGATGGCGCCAGACTGGGTCTGGTAGCAGACATGGATATTCAGGTGCCGGAAGGGCAAACAGCCGCCATCGTAGTCTACGGACCCGCCCGCTTTTTTGGCCTCTTCGGCCGGGGCGAGGAATTCTATATCCCCTGGGACTGTATCCAGAGAATTGGAGACGACATTATCTTAATTGACAAGCCCTTCCAAAGAAGAGACCCCGCGCTGGAACGGAAGCGTCGGCGCTGATTTTTAGCAAACAGGAAAAAAACTCCCGCCGCTGTATCCGGCGGCGCGTCAGGCTGGAGCACCGGAAGCCACACTCCCCTGACAGGGAATATTTTCCCGGAGGAGTTTTAAAAACAACTCCATTGCCGGAGTAATCCAGCGTCCTTTCCGCCAGGCGCAGAGAGCCGGAGCAGGAATACCGGAGATTGGAGCGGCCAGTTCCACCAACCGCCCATCCTCCAGCTCCTTCCCCGCTACAAACCTGGGCAGATAGGTAAAACCCAAATTGCTCATAACACAGCGTTTGATGGTCTCAATGCTCCATAGCTCCAGCGTTACGTCCAGCTCAATCTCCCTTTGGCGGAGGTACTCCTCCAGACGGCGGCGAAAGATGCTGTCCGGCTCATCGGTAACAAGAGAGACCGCTTTCTTCTGCCCCGGCGTTGTAAAATCTGCCTCGCCAAAATTCGGAGAAGCCAGAAGGATAATATCATACCACCCCATGGATTCCACTTCCAGCGCCTCCCGGTTCCAATCCATATCGTAGCCCACTCCCAGATCACAGGCTCCTGTCCGCACATTAATGGGAATCCGCATGCAGTTACAGTTGCGAATTACCAGCCGGACCTGAGGAGCCTGTTCCCGAAAAGCCCGGATTACCGGCTGCATCTGATAACACAGAAGAGTTTCCGCCATATCTACCCGCAGTGTCCCGGAGGGAGCGCGGTTTCCCCGCCCACACTCCAGCAGACGGTCCGCTGCCAGCAGCAGTTCACGGGTCTGCGCAAGAATCCTCTCTCCTGCCTCCGTCAGCACCATTCTCCGTCCCACCCGCTCAAAGAGTGGAACCTCCAGCTCCTCTTCCAATTGCTGAATCTGCACTGTGATAGTGGACTGAGTATAGCCCAGCCGCTCCGCCGCCTTTCCATAGCTGCCCTGATCCACCACAGCCTGAAATGTTCTCAGATTTTTCAGTTCCATAAGCTCCTCCATTTTCATCGATTTTTTAAATATTATACTTTAAAAGCTTTCACTTTTCAAATGTATCTTTTTCTGTTATGATGGGCCCATCTCCAAGAAAGCAGGTGCCCATTATGCCAATATCCCTTCTCCCTTCCTTCCTGCTCTACTGTTATGTAGGCGCCATCACTCCCGGTCCTGCCAACCTTTGCAGTCTTTCGACCGCCCTGCGGTATGGTAAAGGACCGGCCCTGCGGCAGTGGCGTGGACTCTTTACCGGCTTTTTTGCTGTATCTATGGTCTCAGTGCTGATTACCTTTTTCCTGGGCACGGTGCTGAACCAATATGTAGGCCTGTTATCCTGGATGGGAGCGGCTTATATGCTCTGGATGGCTTGGCATATCCTCCGTTCCGCCGCCGGTCCGGAGTCTGAAGCGCCGGATGCCCCCGGTTTCCTCTCTGGGCTTCTGGTGAATTTAACCAATGTAAAGGTTATGATTTTCTGCCTGATGGCCCTAGCCTCCTATGTCCTGCCCTACAGCAATTCCTTTCGTTCCCTGCTGATAACCGGGCTTTTTCTGCCCTTTACGGGACCGCTGGCCAATCTGGTCTGGCTTTTTGCCGGAGCAGCACTGCAAAAGCTCTTTGTTCATCACCGCAAAGCGGTAGACCTTGGCTGCGCCGCCGCGCTGGCCCTGTGCGCCGTCAGCCTGGTCATCCCCCACTGATTCTATAAGCCCGCAGCTATAGACAGCACAGATGAAAAGAATTCAAAGGATTCCTTTTCATGCGGCGCTGTTCTGCAACGCTGCAAGCTGTATCAGCGGCTTTCTGTGCTCGCCTTCATAGGAAGCGCACGGGCGTCCTGCTCCCCGGCGTACCAAATGTCCGCCGGTTGAAAAGAAGGAAATACTTCTTTTCAACTGCACTGACTATGTTATGAAATGGAATAAGCGGAAGAGGAGAGAACATACGTTCTCTCCTCTTGCATTTACTGTAGATCTACAAAACTTTTAAGAAGCAGTCTATACATTAGGAACCGGCCCTCCTATCCGGCGGCCAATAAAGCGCCACGCTTACATCGTTTACATTGGTGCCTGTAGGCCCGGTAATAATCAAGCCATCCGTCTTTTTCAAAGCATGATAAGAATCGTTTTCTGCCAACACAGCCGAAATTTCAATTCCCAATCTCCGGAGACGGGTTTCCGTCCCGCTGTCAACAAAGCCGCCTGCCGCATCTGTGGGACCATCGGTGCCATCGGAACCAACAGAAAACACGGCTGTTCCAGCCGCCCCAGAGAGAACGGCAGCGGCAGCCAAGGCCAATTCCTGATTCCGTCCCCCCTTCCCTTTTCCGGTCAGTCTCACCACAGTCTCGCCACCCATAATCAGTGCAATGGGTTCTCCTGCCTCACGGGCAGACAGCAGCGCCTTTGCCAATGCCACCCCAGCCAAGCGCGCTTCACCTTCCACGCAGTCCGATAAAATTCGGGCTTGATAGCCCAGTCCTCCGCAAACTTCCGCAGCCGAACGGCAGAGCTGAGATACGCTGCCGCAAATGCGGTTCTCTACCCAAGGCAGCGCACTAGGGAGCGGACGCTCCAGCAATGTCCGGGCCCGGGAAGACAAACGCAAGCGATACCGCTCCGCCGCTTCCAGCGTCTCCTCCAGCGTGGAAGTATCCACAGCAGCGGGACCAGACGCAATCATATCCAGCCGGTCTCCGATTACATCGGACAAAATCACGGAGAAAACACGCGCCGGCGCGCAAGCCTCTCCAAAGCGCCCTCCCTTTACATTAGAAAGACGTTTTCGAATCCGATTCATCTCCTGAATATCCGCTCCACAGGCCAGCATCTGCCGGCTGATATCCTGTAGCTCCCTCAAAGACAAATCCGACTGCTCGAAGAGCGCAGAACCACCTCCTGAGAGGAGAAAAATAACAGCATCCTCTGATCCCAAAGACTTCACAAGTTCCAGGGCCCGCTCTGCAGCTGAGAAAGAGGCGGCATCCGCCACAGGATGCCCGGCCTCCCAAATCTCCAGGCCGGGAAGCGGCCCCCGGCTATGGCCATATTTTGTAATGACGATGCCGCCGTCCACATTTACCACCTCCAAAACGGCGGAGGCCATCTGCCATGCAGCCTTGCCAACAGATACCAGCAGCGTTCGTCCTGGGACAGGATGAAAGTCCGTCAGTGCTTCCTTCACTGCCATATCCGGCAAAGCCCTTCGAATCACCTCACTGTAAATCAGCTCCGCGTGCCGCCGAAGTTCCGTCATAATTTCATCCCCCTTTATTTCCTCTTTATCAGCGCCCTCTATCCTCCGGTAAATATGTAAATGACGAATCCGCCTCACTTATCCGCCCACTCCGCAGATTTTCCAAAGACATAAAGTGCCCGGTTCCTGGCGGCCGCCGTAGCAGCAACCTTGATAACAAGTGAAAAATTCAGTTTATAAATAGCTCGTTTCTTTTGGGTTCCGCACAGGCTCTTTTCAATTTTTGAGCCGCTCCGGCCAGAAGCAGCTTGTTCAGCCTCCTCGCCTGAGCGGGGCAGCCCCTAATACAGCGCATACAGCTAATACATTTCCCGGCGTCCGTTTTGGCAGGGGTTTCCGCTGGTATCGCGCCAACGGGGCACTTCTCTGCACACAACCCGCAGCCAATACAGCCCTTCCCGGCCTTTGGTGTCAGAGGAACGCCATGATACTCCCGATAGGATGTACTGCCAGGGACATTTACGCTGCCAGACATGGCGTTTCTCTCAATAGCCTTTTTAATTTGGCGCGCAAATTGCTCCAACTCCCTCAAATCCTCTTGATTCGGACGGCCGGCAGCAAATTGACGCATAATGGAATGCTCCGCAACGGCGGCAACTGCTGCGGCGCAGAAAAAACCGGCGGCAGTCAATAAATCTTTCAATTCAAGCAGGGTATCCTCATAAGCCCGATTTCCATAAACTGCGGTCAGAATCGCCTTTGCTCCATTCCCGCTCATACCCGCCAACCGATCGGCCGCAGGAGCAGGGACACGCCCGCCGTAAGAGGGAACCGCAACAATGCAAATGTCATTTCGACTGAATGAAACATTGGTATTGTCTGCGGAAAACACCGTCAGGTCAATCTCCTGCGGCTCCGGCGCAAACACGCTCGCCAGACAGTCCGCTGCCGTCTTCGTCCCACCGGTAGGACTGAACGTAATTGTATAAACAGCCATATTCCAAGCCTCCTTATCATTTTTATACTATATGACAGAAAACTCATACTGTCAATTTAAGCGGTCTCTAATAAGCAAAACGGCTTCGTATTCATAGTCCCCCTGAATGTGGCTGCACTCATATCTCATCTGAGTAATATCAAAAAATTTCACCCTCAGAGAATTTTCCGGCGTGATGCCATAGCAGTATTTTATTTTTCCACCCAGTCCCCACTTCCCGCGCTATTCCTCTGCACTGCTTATCCTCTTCTCTTTCTCCTTGATTCAGATGGGTTCCATCGTCGGCCCGCTTGAAAAGAATTGCAATGGGTTTTCGGCATAACGCCGCAAAGCAGCACAGCAGGCCGCACGTGCGGCCTGCTGTGCTGCTTTATTTTTCTCAAAACGCGCCGCGCCCCCTGATGGCCGGCAGCCAACACGTGAAAATGCGCAACCACACTCTTTAACAGCGCCGATGGTACTCAATTTACTCTATCCATCGGATAATCCGATAAACTGGGGCCTTTTAAAACCGGGACACCGCCGGTTTATGCCGTCTGCTCCTGCAAGGCTCCAAAAAAAGCCCGGTTTTGGAGAACCGCCGGAGAATCTGGTTTGTAGAGTGCCGCCAGCTCATTAAAGGTTTCCGCCCTCTTCCGGTCGCCCAGACGGCTGTAACAGACACACATCTGTATGCAGGGAAGATAGCCGTAGCAGTCCGGCAAGACAAAACCTCCCCGGCGGTCATCCCGGACGCAGGTCAGCGCCAAGGCATACCAGTAAACGGCCTGGTCATACCGCTCCTGCTGGAAAAACCAGCGGCCAATTTCACAGCACACCTCGGCCCTGGGCCGGTCATAGACAAATGCACGAAACAGCGCCGGCAAAACCTCGGCGGAACGGCCCAGTTTTTCGTGACAATACGCACAGTGACAGCAGGCGTCAATATTATTTTCCACCCAACCATTGCCTTCCGCCAAAAAGCGCTCAAAAACCTCCAGCGCCTCTTCCCAGCGCCGGTGATAATAGAGCTCCCGGCCATAGTAAAACTGCTGCCGGGGCTCCAGATTTTTCCCCTCTCTCAGCTGCGACTGATAGATGCGCAGGTTTCGGTCCGGGTCTGCCGGATGAGCTTTGCGGTGAGTCACGGCAAAATCCGCATAGAGAATTTTGCCAATTGGAGTGACCGCTTCGTGAACGGCCCCCACCCAGCGCATACCGGCCCGGTTTTTCATAAGCCGCTCCCGGTAGTAAGAAAAAGTGACGCGGCCACTCTCGTCAAAGCCGGTATGATAAGGGGCCATAACCACTGAGACATCTGGATCCAGCGTCTCTTTCAGGGCAAGAAGAGCGGCCCGGTCCTCCTCCAGCAGCAGATCATCCGCGTCCAGCCACATGCAGTAATCCATGGAGGCATGGGAAAAGGACTCGTTTCGGGCGGCAGAAAAATCATCCTGCCAGGGGAAATTGAAAACTTGACTGGTAAAACGGGCGGCAATCTCCGCAGTGTGGTCAGTGGAGCCGGTGTCCACGATGATGATCTCATCCACCAGATCCGCCGCGCTTTTCAGACAGCGCTCCAGTACATCCTCCTCATTTTTTACAATCATGCACAGGCTGACGCTTACCATGTGAGACCTCCTTTTGACTGGTCAGGATATTGCTCCCGCCGGCTTTTGTCGGCGGGAGCAGGTGCTTCATCGGAGCCTTGCTCCTTATTCCTCCTCTATTTCCATATCTATATCGTGTTCGTTGCCTTCATTCCGTAATCCACTCACCGCACTGGCCCCACCCAGCCGGATAATGGTCAGGGAGGCTCCCGCGCCGCTGCCCACCAGAACGGCAGTTCCGGCAAGTACAGCCGGGTAAAGCTGCAGTGTAATTGTAGAGTTTGCAGGCAGAGTGACTTTAATCTCATTCTCAAAATGGGAGGCAGAAACCACGGGAGCAATGGTCGAGGCGGTGTTGTTGACTCCATTGATCACAAGCCTTGTTCCCATCAGCAGGGAAAGAGTGGTATTCACATGGTAGGAAATTTGATAGGTGCCCGCTGTGGCAACCGTAAACACCGTGCTTCCGGCATTAACGGTGATATCTGGAGACAGCACCTGAGCATTCGGCAGAGGAACCGCCGTACCTCCCACCCCAACCAAAATGCTACTGCCCTGGGTATTGGCAGCAAAGGCAGCCGTACTGGTGGGATTCGGCCCGGCCGCCCCGGTTGGGCCCGCAGCACCCACTGCGCCCGGTGCACCGTCCGGCCCGGTGGGGCCCATCGCTCCGGCAGCACCGGCCGAACCATCCGGTCCCGTAGGACCGGCGGCCCCGGTAACTCCGGCGGCTCCAGTGGCTCCTGTTGCTCCCGCTGCGCCGGTGATTCCAGCGGCTCCCGCAGGACCAGCAGCCCCGGCAGGACCATCAGCACCATCAGCGCCAGCAGGACCGGCAGGACCCTGAGCGCCGGTGGGACCCGTGGCACCGGCAGCACCGTCGGCTCCGGCTGAACCCTGCGCGCCGGTGGGACCTGTGGGGCCGGTCGCCCCGGTGGGCCCCACCGGGCCTTCGGCAGGACCCGTGGCGCCGGCCGGCCCGGTAGGGCCGGCCGGGCCTTCCAGAACAGGGGCATTCATAGCCGCACTCAGTTTAGCGGCCAATACCATTTGCTGCTCCATAATGTCGGACAGGGTGTCCTGTACGCTTTGATTGACCTGCATAACTTCTTCAATGGCAGCCGCCTCGCCAAGGCCGGGCAAAGTGCCCAGGACATACTGCAGTTTTTCGCCCTCAGCATTGAGGATGTGACTCAGGCTGAGTTCCTCAGCGGCAATGGACGCGATAATCTCATTAAGACTGTCCTCTCTGGTCAGAGGGGGATCCATATGGGGAAACGCAGGCATTGACATGAGATATCCCTCCTCAGCTCAGACGGGTAATAGACAGAGACGCGCCGGCAGAACCCGGCAGCAGCGTAGCCACGGAAGCAATGCCAAACATTTGCAGGGAAACCGTATCTCCGGCGTTCAGATCCAGCAAGATTTCATTGGAGAAATGGCTCAGAGACACCAGAGGAGCTACGGTAGAGGCCGTATTGGCAACTCCATTAATCAGCAGCCGCGTGCCACTTGCCAAGGCTACGGTGGTATTGATGTTATAGGAGAGCTGATAGCGCCCCACAGTATTCACCGTAAACACCGTATTGGCTCCATTGACCGTGATATCCGCAGGCAGGAGCTGGCTGTCCGGCAGGGGAACCAGAGTTCCGGCCAGGATAATAGTCAGCACCGTGCCGCTGGTATTGGCTGCAAACGCAGAAGTGGCGGTGACATTAGGGCCGGTAGGACCAGTGGGCCCGGTAGCACCGGTGGCACCGGTTGCACCGGTTGCCCCGGCAGCGCCGGTTGCGCCGGTGGGGCCCGTAGCTCCTGTAGGGCCAGTCGCGCCGGTAACACCGTCAGCACCCGTAGCACCAGTTGCCCCGGTGGCGCCAGTTGCGCCGGCAGGTCCAGCAGCACCGGTAGGCCCGGTAACACCGGTAGCACCGGCAGCGCCAGCAGCACCAGTTGCCCCGGTGGCGCCAGTTGCGCCGGTGGCGCCGTCAGCACCAGTCGCACCGGTGGGACCGGTAGGGCCGGTGGCACCGGTTGCACCGGCAGCACCGGTGGCGCCGGTGGGGCCGGTAGGGCCTCCGGCAGGGCCGGCAGGCCCGGTCGGCCCGGTAGAGCCGTCAATATATGCACAACAAGGGTAATCCCTGAAATCATGCGAAT
>CAJTJA010000076.1 GCA_910576845.1 uncultured Oscillibacter sp.
TGGTTCTCCTCCGCCCTGTGGCCCTTCTCCACCCTGGGCTGGCCGGAAAAGACCGGGGACCTGGATTTCTACTATCCCACCTCTGTCATGGTTACCGGCTACGATATCATTTTCTTCTGGGTTTCCCGGATGATTTTTTCCGGCTGCGAGCAGATGAAAAAGATTCCCTTCCACACCGTCCTGATTCACGGCCTGGTCAGAGACGACAAGGGACGAAAGATGTCCAAGTCCCTGGGCAACGGCATTGATCCTTTGGAGGTGGCGGAAAAGTACGGCGCGGACGCCCTGCGCTTCAACCTCATTACCGGAAACAGCCCCGGAAACGACATGCGCTTCTATACGGAAAAGTGCGAGGCCATGCGAAATTTCGCGAACAAGGTTTGGAACGCCAGCCGCTTTGTGATGATGAACCTGGGAGACATGGAGACCTACGCCCTCCCGGCGGCGGAAGACTTGGAGCGGGAAGACAAGTGGGTTCTCTCCAAGCTGAATACTTTGATAAAAGAAGTCACCGAGAACCTGGAGAGCTATGAGATTGGCGTGGCCTCCGCCAAGGTGTATGACTTCCTGTGGGACACTTACTGCGACTGGTATATCGAGCTGACGAAAACCCGGCTGAACGGCGAGGACGAGGCGGCGAAAAATACCGCCCGGAATGTGCTGCTGTATGTGCTGGCGGAGCTTTTGAAGCTCCTGCATCCTTTCATGCCCTTCATCACTGAGGAGATTTTCCGGGCCCTGCCCAGGCGGGCGGGAGCGGAAGACCAATTCCTCATGCTGGCAAAGTGGCCGGAGTACTCTGCGGCCCTCAGCTTCCCGGCGGAGGAGGCCGCCATGGAAGCCGTTATGGACACCATTAAGGCCATCCGGGCCCGCCGGGCGGAAATGAATGTGCCCCCCAGCAAAAAGGCGGAGGTGCTGCTGGTCACTGCCGCGCCGGAGCCCTATGAGCAGGGCCTCCACTTCCTCCAGCGTCTGGCCTTCGCGTCGAAGGTGGGCTTTGCCGCCGAAGCTCCGGCAGATCTCACCGGTCAGGTGAGCATCGTCACTCACAACGCTACAGCTTATCTGCCCCTGAGCGAGCTGGTGGACCTGGCGGCGGAGCGGGAGCGCATCGCGAAGGAGAAGGAGAAGGCGGAGAACGGCCTGCGGATTGTGGAGCAAAAGCTCTCCAACGAGAAATTTGTCTCCCGGGCCCCGGAGGCGGTGGTGAATGCCGAGAAGGAGAAGGCGGAGAAGTTCCGGGAACTCATCGCCAAGCTGGAGGAGTCGGCAAAGGCGCTGGGGAACTGAGCCGCGGCGCAATCCGCCGGAGTGAGGAAAAAGAGGCAGTCTATGCAGACAATCATTGTGCTGTTGAATCCGGGGAAACTTAAAAATCCGAATATGGATGTATGCTGCTGTGTTCCAGACCGAATTGAAGAGGCGTCTGAATCTTTGATTCAGGATAACGGTTATAATTTTATTGACACGGAAACAGGACGGCCTGGACCGTTGATGGGAATCTGGCTCAAGACGGAAAACGCGGGCGGGAGCTGGCCGGTCATTCGCAGATTGTTCCAAAGCGAAGAGTTTATGGGGAATGATTTGTCCGAGTCCGCTCAGATTTATATTTCTGAGAAAGATACGGATGGCCTGGAAAATTGTTCTCTGGTTTTTCCGGAGTGACCATTTCGGTTTGCTGGAATGACAAGGACGGCGCATAAAAAGGCGGCTGGCATATGCCAGCCGCCTTTTTGAATCCTGTTTCTGTCACATCCGCCGGATGATCCGCCGCCGTTTCCAGATGGACGGCGCGAACAGCAGCAGCATAGGGAAAATCTCCAGCCGGCCCACCAGCATGTCGAAAGACAGCAGGAGCTTTGACCACCAGGCGAATTCAGAAAAGTTTCCCACCGGCCCCACCATTTCAAGGCCTGGGCCGATGTTGTTAATGCAGGCCGTCAGGGCGGTGAAGGTAGTGACAATATCAAACTGCTCCAAACTCAGCAGCAGGAAGGAGACGGTGAAGATAATCAGGTACACGGTAATAAACAGGTGTACGCTGCGGATATGCTTGTCCGTCAGGGCCTTCCCCTCAAAGCGGGTGGTGGTGACGGCGTTGGGGTGGAGCATCTTCCGCATATCTCCCCAGGAGGTTTTGGCCAGAATCACAATCCGGGCCACCTTAATGCCGCCACCGGTAGACCCGGCGCAGGCCCCGATGAACATCAGCACGACCAGGATTCCCTTGGAGAAGGTGGGCCAGAGGTTGAAATCTGCCGTGGCGTATCCAGTGGTGGTGATAATAGAGGCCACCTGGAAGAAGGAATAGCGGAGGCTCTGGGCAAGGGAATCATACATGTGGAGAATATCCACGGCGATGGCAGCTACTGCCGTGCCCACGATGGCTACATAGGCCCACAGTTCCTCGGACCGGAACACATCCCGGAACCGGCGGACTAGCAGAAAGTAGTACAGATTGAAGTTCACGCCGAAGAGGAGCATAAAAATCCCGATAACGATGTCGAAATAGGGGTTGTCATAGGCCCCCACGCTGAGGTTCTTATTGCTGAATCCCCCGGTGCCCGCGGAACCAAAGGCATGAATGCAGGAGTCGAACAAGGGCATTCCTCCCAGGACCAGGAGAGCAATTTCCACCAGGGTCATGACCAGGTAAATGCCGTAGAGAATCTTTGCCGTGTCGCTCATACGGCTTACCAGCTTTCCAACGGAGGGACCCGGCATTTCCGCCCGGAGGAGGTGCATGCCGTGTCCGTCGGTCATAGGCAGCACCGCCATAACGAATACCAGCACTCCCATGCCCCCGATCCAATGGGTGAAGCTCCGCCAAAATAAGATGCTTTGGCTCAGGGGCTCCACCGCCGTGAGGATGGTAGCTCCAGTGGTGGTGAAGCCGGAGACCGTTTCAAAAAAGGCGTCTATAAAGCTGGGGATGTACCCGGAGATCAAAAAAGGGAGGGCTCCAAAAGCGCTCATCAGCACCCAGGCCAGGGCCACTACGGCAAAGCCGTCCCGGGCGTAGAGCGCCGTCTGCTTAGGACGCTTGTGAAAGGGCAGACCCATAACCAGCAGCAGGAGAACCGGTCCTAAAAAGGGAAGGACAGGCTCCCTGTACAGCAGGGCTGTCAGAGTGGGCAGCAGCAGCAGCGCTGCCTCTGTCCATAAAATCCGCCCGATAACAAAGCCGATCATTTGATAATTCAAGAAGAGTGCCCCCCTTATTCCTGGCAGATGTCATGGATATCCTGAAGAGAGGTGTCTGTGGTGACGACAATCACGTCGTCGCCCAGGCTCAGGCAGTCGCTGCCGGAGGGGATGATGATTTTCCCGTTCCGCTGGACGATGCCCGCCAGGAGCAGGCCGTTTCGGAGCTTCAGGTCCTTCAGGGGGACGCCGATGAAAGGCGCATCCGCCGTGACGCCGAACTCCAGGGCTTCCACCGCTCCCTCCACCAGCCGGTGGAGGGTCTTGATGTGGGCGCCGGAGGCGCTTTCCATGGCCCGGACATACTGGACGATCAGCTCCGTGGTGGTGGAGCGGGCGGAGATTACGCTGTCGATCATGCTCTCGTTGCTCACCAGGTCCACCAAGGACTTCCGGTTGATTTTCGCCACCACTTTGCAGTGATTTCCGGATTCCTTGGAGGCGCACATGCTCATTAAGATGTTGGCCTCGTCAATGCCGGTGATGGCGACGAAGGCGTCCGTCTGGCCGATGCCCTCCTCGTGGAGAAGGTCCGAGTCCGTGCCGTCCCCCACAATGACCAGGGCTTTGGGAAGCTGTTCTCCCATTTGGATGCAGCGCTGTTCGTCCCGGTCGATGATCTTCACCGACATGCCCATATTCAAAAGCTCGCTGGTGAGGTAATAGCAGATTTTGCTGGCCCCCACGATCATGACGGTGGACGCCTTGGAGCGGAATACTCCCAAGTGCCGGAAAAATTGGGCCAGCTGGTCCGGAGAAGAAGTGAGATAAATCTTGTCTCCGGACCGGAGAACAAAGTCGCCGGAGGGAATGATGGTCTCTCCCTTTCGGGCCACGGCGCAGATCAGCACCCGGACCCGGATATTCCGGTACAGGTCCGCCAATGGAAGCCCGTCAAGAGCGGAATCAGCGGGAAGCCGGTATTCCACCAGCTCCAGCCGCCCCTTGGAAAAGGACTCCACCTTCATGGCGGCAGGGAAGCGGAGCACCCGGGCGATTTCCCTGGCGGCGGCCCGTTCGGGATTGATTGCCATGGAAAGGCCCAGCTCATCCCGCATGAAACGAAGCTGCTTTTCATACTCCGGGTTTCGGATGCGGGCGATGGTGTGTTTGGCCCCAAGCTTTTTGGCCACCAGGCAGGAGAGAATGTTCAGCTCGTCGCTGGAGGTGGTGGCGATCAGGAGCTCCGCTTTTTCCACCTCCGCCTCTTTCTGCACGCTGTAAACCGCGCCGTTTCCGCAGACGCCCATAACGTCGTAAATATTGATAATATTGTCGATCAGCCGCGGATCCTGGTCAACAACCGTAACGTTGTGGCCGTCGGCGGAGAGCTGCTGGGTCAAAGCTGAGCCCACCTTGCCGGCGCCTACAATGATGATTTTCATGACTGCCTCCCAAAATGGACCGGACTGCAAAGCCCGTATGATGCGCTGAATGATACCCTGATTATATAAGATATCCACAAAAAAAGAAATACCCAATCCGCGAAAATTTTCCTTGACAAGGAGGGGCTCTATGTGTAGAATAATTTCAATTATTTTAATTAAATATTTTTAGTTAAAATAATTGATATTTTGATGAACAAGGAGAATCGCAAATGGAATTCGAGAAAGTGCGTGATATCATCGTGGAAACTCTGGGCTGCGAGGCGGAGCAGGTAACTATGGAAGCTTCTCTGTCCGAAGATCTGGGTGCGGATTCCCTGGCGGCGGTGGAGCTGGTCATGGCTCTGGAAGAGGCCAGCGGTATTACCATTGATGATGCCGACGTGGAGAGCCTGAAAACCGTGGGCGATATTGTGAAGTATCTGGAGGCTCACAAGGCCTGAAACTTCCCGCGCCTACATGAAACTATTTAAAATGCGCCGTCCTGCCGGAAGCGTAAGCTGCTCCGGCGGGACGGTCCGCCTGGAAAGGAATGACTATGACCAACCAGGAAATTTATGATCTTATTGCCCGCTTTGACAACAGCGGCCTTCAAAAGCTGAAGCTGTCTCAAAGGGACTTTCAAATAGAACTGGAGAAAGCGGCCCCTGGCGCGGCGGCGGTTTCCGCCATGGTCCCCGCTGCTCCCGCAGATGCGCCAAAGGCGGCGGAGGCCCCCGCTGTCACCGCCCCCTTGGTGGGCACCTTTTACGCTGCCCCCGCCCCGGAACAGCCCCCCTTCGTCACAGCGGGGGACCGGGTGAAGAAGGGACAGACCGTCTGCCTGATTGAGGCTATGAAGACCATGATCGAGGTGCCCGCTCCCTGTGACTGCGTGATCGAAGCGGTGCTGAAGGCCAATGGGGAACTGGCGGCCTTCGGCGAGGCGCTGATGCGCTACCAGCCATGCTGAGGCGGGTGCTGATTGCCAACCGGGGGGAAATTGCCCTTCGGGTCCTTCGGGCCTGCCGGGAGATGGGGATCGAGACGGTGGCTGCCTACTCCGAGGCGGATGCCGAGGCCCTCCATGTTCAGCTGGCTACGGAGTCTGTCTGCATCGGCCCGGTGAAGGCGGCGGACAGTTACCTGAACCAGGACGCCCTGCTGACGGCGGCCCTGGCCACCGGTTGTGACAGTGTGCACCCGGGCTATGGCTTTTTATCTGAGAATGCGGACTTTGCCGACGCCTGTGCCCGGGCGGGCCTGGCTTTCATTGGCCCCTCTGGGGACGCCATCCGCAAAGCGGGCTCCAAGTCCGCCGCCCGGGATTTGATGAAGACTGCAGGGGTCCCCGTGATCCCGGGGTCCGGCGGCTTTGTCTCCTCTGTGGAGGAGGCCCTGGCGGCGGCGGAGGCCGTGGGCTGGCCTGTGCTGCTGAAAGCCTCCGCCGGAGGCGGGGGAAGAGGTATCCGCCGCTGTGAGGGGCCGGAGGTTCTTCCCTCCGCGTATGCCGAGGCCAAGGCGGAAGCTGCCGCCTGCTTCGGGAACGACGAGATGTACCTGGAGAAGCTGGTGCTGAACCCCCGTCATGTGGAGGTGCAGATTCTGGCGGACCGCCAGGGGCATACCATTTACCTGGGGGACCGGGACTGCTCCGTTCAGCGGAGGAACCAGAAGCTGATTGAGGAGGCCCCGGCCCCGGGACTCAGCCCGGAACTGCGCCGGGCTATGGGAGAGGCAGCCGTCCGGGCGGCGAAGGCTGTGGGCTATGAGGGCGCCGGAACCGTAGAATTCCTGGTAGACGGGGAGAATTTCTATTTTATGGAGATGAACACCCGCATCCAGGTGGAGCATGGGGTGACGGAGCTGGTGACCGGGGTGGACCTGGTGCGCCAGCAGCTGCGGACTGCCTCCGGCCTGCCCCTGGATGTCTGTCAGGAGGACGTGGAGGTCCGAGGCTGCGCCATAGAGTGCCGCATCAACGCCGAGGACCCCCAGGGGGACTTCCGGCCCTGCCCGGGCAGGGTGGAGTTCCTTCACTTCCCCGGAGGCGCGGGGGTCCGAGTGGACTCCTGCCTCTACAACGGGTGCGCCATGTCCCCCTATTACGATTCCCTGGCCGCCAAGGTTCTGGCCCATGGGGGCACCCGGCTGGAGGCCATCCGCAAGCTCCGGCGCTGTTTGGAGGAATTTGCCCTGGAGGGCTTCCCCACCAACGCGGAGCTGTCCTATGAGATTTTGTTCCACCCTGTTTTCGTCCGGGGCCGGTGTACCACGGGCTTCCTGGACGCTCATCTGCCGGAGCTGCTGGAGTTCAGCCGCCGGGTGGAGGAGAAGGAGGCAGAAGCATGAACGGCATCTTTGCCAAGCGCCGGGCCCGGCTTCTGGCCATGAAGGCCATCCGGGACAACTATATCCCTGGGGACCAGCTGGCGGCCTGCCCCAAGTGCGGCGGCGAGAGCCAGCGGAAGGACGTGGCGGGGAACCTCTCCGTCTGCCCCCTCTGCGGATATCACTTCCCCATTGGGGCCTATTACCGGCTCAGCACGATTCTGGACCCCGGCAGCTTCCGGGAGCTGAACGAAAAGCTCCCCGCTGCCGATCCCTTGTCCTTTCCCGGCTACCGGGAGAAGCAGCGGGAGGCCCAGCGGAAAACCGGCCTTACGGAGGCCGCTGTCACCGCCACAGGGACCGTCGGCGGGCGAAGGTGCGTCGTAGGCGTGCTGGACAGCCGGTACATGTGCGGCAGCATGAGCGCCGCCGTGGGGGAGAAGATAACCCTGGCCATTGAGTATGCTATGAAAAACAAGCTGCCGCTGGTTCTCTTTTCTGCCAGCGGAGGGGCCCGGATGCAGGAGGGAATTCTGTCCTTGATGCAGATGGCGAAGACATCCGCCGCTTTGGCCCGGTTCTCGGAAAAGGGCCTTCTGTACATTTCCGTACTGACGGACCCTACCACCGGAGGCGTCACCGCCAGTTTTGCCTCTCTGGGGGATATCATTCTGGCGGAGCCTGGGGCGTTGATCGGTTTTGCCGGGCCCCGGGTGATTCAGCAGACCATCGGCGAGACCCTGCCGGAGGGCTTCCAGCGGGCGGAGTACCAGGAGGAGCATGGCTTCGTGGATGCGGTAGTCCCCCGGCAGGAGCTGCGGGACACTCTGGCCCGCCTCCTGCGGCTCCATGAGAAAGGAGGCCGCCCATGAGCAAGCGCACTGCCGCGGAGCGGGTAGCCCTGGCCCGGCATCCCCAGCGGCCCAATATCACGGACTATATCGACGCCCTTTTCACAGACTTTTTTGAGCAGAAGGGAGACCGCCTCTGCCGGGAGGACCCGGCCATATTGGGCGGAATCGCCCTGTATCACGGGCGGCCTGTCACCGTCGTCGGCACCCGGAAGGGGAAGACGGCGGAGGAGAGTATCCGCTGCAACTTTGGCATGCCGGGGCCTGAGGGCTACCGGAAGGCCCTGCGCCTGATGAGACAGGCGGAGAAGTTCCGCCGTCCGGTCTTCACTTTTATCGACACCTCTGGAGCTTATCCCGGCCTGGAGGCCGAGGCTCGGGGACAGGGGGAGGCTATCGCCCGGAACCTGATGGAAATGAGCCGCCTCACCGTCCCGGTTCTCTCTGTCATTACCGGCGAGGGCAACAGCGGCGGAGCCTTGGCTCTGGCGGTTGCCGACCGGATGCTGATGCTGGAAAACGCTGTTTACGCCATTCTTTCCCCGGAGGGCTTCGCCTCCATCCTCTGGCGGGACGCGGGACGGCATGAGGAGGCCTGTGAGCTGATGAAGCTCACCGCTCCGGACCTGCTGGCCATGGGGGTGGCGGACGACGTTATCCCGGAGCCCGGGGGCGGGGCCCACCTGGCCCCGGAGCAGACATTCCGGGAGCTGGACCGTGCGTTAAGCCGCCACCTGGCGCCCCTGCTGAAGGAGAGCGGGCCGGTTCTTGCGGAAAAGCGCTGGCAGAAATTCAGAAAGATGGGCGCGTCCCCCAAGGAGGAAGCATGAACGGAATCAAAATTCGGGGAACGGGCCGGGGCGTGCCCGGGAAGCTGGTGACGAACCGGGACCTGGAGCAGGTGGTGGATACCAGCGACGAGTGGATTGCCAGCCGCACGGGCATCCGGACCCGCCGCTTCTGCGGGGAGGGGGAGAGCGTCTCCACCCTCGCCGCCGCCGCGGCCCGTGCTGCTCTGGAGGACGCCGGAATTGGCCCGGAGGAAATCGGGGCATGTATTGTCGCCACGCTGTCGGCGGATACGCTGGTGCCCTCGGCGGCCTGTTTGCTCCAGAGGGAACTGAACCTGCCCCAGGACATCCCCTGCTTCGACCTGAACGCGGCCTGCACGGGCTTTCTTTTCGGCCTCCACACCATGGAGTGTCTGCTGAATGCCTCTCCCCGGAAATACGGCCTGGTGGTGGGAGCGGAGAACCTGAGCCGCCTCATCAACTGGGAGGACCGGGGAACCTGTATCCTTTTCGGGGACGGAGCCGGGGCCGCCGTGGTGGAGTGCCGGGAGGGCTGGCCTTCCATCTCCGCCATTATGGGCTGCCATGGGAGCAGCGGGCTTCTGCACGTCCCCGGCGCGGAAACCGAAGGGCACAGCTGGATTTCTATGGAGGGCACCAAGGTTTTTAAGTTCGCCGTAGAGGCGGTGCCCTGGTGCGTGGATCAGGTGCTGAAAAAAAACGGGCGGGCTGTGGAGGACGTGGACTTTTTTGTCTTTCACCAGGCCAACGCCCGAATCATTGACCTGGCGGTTCGGAAATATCGCATTCCGCCGGAGAAATATTATAAAAATATCGCCGAATACGGCAACACCTCCGCTGCCAGCATTCCTCTGGTTTTGAGCGAACTGCGGGAGCAGGGAAAGATCGGCCCGGGCAGCCGCCTCCTGGCAGTGGGCTTCGGCGGCGGCCTGACATGGGGCGGATGTTTGATTGAGTTTGCGTAAGGAGGCGGCCTCTTGGGGCCCCGCAAAATCCGCAGATTTTGTGGGGAGAGGAGGAAGGAATGGAGCGGGCGAAGTTCTCGCCGGAGGGCGGGGACGGAGCGGAGCAGAATTTCTTCCGACGAGGGGCGGATGTTTGATCGAGTTTGCGTAAGGAGCGGAGAGATGAAGAAGCTGAACGAAATTCTGGGAACCGAATTCCCCATTATTCAGGGCGGCATGGCAAATATCGCCACCGGAGAATTTGCCGCCGCCTGCTCCAACGCCGGGGCTTTGGGTATGATTGCCACCGGGGCCTGGGATGCGGACCGGGTGCGGAGTGAAATCCGCCGGGCACGGGAGCTGACCGGGAAGCCTTTCGGAGTGAACCTGATGCTGATGAACCCCTGTGCCGCCGATATCGCCCAAGTGATTCTGGACGAGGGCGTCCAAGTGGTCACCACCGGCGCGGGGAACCCGGGGCAGTTTATTCCCGCCTGGAAGGCCGCCGGGATTAAGGTTATTCCCGTTGTCGCGGCGGCGGTGCTGGCCAGGCGCCTGAGCCGCTATGGCGTGGATGCCTTCGTGGCCGAGGGCACGGAGTCCGGAGGCCATGTGGGGGAGATGACCACCATGGCTCTGGTGCCCCAGGTCATCGAG
>CAJTJA010000077.1 GCA_910576845.1 uncultured Oscillibacter sp.
GCGGAGACACCGGCACCGGCGAAAACACCGGCACCGGCGGAGACACCGGCGCTAGCGGAGACACCGGCACCGGCGGAAATACCGGCAGCGGCGGAGGCGGCAGTTCTTCTGAAAGCGGTACGGTGGGCGGTGCGGTAGTGGATTTGATTACCGGCGGCTTGGATGATGCTACTGCCCGGATCGACCAGATTCAAAGTGAACTACTGTCTGTCCTGGATGAGATCAAGGCTCCTACAGCTGTAGTAGTTGGAAATCTGGCAGATATCTGCGGAGAGCTGAACAACCTGACATCTGCGCTGAATGATGCGGGGGACTTGGCTGCGGCCCTGCGGCTCTCTTCCGAGACATTACGGGAGATTTTAAGTGATGTGGATCAACTGCATACCATTCTAAATGATTATGAACCCACGCTTCAGGAGGCTTTGGCCAGCGCAGGAGCGCTCAGTACATCCGCCGTCAGCACGATTCGGGACACGGAGACATTGCTGGCGGATGCAGAGAACTTGGCCCGGTCCACCGGAAAAGACCTGGATGAGGGGACAAAACAGTCCTTGAATGGTCTGTCCTCTGCCTTGCGGCAGACTGCTAAAGCGCTGGCAGCCACAGGCGAAGTGAAAGATGCAAAAAACACCATTACGGATATCATTGAAGACACATGGAACGAATATACAGGCGACATCAACAACATCCTTCTGATGGATGCGACGGCGGAACCGATATCTTTAACAGATGAACGCAACCCCGCGCCCTCCAGCATTCAGGTTCTGATCCGCACGCAGGAGATCAAAGCTGAGGAGGAAGAAATGGCGGAGGGGGCCGCGCAAATCAAGGAGAAGACCACGTTCTGGGGGCGTGTGGCTCAAATGTTCCAGGATTTCTGGAGCGCTATTACCGGCATTTTCCGCTGATGGGAAGGGAGACGCCATGATTGAAAAAATTGCCCATAAACTAACCCGGAAGCCCAAGCTGGTGGCTGCTGTTGCCGTGCTGATGCTGATTCCCTCCCTTATCGGCTACGCAGCTACCCGCATCAATTATGATATTCTTTCCTATCTGCCTCAGGATTTACCATCTTCGCAGGGAGAGCAGCTTCTGGAAGAGCCTTTTCAGATGGCTGCTACCAGTATGCTCATTGTGGAGGGGATGCCCGCAGGTTATACCAACCGTCTGATTCAGGATATTAAGAATGTTCCAGGCGTGTCCAGCGCCGTATGGGTCAGCAATCTGGTGGGTATTCAGATTCCTGTGGAGATGATCCCGGCGGATTTTCGAGAAATGTTCTTTTCCGGCCAGGCAACGATGATGCTGATTCAATATGACCACCCTGGTGCATCCGACGAAACCATGGAAGCCATTCAGCAGGTTCGAAATGTCTGCAATGAGCGCTGCTTCCTGGCAGGCTTCTCTGTGGTCATTAAGGATACCCGGGATGTGATGGATGGAGAACTGCCCGTCTTTGTAGGTCTGGCGGTGCTGCTGGCGCTGCTGGCCATGAGCGTTACCCTGGAGTCGACAGTGCTGCCTTTTGTATATCTTGCCAGTATTGGCATGGCGGTAGTCTATAACTTTGGAAGCAACATCTTTCTGGGACAGATTTCCTATATTACAAAAGCCATTGCCGCCGTGCTTCAGCTGGGCGTTACCATGGACTATTCTATTTTTCTCTATCATCGCTACGAAGAGGAGCGGGAGCATTATGATGACAAACGGGATGCTATGGCTCAGGCCATCATTGCCGCTTTCCGTTCCCTCTCCGGCAGCAGCCTGACAACGATTGCCGGTTTTCTGGCCTTGTGCTTCATGCGGCTGACATTGGGCCGGGACATTGGCATCGTTATGGCTAAGGGCGTGGTCCTGGGGGTGGCGACGGTCATTCTGGTTCTTCCCTCGTTGGTGCTGCTTTTTGACAAGCAGATTGAAAAGCACAAACACAGGACGCTGATTCCCTCTTTTGACAGAGTGAATGGTTTTATTCTTCGCCGCCGGGTTGCTTTAGCAGTACTGACGCTGGCGCTGTTTCTCCCGGCGGTGTATGCTCAAAGGCATGCGGATATTTACTATAAGCTGGATGAATCCCTGCCGAGGGAGCTGCCTTCCATTGTCAGCAATGAAAAGCTGAAGGACGATTTTGACATGGCAACCAGCCATTTTGTGGTTCTCCGGGATGACATTTCCGCTGCTAATATGGGGGAGCTGGAGCGGCGGATGGAGGAGGTTCCCGGTATTACGTCCGTGGTCTCCTTTCATAAGATGCTGGGTACAGGCATCCCGGATTTCTTCATTCCTGAGGATATCAAGAATATGCTCCGGCAGGATGGGTGGCAGCTGATGATGATCAACTCCAGCTATGCTCCGGCTACGGATGAAGTTTCAACCCAGTTGGATGCCATGAACGATATTCTTCACAGTTACGATTCCGGCGCTATGATTACCGGGGAAGGGGCGATGTACCGGGACCTGATTGATACTTCCGCAGTGGATTTTCAGGTAACGAATTACATCTCCATTGCTGCGATTTTCCTGATTATCGCCTTTGTGTTCCGGTCCATTTCTATCCCGCTTGTGCTGGTTGCCACCATTGAGCTGGCTATCTTCATCAATCAGGGCTGCTGCTATTTCCTGGGTACGGAGATTCCGTTTATCGCGCCTACTATCATCAGTTGCGTCCAATTGGGAGCAACTGTGGACTATGCGATTTTGATGACATCCCGTTTTCAGGAGGAGCTGAAACGAGGCCTGGACCGGAAGGAGGCCATTCGTATCGCGGCCTGCTCCTCGGACGCCTCTATTGTTACCAGTGCCCTGGTTCTTTTCTGCGCAACGCTGGGCGTCTCTTTTGTGTCGTCGATTGATTTGATCGGGGCCATCTGCGTTATGCTGGCCAGGGGAGCACTGATCTCTGCACTGGTGAGCATTTTCCTGATGCCTGCCATCCTTTGTGTCTGTGAGCCGCTGTTCAACAAAACCAGCTACCATTGGAAAACGCCTGATCCTGCCCCGGCGGAACAGCTTTCTGCTTTGGCGGAGGCGGAGCTGCTTTTGGGGGAAGAGAAAGATATGGAGACGGAACCGGAAGAGCCTCAAAAGGAGGAAGAGCGGGAGAAATGTGTCACGGCAGACATAAGGTAATTGCCGGAACAAAGTGAAAAAGCCCATGGAGATTTATTCTCCATGGGCTTTTTGCGGCTTGTAAAAAATGCAGAAAACTGATTCGGCGGGAAGGAAGGGTGTGTGCGGGAAACCCAGGAAGGGGGTTCCTGCACTATTTAAATCATAAGTTTTCAAACTTTTTGAAGTTTTGAAAACTTGCTCAGACTGTCAAAAAAATACTTTTTTGACAATCTGAGCAAGCCCATGGAGATTTATTCTCCATGGGCTTTTCCCGGTCTATTGCTGATCTTTGGCCCAGGCTATGGCGCAGCGCACAGCTCTGGCCCAGCCGCATAGTAATTCTTCTCTGACACGGAGGTCAATGGTGGGAAGAAATGTGTGTTCGCAGGCCCAGTTGCACCTGATTTCCTCGGTATCCCTCCAGAAGCCCACAGCCAGGCCAGCCAGGTATGCTGCTCCCAAAGCGGTGGTTTCGATGCATTGTGGCCGTTTGATAGGGAGGCCGGACATATCTGCCTGAAACTGCAAGAGAAAGTTGTTGGCGCTGGCTCCCCCATCTACCTTCAGGGAGGCCATCGGCAGTCCGGATTCCTCCTTCATGGCTGTGAGCAGGTCGTTGGTCTGGTAGGCCGTAGATTCTACCACGGCCCGGATAAAGTGTTCCTTGGTGACGCCTCTGGTCAGTCCCACAACTGTACCCCGGGCATACTGCTCCCAATAAGGGGCTCCCAGTCCGGCAAAGGCCGGAACCACATAAACGCCTCCCGCATCCTTCAAAGAGGCACAAATATTTTCCGTTTGACCGGCGTCATCCAATAGTTTCATTTCGTCCCGAAGCCATTGAATGGCGGCTCCGGCAACAAAAATGCTGCCCTCCAGGGCATAGCTGGGATAGTAATTTCTGCTGGCGGCAGGAGTTCCGCTGGCGGCAAGGGTGGTAATGAGTCCGCGTTTTGAGCGGATCGCGTCTTTTCCGGTGTTCATGAGGAGAAATCCGCCGGTTCCATAGGTGCTCTTTGCGTCCCCCGCCTCAAAACCGCACTGACCAAAAAGAGCGGCCTGCTGATCCCCAGCTGCCGCGGCAATGGGTATGGAGCCGCCGAACTTATCAGTGGCACCAAATATATGGCTGGAAGGCAGTACCTGAGGCAGCATAGAAGCGGGGATATGGAAGTAATCCATCAATTCCTGGTCCCAGCATAATTTGTGGATATCAAAAAGCATGGTTCGAGAGGCATTGGTATAATCTGTGGCATGAACCTGCCCATCCGTCAGATTCCAAATGAGCCAGGAATCCACTGTGCCAAACCGCAGCTCTCCCCGTTGGGCTCGAGTTCGGGCTTGGGGAATGTTGTCCAATATCCAGGCGAGTTTGCTGGCTGAAAAATAGGCGTCAGGAATTAAACCTGTCTTTTGGCGAACGGTTTCTTCCATCCCGTCTCTTCGAAGCTGCTCGATTTGATCTGCCGTTCGTCTGCACTGCCATACAATGGCGTTGCAGATGGGCTGGCCGGTGGCGGCATCCCAAACAATGGTGGTTTCCCGCTGGTTGGTAATGCCGATAGCGGCAATTTCGCATGGACGGGCATCAATCTTCTGCATAGCCTCCATTGTGACACCCATCTGAGTGGACCAGATATCACGGGGCACATGCTCTACCCAGCCAGGCTGCGGATAAAGCTGAGGAAATTCCTTCTGGGTCACACTGCAAACTGCTCCCTGCCGGTTGAAGAGTATACATCGGGAACTGGTGGTGCCTTGGTCCATGGCAATTATATATTTCTTTTGTTCCACTTTGATTCCTCCTACACTATATGGCCGCATATTTATGTATGTGTTTTCCACAGCTTTTGCGCTTTCTAATGTTTGTTTGATTTCCGGGTGGTAACGAGGCTGGCACTGCCGTGGGCTGACATGGGTCAACAGGTTTTTTTGAAGCTGGAGCAAGGGCGGTCAGCGCGGGTCTTGTTGCTGAGGTGCTGCTCACTAAGCTCGAAAACTTAATCATGTGCCTATTTGAGCTGCTGGCAGGCAGACCCGTTGCCGATTGTTTCCAGGCTGTCCCGCGGATGCCGGATTTGGAGGCTGTTTGAGAAATTACACTTTTTATAGAGGGGCGCTGCTTAAAGGAATTAAGTAAAGTATAATATGGAGAATCACTGCTGTCAACCAAAGCCTCGCTTTACTCCTTTTTCTAAGCGGCGGACATCGTATGGCGAAAGAAAAAGCTTGCTATCAGAGAGAAGATATATTATGATATTCATAAACTCTTTATAAAATAGGGGGAAGAATGGAAGCTATGAAGATATCTCCCATAAACAACATGGATGTAAAGCGGCGCAACCGTGTCAACACACTGCGCTGCATCCTTTCCAGTGAGCGGGTTTCCCAAATGGAGCTGACCCGGCGGCTGGCCTTGAGCTGGCCGACAATTCTCCAGAATGTGAAGGAGCTGACGGAACTGGGGCTGGTCCGGGAGGCGGGAGCTTATGCGTCCACCGGAGGCCGGAAAGCAAAAGCCTATGCGCCTGTGAGGGATGCGAGACTGGCAATCGGAGTAGACCTGACATGGGACCATGTGAATGTGGTGCTGCTTGACCTTAGCGGCAGTGTTCTGCGTCAGGCGAAAGGGGCCCTCCGCTTTTCTCAGGATGACATCTATTTTAAATATCTAGTCGGCTTAATCAGACGTTTTGCGGAGACTGCCGGCGGAACGGATCGGATTTTGGGAGTGGGGCTTTCCCTTCCTGGTATCGTGGATGAGGAGCGGGGACTTCTGCGGGAATCTCATGTTTTGGAACTTCGAAATGCGCCTCTCAGCCGCTTTACTCAACAATTTCCGTGGCCCTGCCGGGTTTTGAATGATGCCAATGCCGCCGGATTGGCGGAAGTCTATGGTGGTAATTTCTCTGAAGATATGGTTTACTTGTCTCTCGGAGACGCTGTAGGCGGCGCTATTCTGCGAAACGGCGGCTTCTATATGGGGGATCACCTTCGGGCAGGGGAATTTGGACACAGCACGTTGGTACCTAATGGCCTTCGCTGTTACTGCGGAAAGGAAGGGTGCCTTGACGCCTACTGCTCTGCAAAGGTTTTGTCCGGCTGTGCGGGAGGGAGTCTCTCTGCTTTTTTTGATGATCTCCGGTCCGGGAACCCTGAGAAGCGGCAGATATGGAGGAAGTATTTAGAGTATCTGTCGGTGGCTGTGAATAATCTGCATGTCAGCTTTGACTGCGGGGTGATTGTAGGAGGTTGTGTAGGCACGTATCTGGAGGAGTTTGGAGAGCTTCTGCGGGCACTGCTGGCCGAGCGGAATACCTTTGAGCCGGACACCTCCTATTTGAAGTTCTGCCGTTTTTCCCAGGAAGCGGCTGCCGTTGGCGCGGCCTTGGTACAAATAGAGACGTTTCTTGAAAGTATATGACGGTATGAGGTGAAGCACAATGGAACGAACAGCATTGATTGAGCCGGGTTTGCCCCCTTTTTAAACGGTGAGTTGCGTGAAAGTCTGCCGTGCTGTGGAATGCGCTTTGTAGTCTATAGGGTTCAAATGAAGACTGCATATGGTATCTGCCGGCAAAAACATCTGAAAAAGTGAAAGACTTGCTTCCATTTCTGTGGTTATATCAGACTGTATTTTGGCGAAACAAAGTTTTTCCGCATAATTTTGGCTGCTGGGAAAACACTACTCCTGTACCAATTCATACAGGAGGATGATTCCATTTGAAAAATTCTATTTTGAGAATCGCCGCCGTTTTGACTCTGACGGCGGTACTGCTGACAGGCAGCGCCTCGGCACTGTTTGGCAAAAAAGCTGAGACTGAACCGGAAGAAGGGGCACCACAGGTTTGGGATATGGAAATTCACACGTATCAGGATATCCCTGGTCAGGGCCAATTTCTGGCCTCAGACCCAGAGGGGGAGGAAATGACATTTTCGCTGGCAGAGGAACCTCGGAAAGGTGTCGTTGTGATTGAAAATGGCAGTTTCACCTATACGCCGGATGAGGGCGTTACCGGTAAGGACCGCTTCACCTATACTGCCACAGACAGTCAGGGCCATGTTTCCCTGCCGGCTAAAGTCAGCGTAACGATTGACAAGAACCGTTCTGGTGTCACTTATGCGGATATGGAGGACTCTCCTGCGGCCTGTGCCGCTCAATACCTGGCAGAAAAGGGAATTTTCACAGGCGGGAAAATTGGGGACACTTACTATTTTCAGCCGGATCAGCCGGTGTCCCGAAGCGAGTTTTTGGCGATGGTGTTGGAGACGGAAGGACGGGAAGTTACAGGTGTTTCTATGACGGGCTTCTGCGACGATGAGTGTATTCCGACCTGGGCAAAAGCTTATGCTGCGGCCGGGGTAGCGGAGGGAGTTATTCATGGGAGTCCTGCGGCTGAAGGTGTGGCTTTCCGGGGGAATGATGTCATTACCTTTAATGAAGCTGCTACTATTTTGGACCGGGTACTGGACTTAGGCGACGTAGATTTGGATGTATGGTATGCAGATCGGGAGGGGGCTCCTTCCTGGGCTGCTCAGGCAGTTGGGAATATGGAGGCTGTCAATGTTCTATCCGTTGGGAGTTTTGGGAGCCAAACGATGGAACAGGCTGTGACCAGAGCGGACGCGGCACAGATGCTGGCGGCGGCCGGAGTTCTTCTGGAGGGTGAGGAGCCGGAGGGAATCTTCGGTTGGCTGGGCTGAGTCAGATTTCCCGCTAAGAAGCCCGTTGGAAGTTATGCTTTCAACGGGCCTCTTTTGTTGTCCCAAAATTCGCTCTAAAAAAATATGAAAAAAATGAAAATAAGGCTTGCATTTTTTTTGAAGATGTGGTAATCTACATAAGCTGACATTGTTAAGCAAAGTTTATCCGGGTGTAGCGCAGTTGGTAGCGCACTTGACTGGGGGTCAAGGGGTCGTGAGTTCAAGTCTCGCCACTCGGACCATTGTAGACAAAACCTGCGTTTAACGATAGTTATACGCAGGTTTTGTTTTTTCTTGTTGTAATTGCATTAAAATTGATGCTGGAAACTGGCCATAATTACATATCACACATGTTGGTAAGCAGATTTAAGGAAATTAGCTCTCCTTTAAATCTGCTTTTATTTATGTTTTAGAAAGTGAGGCAGCTATGAAACTTCCATATGGCCATGTTTTGAATGGGGAGGAAATCGCAATTCATGAGGAAAGGGTAGATGTTGTTCGCAGTATATTTGAGTATTATCTCGCAGGAGCCAGCTTGGGGAAAATTGTTGATATGCTCTTTGCGAAGGGCATTTCCTCACCGACAGGGAACTCTAAATGGACTAGAGCGGCTGTTGATAAGCTCCTGGCCAATAAGAAATATATCCCAATTGTTGGTATAAGCGAGTATATGGATGCTCAATTTGAAAAGGATCGACGGTGTAATGTGAATTATGACAAAGCTGGACAACCGAGAAAATCAAACAGATATCAGTCCCCCCATAAAAATGGAATAAAGCTGTACAAATCCTATTCTTTCTGATATACTTATAAAAAAGGAGAATGGGATCATGACAGAGAAAGAAGTCGGTGAACTCTACACAGGCTTGGCGTTTCAGTACGAGTCCTCGATTGATTCGCTCTTAGCGAGACGAATCATAGACACAGACCTTGCTACTACATCGAGAGAGAAATTTTATGATTCGCTGAATGAGGAGAAACTACGAACATCTAAAAAAACAAGGACTACCATGAAACTATACGCCTATACATGAGGCTGATGACCTGTAAGGATAGGATGTCATTAACCGAGTTGGCAAAACAGTATTCCGAAGAATCTCCTGGTTATGTCATTCAAAGCTGGATGCGTAGCCGCAACACATTGGAGTTTCTTCGTCAATGGGAAAATGACATGAATGAGGAATTTGATGATAGGACATGTGAGGAACTGATCCACCAAGGGCATACTACATCGCTTACTATTACGCCATCGTTGTGGATTCGAAAGACACACGCTATTGGGATGCGTGTAAAACAAGGCAAGGGCGGGGGTGTAAGTGCTTACCCGGAAATCGCTGTAGACTTCCATTTATGGTTAGATCCGAAGGCGCGATTAGCGATAGTCAGGAATCACCCGTAATTTTGTTGACACTGATATCATTCTTTATGGATAATATATCCACATTTGTCACATATGATGATGTACTTATCGTAATAGCATAAGGTGGTGGTACTATGGCAACAGCAGATCATTTGAAAATGCTGATAAAAGCTCATTTTAATGATAAGGATGAGCAATTTCGTACTACCGTTTTGCAGATCGCAGCATATGAAGCACAGCAGGGTCATCCAAAACTGGCCCGCGAATTAAAGACATATTTAGAAAAGGCAAGTAAGCCCAAATGTAGCGTAATCAACCTGAATTCGTCAAGTGAATTGATCGTTTATACGCCAACAAAGTACAGTTTACAAGAGACTACACAGGGTAACGGTCTGGCGGGTGCTAATTTGCCCGTCAGATTTTCCATGTAATGTTCAAGCTGTCGCTTGTGGCGGCAACGGTGGTAATCATCAAATCCACCACCCGCCGCTTGTCGTCAAAGGATACGCTGTCCCAAGTGTCGAGGTAGCCGGAAATCTGGCTGACCTGTTCCGGGCTGATGGCTTCCACCGTCAACTCCGCTATCCGGGCAAGAAGTTCCTGCTTGCGTCCGTCCAGTTCGGCTATCTTCACATTCACATAAGAGAGCAGCACATTGTTTGCGCCTGTCAGACTGTCCAGCAGCTTTTCAATCTCACCGTCCA
>CAJTJA010000078.1 GCA_910576845.1 uncultured Oscillibacter sp.
TATACCGCTCCTTCTCTGCTGGCAATGCCATAAATCACGCCTCCTTTTCCAGTTTACCCCCTGTGGCCGGGTTGATACCCATTGCAAGGGAAGTCTTGTCCCGTTTGGCCTGTGTCTCCACCGCCCGGGAGACGAAATCCGGCAAATCCTCACCAGAGGCTGTAGAAGCCTCCACAGCGCACGCATATGCTTCGGAACGCAGAGATACCACCCCGTCCCCGAGCGGGTCTTGTAGGGCCTCTGAGAGGCCTTTATCGCGGTCGCAGGATATTTGGTGGTCTATGGCGCGGTTGATAAAGCCGTTGACGCTCTCGCCCTGGGTTTCGGCGTGGGCCTGGATGGTTTCCTTTTTGCCTTTGGGGACGGTTAGGTTGATACGGTCATAGTTTGCCGCCATATATTTATTAACGGCCTTTTGCTGTGCTTTTGATACCGGCATGGCGTTCCCTCCTTGAATTTTCGATTTCGTTCCACTATGGACACAATTAGGGCGGCGGGTATTCTGTCCATTTCGTCCATTCTGTCCAGGGGGGAGCCTCCAAAATTGGAGACTCCTTTCCCAGTATGGTCATAGTATACCGCAAAAGTATATCTGTGTATATAGACAATATCAACAAACATATCTGCGCAGATATGTATAGTCTGCCAATAGACATATCTGCGCAGATAGTGTATACTTGTCATTGTCAGGAGGGAACAGCACCAGCAAAGGTTCCAATGAGTAGCCGCAAGGCGAAAAGAGATGGCCTATAAGAGCGGGACGGGATCTGGAATGGCCCCAACGAGGATTCCCCCATAAAGCCCACCGCCGCCGGTGCAATCCCCTAAAAATCAAGGAGGTACACACCATGACCGAGAAAATGATTGAGAACCGAGTGAAGAAACTCCAGGCCATCGAGGCCCAGCAGAAGGAGCTGGAGGCCCAGGCCAACGCCATCCGGGCCGAGCTCAAGGCAGACTTGGAGGAGAAGGGCGTGGATGAGCTCAAGACCAAGAACTTCATCCTCCGCTGGAAGGAGATCATCAGCAACCGCCTGGACAGCAAGGCCCTCAAGGCCGCTCTCCCCGACGTGTACGGCCAGTTCTGCCGCACCAGCGCTTCCAGGCGCTTCACCATCGCATGAGAAAGGCCCCATATCCCACGCCAGCAAGCAAGAGGATATAGAGCCCACACACAGCCCAGGAGGGGCCGGTACAGCCATTATACCGCCCCTCCCGGAGAAAATCAATAGGAGGATTCATCTTTGAAAGGAAATATTTTCACCGACATTGCCGCCACCGTCGAGGCAGGGCGGAAAATCCGTGAAGCAAGGAAGGCCGGAGCGGATGCTGTTCAGATCAAACCAATTCGCATTATGCCTTTTAAGGCCTTATCCCTGGGGTTCCTTGACATTATGGAAGGGTGCAGCGCCTGGAACCTGGGAAGGGAAACGTATCAGGCCGCGAAGGAGGTTTTTGATAGCCTCCCGGAGAAAACAAAGCGTGACCTTGCCCCCACGCCGGAGAGGCCGGGGGAATGGGTAGAACGCGCCCGGTTTTGGCAGAATCTCCTAAAGCCCGCCCTGCCGCCGAAAATGTATCATGCTGTCATGGTGAAGTTTATTAGTTGGTACACCCACTGTCTGCGGCGGAGGAAGGGGGCGGAGGTATGACTTTCTTGGAAACCAGCGACAAGCAGGTGCGCCAGTTCATGGAGCTGCTTGATAGGGCAGGCACCAACGAATATATCATGGTGGTGGCCATCCTTTGTGCCGACCTGGGGAAAGATGGGCCTAACATCGAAAATAGGTACACTAAGGGGGACTTCAAGCGGGCCATTAAAGCCTTGAGAGCGTCCCAGGTATACGCCCCGGATCATGCTAAAAACTATGAGGCCGCTATCGCGCATATCCGCGAAAAATGGTTGCATAAGGCGGTGACGGTATGAGGATCACATGGAAGCACGGGGACCGCTCCGTTGAGTTTGAGCACCAACCCATGCCCCCGGAACGGTTCAACGCCCTGTGTAAGCTGGCCGGGGCCGCTATCGGCGGCGGGGTGTTGCTGTTGGCCGTCCATATGGTGGGCATATGGGCCATTGTCTGGGCGGTTGGGGCGCTGGTGCTGGTTGGGCTGTACAGGCTGATTCGTGGAGGGATATTTGATTGAGCAGAGGGCCGGGGGTGATACCCCGGCCCTTTTACTGTGGGGGAAACTTAGGTTTTCTGAGGTTGTTGTCCAAATCCCTCTATTTCGCGTTTTAAAGCCCCTTGCGCGGCGCTTGGCCCGCTCGAGTTATAATTATGCTCCTTCGAGCGGGCGCGGCTTTACGGGCTTTATACGGCCTTTGTGTTAAAAGTTTAACAAAGGCACCTTGCCAGCGGTCAAAACGACCAGAGGGGGGCTCAAATTGAGGCACCCGCGATTTCGGGGGTAGGGGCCAATCGGCTCAGATCTGAGCCGATTGCTTTCACTCAAAATTGAGTAAAAGTCCATCCCGGACAAGGGGCCGCAAATTTGCGCCCCCTTTGGGGACTGCGCAAAATTGCGCTCACCCCAAAATTGGGGGTGGGCAAAGCAAAAGCCACGTGCCAACGAGCTGGCACTTTCTGGCGGGGTGGCGCTTCACGGGCTTTAAGTGCTCAATTCTCCGTAGAATCTTCTTGCTCCTCCTTCCCCGCGGCCGTTCGCAACACGTCTTTTGCGGCGTCCAAAACAGGATTTAGGTCAACCCCGGGATCCAACATCCTCCGGGCCAGATCTCCCATACGCTCTTTCAGGTGGTCTTGCATCGTATAATCTCCTTTCTATATCAGCAGTACCGGCCTCCCGGCCTGTATGGTCATGTCGTTGATGTGTTTGACGGTGTTCCGGGCAACCACTTTCCCATCAAGTTTGGTTTCTATGGTGATATTGATTGTCTGGCTTTCCGGGGTTCTTTGCAACGCTTGCATAATGGCGGAAAACTGCTCCGCAATGTTTCCTGTGTCAGACCGCCTATTCACGGTGGCCGAAAACTGTGGGCTGGCTGGGATTACCGTTCCCTGAGCAACACGGGGCAGCTGCTGAACCGAGAGGGAAGGAAGTGCTTCCAAGTTGGGCCCGCCCACATTAACACCGCTGATTTGCCGCGCAGCCTTTTGAACGGCTGATACAGCAAGCCCGGATTCTGCCTGAATCCCATTGGCAAGCCCCCGGGAGATGTTTTCTCCGATTGCGGAAAACACGGTTGACGGACTGTGAATGCCAAGCAGTCCTTTTACGTTGTCAACGATACCGCCGAAAAATCCAGAAACCTTCTCTTTAATCCATGAACCCATTGCCAAGATTCCATCCCACAGGCCTTTCACAATATTTTTCCCGACATCCTTTATTTTCGACATATACGTTGTAAACCCGGTCACAATTGATGTGATAATCTTTGGAACAGCCTTTACAGCTTCGGGAATATTTTGAATGATTCCAGCAGCAAATTTTACGATTAAATCCAGACCCGCCTGTATGATTTTAGGGAGGTTGTTTGCAATGGCGGTCACGAGCTTTTCAATAATGACCGGGGCTTTTTCTAACAGTTTTGGCATTGCTTCGATCAGCCCATCCGCCAGTGCAACAATAATTTCTATTGCTGCGTCCACGAGTTTGTCCACGTTGTCAATCAGCGTTTCCACAATTTGCAAAATGGCATCAACCGCGACAGGGATCAGCTCTGGGAGCGATTCCGAAATTCCTGATACAAGTACAGATATGATCTCAACCGCCACAGAAATGATTTCTGGAAGCGCCTCAATTGCTCCATTTATCAGTGTCATTATGATTTCCAGCGCGGCATTTGTGATTGTTGGCAAATTTTCTATGATTCCCCTCCCCAGTGCTCCAAGCAGCTGCATACCAGCGTCTACCATAGCGGGAAGCTGTTCAACAACCATGTTCAGACCATCGCTCAAAACATCTCCAAAAGCCTCCATCGCGCCGGACAACCCGCCCTCCTGAAAAGCGGATGCAATTTTTGAAACCCCATCAGAGCCGAACTGCACAAACTCTCTGAGGTTTGGAGTGAGCTGGTCAGATAGGATGATCTGCGCTCCCTCCAGGGCGGATTTGAACAAAGTAACGTCACCAGCCAAATTGTCAAGCTGCGTGTTCGCCATGTTCTCCGCCGCCCCGGCAGCATTGCCTATGTACCCGCTCAGCTCGTCAAACCGCTCCCCGGTGTTGGCCAGCAGGGCATTGACGGATTTTAAGTCCTCCTTGTTAAAAATTTTAGAAAGAGCCTGTGTTTGCTCCCCCTGTGTCATGGCGGAAAGCGCCGCCTGAAGGTCTGCGAACGTTTCATTTAGGGGGCGTATATTCCCCTGTGCGTCGTAGACCTCCAGCCCCAGGGATTGCATAGCTTTTGCCGCTGTATCAGTCGGCGCGGACAATGATAAGATGATATTCCGCAGAGCCGTGCCGCCCTCTGCGCCTTTCACGCCATTGTCCGCCAGAATGCCAAGAGCAGTTGAAAGCTCAGTGGTGCCTCCGGCGAGGTTTTTGGCGGTGCCGCCAATGGTCAAGATTGCCTCGCCCAACTGGGCAACACTGGTGTTTGACTTGCTGGAGGCCATCGCCATTTGATCCACCAGGACGGCAGATTCTTCCATGCTCAAGCCAAGTGCGGACTGCGCGTCAGTCACCATATCAGAGGCGGCGGCAAGTTCGATTCCGCCGGCAGCGGCCAGATTCAGCACATTCGGAAGCGCTTGCATGGATTGCTCCGAATCGTATCCGGCCAGCGCCATATAATTCAGCGCGTCCGCCGCCTGTGTTGCGGAAAAGGCGGTGGACGCCCCCATTTCCATCGCAAAGTCCCGCAAATCACCAATTTCATCCGTGGTTTTTCCCATCGTTGCCGCCACTTGAGACATTGCGCTGTCAAACTGCACTCCAGTGTCAACGGAAGAAGCCGCAAATGCAGTCACCGCCGTTGTGGCCGCTCCAATCGCCACAGCTGCCGCTTTGGCGGCCGCAGAAATTCCATTTTTTAGTTTGTCAACTATGCTTGATGTGGCTTTTTCAGCTTGTGAGGTGTCCATAACCACGCCTATGATGACAGACCCATCATAATTCTGCATAAATTACTCCCTTCTGCTGTATTTCTCCTTGTATTTCGCAACCTTCTCATTGAGTTCTACTTGCTTTTTCGCATATTCTTGGATCAGACCCCCAATTTGCTCGAAAAAGTCGGCAAACTCATAGATCCCAGGGGCCTGTTCCCCGAACACCTTTCGGCAGGTGCCCGCGCCGAACACTTCATCGGTTCGCGCCGCCAGATTAACGCACACCTCCGCAGCCTGTGCAATGACCGAAGAAGCTTCGTCGATAGACCCATTTTCCGCCCGAGAAAGCCGCTCTGAAAGCTCGCCTGAAGCGGCCTCAAACTCTTTCACAAGGATAATGAGATTATTCATGAAAGTTGTGTTCTTCAGCTCCAGCATGATAAAATCACCGCTGTCGTTCACCTGGATCTTCTTCCCGGTGCTGTTAATTTTGATGAAATCGCTCATTTTGTGCTCCTTTCAAATTTGTCCAACCTCTTTTTTGGGGCCCCAAGAGAGATATCCCCCAGGGGGGGGTCAAATTTGACCCCCCCCTTTTTTCGGGAACCCCAAGAGAGATATCCCCCAGGGCCTCTGTGAAAATGTTTTGTCGCGTCAATGTTCCAGGACGGCCCACCGTTAACCGTTCACAGCCTCGCAGAACGCGGCAATGGCCTGCGTGTCCGTTTCCAGGTCGGTGCTTGTGATGTCACCATAGAGGCCAGCCCCCTTCTTTGGGATCTGCGAGAAACATCCATATCTTTCCAGACATGATACAGCGTTTTTGGGCATCGCCCTGCTGGCGGCTCTTGCACCTTCCTGAATAAGCTCCAACGCCGCTCTTTCCAGGGTGTCAATCCTGCTCCGCAAATCATCGGCGGTGAGTTCCCGGTTGAACCGCACCCCACGCACCTTGTGTTTTTGTGCCAAATCATCCAGAACGGCCAGCGCCACTGGACAACCGCCCATCTGCTGTGCCGCCCGCTCCAATTCATCCTTTTCCAGGCTCTGCCGCATTTGCAGGACACTTAACAGGGCCGTTTGTTCTGTCGCGGGGGCAACAAGAGGGCGGCGGCTGACCGAATCCCGCATTTTTGCCGCAACCTCTCGAAACTGCTTCAAATAGGTTTCCCGCATCTGCCGCACACTGGCCTCCCTCTGGGCCTGGGCCTCCTGCATCCCCTGATTATATCCATCACTGCCTTTGAACGGCTCTAGCCGCTTAACGGCTTTGTCGTAATTGGCGTTGATTTCGTTCATGTCCTCAATGAATCCGGCCACACTGTAAAAATATTTCTCTGTGTTTTTCAATTTCAAATCATCCTTTCAAATCTGCAAGTATTTTGTCTATAGCTTCCATGTCCAGGTCAAGGCCCTCTGTTCCGTCCTCACCGGGGGTATTCAGCGCCTCCAGCAGCGCGGCCTTGCCTTGCTCATCCAATCCAGCGGCCCACCCTTGCAGCTCATACAGGCTGAGAGAGAGCGGGTCAATCGGGGCATCCTGCTCCATGTGCCGCGCTTCAATGGCTTTTTGCAGGTTGATAATCCGGCTGTTAATGCTACTCAAAATCTGACACCTCCCTATTGGGCACGGGGTGACAAATCACGGTCATGATCCCCGCTGCCGCCGCATATTCGGGGCGGTCTGCCGTGAAATCGGAAATATCTTCGAGCGGGCCGTGCTCCCTGAAAATGTCGATTGCCCCAGCGGGGTCAGTGGTGGTGCTGCTGCCGTCTGTGAAGGTGACAACCACCTTGCAGGGCATCCCCCGGTCTGCGATTTTCTGGAGCGCAGCCAGCCGCCTTGAAATTGTCTTACTGTCCATGTTCGCCTCCTATCGCCGCCTCTAATTCTTGCAGACGGGTGATGATGTCGGTCTGCTCTGTCATTTTCAGCCCGTATTCCAGCACAGAGCGGGCCGCAGATACGCGCACCTGCCCATTTTCGTCACTGTCCTCCATGACCTCACGCAGAACAGCAACCGCCGGATCAAGCGTCTGCTGCACTTTCCGGGTAGCGTCCTCCACCAACCCAGCAAATGCTTTCTTGTACTCCGCTTGGAATTCTGGGTCATCCAGATATCCCCGCAGGGTCTTGGACGTGATCCCCGCAGCGGCGGCGGCTTTCTCTTTTGTCGGCTGTGTCAGCAGCGCAACCAGGGCTTTTTGTTTCTTGGGTGTCATTGCACCCCTCCTTTCTTCGGTAAAAGTCGGTATAAATCGTTATCCAGTCCTCCAGCTTCATCACCACGCACCACGGCGAACGGGAGCGGCGGAAGAATATGGCGGGGGCACCGTCCCCGAACCGCTGGGCGTCCCGCTCCGCCTGGGCCATCCACTCAGACAGCCGCAGGGCCTCCGCCCGCCCTGGCTCAACCGGGTAGCCGTGGCCCTGAAGAATGCGGGCAAGCTCCCGCTCGGCGGCGCGGCCCTTGCGCTGAGATTTAGCCCCCAACGGCTGTGCCCCCCAAAATGACTTTTTGCGCCCATGCTCTCAGATTATCTGCATTTTGCTTGCGTCGACTGTCCCCGGTCAGCTTCAAGGGCACCTGACACATTTCCAGCACCCGATCATAGATTCGCCCATACTGCACAGAGGGCGGATTCTTTAACTCCTCCATCGACAGGTTGGTAGTGACGATAACGGGAAGGTGTGCGCTGGATCGTGCGTCCACCACGTTGAAAATCTGTTCCAGGCCGAAGGTGCTGTCCCTCTCCACACCCAGGTCGTCTATAATCAGCAGCTTGTACCGGGCCAGAGAATCCAACAGCTTTTGTTTGTCCGGCGTTCCCTGGAGCAGGTTCAGCAGCCGGGGGAAACTGGTAGCCGCCGCTGTCACCTGACGATCCAGCAGGGCGTTGGCAATGCAGGCGGCATAGAAGGTCTTGCCGGTGCCCACGGTGCCATAGAACAGAATGCCGACGTTCTTTTCCGCCATCTCGTCCCAGTGCTCCACATACCGCTGACAGGCGGCGGTGATCTCCGGCCTCTGGCCGTCATCGTCCGCGAAGGTGTGGCGCAGGGAGCCGGGGCAGGTAATGCCGCTGGAGTTCAGATTTTTCATCCTGGCCTCGAACTTCTCCCGTCTGTCCCGTTCATCCGCCGCTTGGCCTGCCTCCTGTTGGCACTGACAGGCCGTAGGAACAACGGTAGGATCATCCTTCCCCGTGGCCGGGTTAAAGCCCAGTCGCATTTGCTTGGGTGTGCGGCACTTGCCGCAATACAAGAGACCGTCCGCCCCGGTGTAATCGCCGGGGGCTTTGGTGGTCTTCATGAGCTTAGAAATAACCTTGTCCATATATATCCTCATTTCGTGAAAAAGAGTTCTTCCCCGTAGTCTGCGTCGGTCTTGACGCGATCCCGGTCGCCGCCCTGCGCGGGTTTGGTCCAGCACTCCCACTTTTCGGCGTTTCGGCAAGCCGCTTTCCAGTCTTTCATGGGGGTCTTGCCTACGAGCCAGCCCTTCGAAGCGTAGAAGTCGATAAACCCCTGCGGGTCTACGCTGCTCCCCCGCTCCCGGACATAAGTAGCCACTTCCTCCAGCGTGGGCGGTACAAAGCGAGAGCGCTTGGGCGGCGAAGCCGCCCTATTCGCTCCAGTATCCGTTTCAGTTTCAGTTTCAGTTTCAGTGCTTTCGGTTTTTTGAAACCATAGGTTTTCTGAATCAGAAACCATAGGTTTTTTAGGCGGTCTACCGCCTTTTTTGCCGTTGGCACGTCTTCCCTTGTTGGCATCAATGCTGGGCCGTGCAACTGTGAAAACAGCCCGCGCCATTGCATCCTTAAGCTTTGGCTCTACGCCGTATAGGGCATAGTCGCAAATGGCAAGCAGTGTTGCCAACTTATCTTCATCAGACATTTCGCTGATAGCATCGCGGAAAGAGCGGTAAAAGACAAATGATTCAAGCGGGTACTCAGCCATCCCCCCGCCCCCTCTCGATATCCGCCGCCGCGATTGCGTCGGCCACTTTGACGATCTCAGCGGCCCGCCGCCTCAGCCTTTGGACGCACCGCGCCCGCTCGTGGTTGCTGTTGGGGAGGAAGTACCCCCCGGTGGCGCTACTGCTTTCCAAAATCGGTGTACCACTCATCCTTTCGGCGCGGATCATCAGTCTGACTGTCCGAGCGGGAAGGTGAACCAGTTCCCGCAAGTGCCGCAGGGGTATGGCGTTCTGTTCGCCCTTGCTCAGAAAGTCGCTAATTTTTGCCGCTTGCGGCGGCGGGGGTGGTGTGGTATGCTTGGTGGTGGAAGTGGTGGACCTGTCAAGCCCCGCTCCCGCCTCGACCTGCTCCACGGTTGCCGACGTGGGGTGGGTCTTTTTTGTGCCCTGCATCATCACACGCCCCCCTTCGCCGCCGCTTGTTGGTCAACCCAGGCTTGCAGCCCGGCCACGCTGATAAGTACCCGGCCACCAACCCGGAAGGATGGGAAATCAGTCCGGCCTATGAGCTGGTACAGCGTGGGCCGCGATATACCCAGCAACCGCGCAGCTTCGGTGGTGCCTACGGCCAGCTTGTCCATTATCCCGCCTCCCTTGCCAGCCGGTCGATGATGGAGAAAATCTCCTTCTTTTCATCTTCGGGCAGTTCTTTCCTGAGCTTGCGGGACAACGAACAGTCCGCGATCCCCAGGGCGTCCGCAATCTGCCAGAGTTTTACCCCAGACCCTGCGGCGGTTCTCCGAATGTCCTGATTCTTCATTTTGGCACCTCCTAAAATCATGATTGACAGCCGGTTGTCTGGCTGTTATAATTATTTTAGCAAACAACAATCTTGATTTCAAGTGTT
>CAJTJA010000079.1 GCA_910576845.1 uncultured Oscillibacter sp.
GCTTTGCGGCCTGCCAGAACTTTTTCCTGGCAGGCCGCTTTTCGACAAGCTGAAGCGCGACATGAATTGTCGCGCTTTTTCAAGGTATTGAATTTTGTTCTGTGCATGGTTTGGGCAAAGCAAATCGGAGAGTGAATGAATGGCACTCATGGGACATATCAATCTGCATTGAGGAAATAAAAAAGCTCGTTTTGACTTTCATCAAAACGAGCTTTTTTCGGTTCCCGATGGTGGAGATAAGCGGGATCGAACCGCTGACCTCTTGAATGCCATAGATTCAGAGCGAAAACACAGCAGGATTCAATGTGAAAAAATGCAGTAATTTCAACGGTTTTGGCAGGGTGGTGCTCCCATTGAGTACCACCCTGTCATGCTGTTTTTCGGGCTCATTCTGGTATGGATTCTGGTACGGTTTAGTGGGCGAAAGCCACTTTTAGCATGGGTTCAAGGTAAAGAAACCGTAAATTTATCCATAATGATTATATCATGTCAAATAGAATAACGCAAATTTTGTCGAGAAACGCACCTCAATTCGAGGTACAATAATGACACAGGCGGGTGATTCTAATCCGCACCGTATTCTCCAAATTGGAAATATACTCAGATTTATTATATTGATGTTGAAATATCTTTTGATTGATATGTTGAGCTGGAATGGAAAGCGGAACGAGTGCCGCCCGATAGAATATTGAGTTGCACTCATTCTATCAGTTTGTCAGCCGTTCTTCTCTATGTCTTGCCAGTTGGAATTGCTCAGAATTTCGGCATTCTCCCCCAGAAATACTTTGCCAGCGCCCTGATCACCCTGGAGGTGATACAGCATCCAAGCGGTCATGTACCCCTCTGTTCGTGCCTGCATTTGTTCATGCTCTGCACCAGTGACACGGGCGCGGACTTTCAGCACGTCATCTGTCATATTGCCAAAGATTTCTACCAGGGAGGCCAGAGGGGCCACACCACCGAACTCCGCATTGGTATCTGTCACACCCAGATCATCGGATTTACCAGTTGCTGCCGTCATGAAATAGGGAACGTTAATCTTGGCTATGTCATAGCCCCATCCCATATTTTGTGCCAGAAAGGGGTAGGCTGCGCTGCCAGTAAAGATGGCTTTGTAAAGGTAACTGCTCTCATACTTGGTGGCCGCTCCCAGTGCCCCAGCACCGCCTTGGGAGTAGCCGATAATACCAATATTGTCCCGGTCAATCTGATCAGCAATCTCACTCTCATTCAGCACAAAGTCTAAGGTGATGGAAGTTGTTTCGCCAGTGCCGGCCTGGGGGTCATCCGTCCCCACGACTACGAATCCCCAAGAGGCCAGACGCTGGAAGAATGGCAAGTAAATTTTGGCAGGGGTGTTGCTGCCGTTTACCACCATCACCAAGGGATATTGCCTGCCACTGGTTCTCAACTCAGCGGGGTAATATATGCGGATAGTGCCAATGGATTTATTGTTCGATTTGTATTCCAGGTGTTCTACTTCATAGCTACCCTTTCCCGCGTAAAGTGCCTCCAGTTTGCCGCCTGCGGGAAATGTCTCAGCGAATGAATTGTAGTAATCGTCTGTCAGGATGGGGGTATTCAGTGCTTGCCAGTTCTTATACTGGGCATAAGCAAAGAACACCGTCAACAACACCACCAGTACCAATACCACGATTCCTAAAATCTTTAACACTTTTTTCATCACGTCCATCTCCTTCTTTTCCTTGACTTTGCCAAAGGAACGTATTACGATAACTGCATATGGAACAAGTATCCCGACAAAGAACGTTTATCCCTGCTTGCTGATGTAGAATACCACACTGACCGCCATGACGCAAGAACGTACCGACTGACAATGCGCTATGCGGAACAAAAAGGAGTGTTTTGTACCTCAATGAAAAGAGCACAAACAGCATTTTTGAAGTTATGTCTGGCGGATGCGCTAATTAAATTGATGGCCACTCAAGATTATGACAGCATCAGTGTGAATACGATTTGTGAGCTGGCTGGAGTAGGAAGAACAACTTTCTATCGGCACCTTGACCATAAGAACAGCAAAGAGGAATTGTTGATATTCAAAATCAATTACGAATGGGGCCGCTATGCTGATTTGCACCAGGAAAATGTGGAGAAAGACAAGGGCTTTGCTCTCACTTGTTTCATCTATGAAAATCGACGGCTGTTTTCCTTGCTCCATAACAATGGGCTGATCGTGGTCGTTATGCGTGCCTGTGAGCTGCTGGTGTTCGATGGGGATACCTGGGATAAAAATCTTTCCTATTTGATGTCTTACTTCATCTATGGCTATTTCGGTATCATTTACCAGTGGATTAAATACGGCTTTGATGAAACGCCGGAGCAGGTGGCAAAGCATATTGCCGATGCTGTTGCCGCTGCTGGTAGAGGTTTGGAAAACAAATAAACGGGATATTATTATCGAAAAGTTGTATGTTTTCCGCCTGTTATACAGTTTGGAATTAAACCTCAAAATTGAGGCAAGTTTCGACAAAATAAATCTCATGATGAGACGCAAAAAGCGGCGACCCTGCCGCCGAGGAGCCGCCTCCCAAAATGAGGAGTGCCGGGCTGTGCCCGGCACTCCCTGCGTTTGCCCTTACCCACCTTTACTCCGCCGAACAGACCCAGTCAAGGCCGGCCCGCCCCCTACGGGGGGCGGGCCGGTGCATTTCAGCCTTGACGGGGGCTGGGCGGCGGAGTACGCTCCCACGGGGGCAAACGCTGGTCAGCGCTGCCATTTCCGGGGGCGGTGCTTTTCGGCCTGTTTCACCTTTGGCGGTGGTAGTGACGATTCTCGGAGCTTTTGGCGGATAGCGGGGCCGTCAGCCTCGATCCGCCCACACATCTTCAACTCTCGTCGCAGGGTTTTGATAGATTGATTGATAGATAGGATAGCGGGGGAGAGGTCTGTTTCAGTGGGATTTTTCCTCCTGGCGGTGTAAAGCCCTTTTCGTTGGCGACAAAGGGCGTCGAGTTCGCTTTGTACCGCTTCTTCCCGCATGGAAAGCTGCTCCCAGGTGTCAATGCGGTATTTCATCAGCAGTTTCGCCTGTTCCACATAGCGGTCAAATTTGATAATTTCATCTGTCATGTAACGTCTGCGCCGGGGCGAGGCCGTGGGCTTTTTCAGCTTGCCCAGTAAATAGAGATAATGGAAGTATAGCGCACGAAACCCCGTCAATTTCCTGGGTTTGCGCTGGATTCTGTAATTTTGCTTCAACGCTGGCCTGGGTGCAGGGCGGCGGGGCGGCGGCTCATGGGCACGAATGCGCTCCCGGATGGCTTCTTCGGTGTAATCGTCCCCCAGGGTTTTCAGCCGGACGAACCGCTCTTTCCCCGGAGGCCGGACAGCGATATATTTCCCCAGCTTCACCGCATAGCCCTGTTTCTTCAAATTGCTCAAAAAGTGCTCGAACAGGAAAGCGCGGGCAATGCAGGCGTCCACATCCCGGCGTATCTGTCCGTACCAGGTGGGCTTGCCCTTCTGCTGGGCCTCCCAGGTGTCATAGCTCATGGTTCGGCCCTGTTCCGGTTCCTCAATGACGGATAGGCCATGCTCCCGGCAAAGCTGGTCGGAGGTCTGCCGCATAAGGGCACAGGTACTTTTGCAGTCATTATACTTCTTTCCGTCCAAAAATGAAACGGAGTTCAGCACAAAATGGTTATGAATATGTTCCCTGTCCAGGTGGGTGGCAACCACCACTTGAAACCTGTCCCCCCCATAACCGCTGGGCCAGTTCCACGCCAATCTCATGGGCCTGCTCCGGCGTGACCTCTCCAGGAGCAAAGGACTGATAGCCGTGAAAGGCGATAATGTCGCCCTCTTTGCCAAACTGCCGCTTCACCATCATCATCTGCTCTCTGGCGATTTCTGGGGCGCAGTTCACGCCGCTGACATACCGCTGCTCCTCGGTTTTGCAGTCCTGGATGGCGTAATCCATCACGTCCCGCAGACCCTGCAAGTCCGCGGTGGTGAGCGTGGTCTTGTCCGGGCTGGCGGCGTAGTTCACCACCTGCCTTAAGTTGCCCTTGACTTTCCAAATCGCCGTGGTTGCCATTAGATATCCTCAATTTTTGCCGGGACGGTCACAGCCTCTTGGAGCGTGTGCAAAGCGCCCAGCAGTTCCCGGTAAATCACTGGGTCTGCTACTGCGCCGCTGGCCTGGTTCAGCTTTTGGAGCACTTCAAAATAGATTCCCGGTGGGTAGGCTTTGGGGAGATAGCCCCGTATGAGCATCCGCAGATAGCCGGACTGGGACAGCCGGGTTTTGGCGGTGCGGGATTTCAAAAGTGCCATGTCCTCCGGGGACAGGCGGATGGTCAGCTTTACGGTTTTTCCCATTAGTTCCCTCCTTTCGCATGGGGGTCAGGGGGACACTCCCCCTGCCAAGCGGATTTGTGCCATACAAATCCAGTGCTTGCTAAAATCGGCGCGTGCCCTATGCGCCGCCCGTGTTGCGGTCGATCCAGGCCGTCAGCTTATCCTTCGGCACCATGAGCCGCTTGCCGATTCGGAGCGTGGGAAAGCCCTTGCTGTGTATCAGCGTGTAGGCCCCGGCTTTGGAAATGCCCAGCGCCCCGGCCAGTTCCGTTGCCGTCAGCATGGCGGGGAGTTCGTCAAAGTGTCTGCACTCGGTTTTCAAATGCCCGTCCTCCTTTCCGTGATAGGATTTCATATACTCCTGACACATTTCCTCTTGCGTTTTGCATCGTGATATGATATAAATATATTATATCACGATTGTATTTTGGTCAAGATAAATCGTTCGACACGGTTCGACAGGATATTTTTTGACAATCTGCTAAATTTGTGTTATGCTGTATTCGTGATATTGTACGCTTAAAAGCTATGACGAAAGAGGGCTGATGATATGCCGCAAATGAACTTCACACATTTCCGAGGGGCCGTCCCCCGGTTCCGAAACTATGCCGCCGTTGCGGAACAGAGGGTGCTGTTCATCACGCCGGAGGCCGGTGTACTGCCTCGCCGCTATGACCCCTTCGAGGATAGCGAGGGCTTGTTGTTGGACGTAGTGCGGGCCGGGGCGGCGGTGGCGGGCTGTGACGCTTTTATGGACTACTGCCTGTCCCATAAAATGCTTCCATTGCGGGACGCTGATTTTTGGCGCTGCGGGGATTTCTTCACTGCCTGTCCCAACGAGGCCCAACCTCTGCTTGACGCGATTTTGCCTTTTGTCCAGAGGTATGGCCTCCCTCTATGGGAGCAGAACAACATCATCACCACAAGCTACCCCGCAAGGCATGAACAGCGGGCCATGGCAATCCCTTTCAGCGAAGATGATAACGGTGATGATGTGGGATATCTGATTCATTATGAAGCCGTTAAACGGGCTTGCAGCCGTTCCGGAGCCGTCCCTGCGTGTACGTTGGCCCTCATGCTGTTGGATTTCTACCTTCGATTTTTAGAAGGTGTGGATGGCAGTCATTTCTTCATTCGCAACGCCGAATGGACGCTGGATTTCGAGCACAACAAAACACCTGAGCTGAGAGCCCAGGTGTATGATTTGACAACCTGTATCGATTTGGCCTATGCCCAGCTTGTGTCCGGCGAGGGCAGGGCCGTCCGGCAATGCAAGCACTGTCAGAAGTTCTTCATTGCCGATGATTGGCGGGCGGAATACTGTTCTCCCCGGTGCCGGGGTGCCTATAACTCCAAAATGACAAGAAAGAGGGTGAAGGAGCGCAAATTACGGGAAGGACAGTAAATCTAATCTGAAGGAGGACAAACAATGCCAGGAAAACGCTCCAATGGCGAGGGAACGCTCCGTAAGCGCTCCAACGGCCTGTGGGAGTGTACCATGATGGTGGGCTACAAAGACGACGGCACACGCCGTTATAAGAGCTTTTACGGCAAATCTCAGAAGGAGGCAAAGGACAAAGCAGACGCTTACAAGCAGGAGGTGGCGGCGGGGCTGTACATCGACCCAAACCTCACTTTTCAAGCGTGGGCACAAAAGTGGTACGAAGGATATAAGGATTCTGTCTCACCCACTACTTATGAAAGCTACGGTTACACACTGAAAACGTTGGTGAAGGGCTTCGGCCCCCGCAAGCTGGGTAGTATCAAAGCCTTGGACGTGGAGAACTTTTTGAAGGGCCTACGGGCCGATGGGAAGTCCGATTCCTACTTAGCCAAGTGCCGGGGAATGCTCTATCAAATCATGCACAAGGCCGAGGCCAACGACCTGATTCGGAAAAATCCTGTCCGCTTTGCAGAAAAGATGAAAGCCCAGCGGCCCGTACAGCGCAAGGAGGCGTTCACCCAGGACGAGGTACAAAAGCTCATGGAGGACTTGCCCCAGGATAGGACAGGGCACACGATCCGGCTCATGCTGGCAACGGGTATGCGGACGCAGGAGGTTTTGGCGCTGGAACCTCAGCACATCGAACCGGACGGCTCCTGCATCCATATCCGGCAAGCGGTGAACATGGTAAAGGGACGGCCCTATATCGGCCCGCCCAAGAGTGTCGCCAGCGTCCGGGACGTGCCTGTGCCGCCCAATGTCCGGCCCTGTGCCGTGTTCCTCCGGGAACAGGCCGGAAAATTCGTGTGGGAAAGCCCTATTGCTGGACAGCCCGTGAATCCCAGCCATTTCCGGGACAAGTACCGCAACGCCCTGTTCAAAGTACCCGGTGTCCGTATGCTGACGCCCCATAGCTGCCGCCACACCTATGTGTCTCAGCTCCAGGCTTTAGGCGTGGACATGGAGACGATTCAGAGCATGGTGGGCCACGCCGACATGGAAATGACCCAGCATTATTTACACGTCCAAGAGGAAGTGCGGCAGGCCGCCGCAGAAAAGTTTAGCAAGACCTTCAAAATCTCACGCTCTCGCTGATGACATAGAAAACTTGCTGTGTTCCCGCAAATTCTGGTACGTGCAGAATTTCAAGCGGGCCAGTTTCAATAAATGACAGGCTGTGCCGTTGAAATCCATTCAGCGGCAAGCCGTCAATTCTTCATTCTGGTATCGTTCTGGTACAAATGGCATTAGGATAAAAGATAAATCATTTAGGGTTGAACAAAAGGCAAGAAAAAAGACCTCAAATCCTATGATTTGAAGTCTTTTCCCTCACATGGTTCCCATGTTCCTGGTGGAGATAAGCGGGATCGAACCGCTGACCTCTTGAATGCCATTCAAGCGCTCTCCCAGCTGAGCTATACCCCCATGTGCTGAAACCCCTTGATTTTCAACGGTTTTCAGATTTTTCAGAACTTCTTTTGCTGTTTCACTTTGGTGTCGCTCACCGGATAATGTGCCCTCCCAGCTGAGCTATACCCCCATGTGTTACTCTCGCTTAACGCAAGGAGAATGATAACAGATAGAGCGTCATTTGTCAACACCTTTTTTTGTTTTCGTGTAGAAAAATTTAGGGCTCGTTTGAAAATTGCCAACATGCCCAAACGGCGGGGCTTTTTTTTCCATATATCATTGATTTGACACAGAAATACATAAAGTATTTCTGTGTCAAATCGCCTTGTCTGGCGAAAAACCCCCTCGCCGCCGGGCACACCGTCAATGTTCAAACCGTGCTTAGGCGGCTGCCCGGCAGCCGCCTAAGCTAAAACAATATCTACGCCGTCCCTACGACCTCTTCCACGCGCTGCCGCTGAATAGTACCAGGATGGGGAACATCTCAAGCCGCCCCAAAATCATGGCAAAGGACAGCACCAGCTTGCTCAGCACCGAAAAGGCGGCAAAATTCCCCGCCGGCCCCACCAGCTCCAGTCCGGGGCCCACATTGCTGATACAGGTAATTACCGCCGTCAGCGTAGTGCCGAAGGAGAAATTATCCAGCCCCACCACAACGGCCATTCCAAACACTAGGAACAGGTTAGCGATGAAATAGCATTGGGCGGTGCGAATGGCGTTCTCACTCACTGTAGCGCCGTCCAGCCTGACCACCGACACCGCACGGGGGTGGACGATGGAGCGAACCTCACGGGCGGCGGAGCGGATCAAAATCAAAATCCGTCCGCATTTGATGCCGCCGCCGGTGGAGCCGCCGCAGGCTCCGATGAATGTGAGCACCACCAGCAGCATTTTAGAAAACTCCGGCCACAGCTCATAGTTATCCGACGAAAAGCCGGTGGTGGACACGATGGACGATACTTGAAACGCGGCGTAGCGAACACAGTCGCCCACCGTCCCGTACACATCCCGGATGTTCCACGCGATGGCGGCGATGGACACGGCCACCATAATGAGGAAAAACCGCAGCTCGTCGCTTTTCAGCGCCTGGCGGACCTTGCCGGTGAGGGCGAGGAAGTAGACGGAGAAGTTAATGGAGAACAGCAGCATAAACACGGTGATGATAATCTCAATGGCAGGGCTTCCAAAGGCCCCCACCGAGGCGTTCCGATTGGAAAATCCGCCGGTACCCGCCGTGGACATGGCATGGGTGACGGCGTCGTACCAGTTCATTCCCGCCAAACGCAGCAGCAGCACCTCTACCGCTGTCAGCGCCAGATAGATGGTGTACAAAATCTTGGACGACTGGGAGGCCCGGGGCACCAGCTTGCTCTTCACCGGCCCGGGGCTCTCCGCCCGGATGAGAAAGTTTGAGCTGATTCCCAAAAAGGGCAGCAGGGCGGCGGTGAGAATAAGCACCCCCATCCCTCCCAGCCAGTGGGTAAAGGACCGCCAGAACAGCAGCCCCATGGGCAGCCCCTCAATGGCGGTGAGAATGGTGGCCCCGGTGGTGGTGAAGCCGGAGATGGTCTCAAAAAAGCAGTCGATGAACGGTCCAAACCGGCCGGAAAACCAGAAGGGCAGCGCCCCGAACACCCCGAACAGCACCCAGATGAGCCCCACGGTGAAAAAGCCCTCCCGGGCAAAGAAGTCCGGCTTGGGCTTGAACAGGAGCACCGGCACGGCGGCGGCCGCCAGGATAATCAAAATGGCGCTCAAAAACGGGATGGGGCTCTCCCCGTAGAGCAAGGCCACCCCCATGGGCAGCAGCATGGCCGCCGCCTCAATGAGCAGGGTGAAGCCGGTGATGCGCAGCACCAGTTTAAAATTCATCCCCTCAGCCCCCCGCAGCCAGGCCGCTGCCCTCGTAGATGTCGTTGAGGTCCAAAATGCCGCTGTCCCGGGCAATGACGATCACATCGTCGCCCGCCTCCAGGCAGGTGGAGCCCTCGGGGATGATAACCTTGTTCCCCCGGACAATGACGGCGATGAGCACGCCGCGGCGCAGCCGCAGGTCCCTCAGCGGCGTTTTTAAATTGCGGGTGGCGGGGGAGACGATGAACTCCATGGCCTCCGCCTTGCCCCCCGCGATGCGGTACAGGGCGTTCATCACCGTGCCCTTGGAGTTTTGCAGTCCCCGGATGAAGCGCAGGATCAGCCCCACCGTGGCCAGCTTGGGGGATACCACCGACTCCACCCCGGCGGAGCGGGCGATGGCGGTGTAGTTCTGGCGGCTGGATTTGGCCACCACCTTTGACACCCCCGCCTGATGGGCGTAAAGGGAGATGATGAGGTTGTCCTCATCCCGGT
>CAJTJA010000080.1 GCA_910576845.1 uncultured Oscillibacter sp.
AGCGGCCGGAGCAGATGCGCATGAAGGCCAGCCGGTCCCGGTGGGCCTTGTTCATATTGGCCTGAATCTTGAAGACGAAGGCGGAGAAATCCGGGGAGAACGCGTCGATCTCCTCCTCTCCCGCCACGCGGCTCAGGGGAGCGGGGGTCATGCGGAGGAAAGCTTTTAAAAAGGGCTCCACGCCGAAGTTCGTCAGGGCGGACCCGAAGAAAACGGGGGACAGCGTCCCGGCCCGGACGGCCTCCAGGTCCAGCTCCCGGCCCGCGCCCAGCAGCTCCACCTCCTCCTGGAGCTGCCGCAGGCGGCTCTCGCCAATCAGCTCCCCGGCGGCGGGGTCCTCCAGGTCCGCCTCGGTGGCCAGAGCCTTTTTGCCATGGCCCTCGCCGGAGAAGAAGAGGATGCGGCCCTCCTCCCGGTCGTAGACCCCCTGGAACTCCCGCCCGGAGCCGATGGGCCAGTTGACGGGGCAGGTGTCGATGCCCAGCTCCGCCTCCACCTCTCCGCAGAGCTCCAGCGGGTCCCGGCTCTCCCGGTCCATTTTGTTGATGAAGGTGAAGATGGGGATGTGCCGCAGGGCGCAGACCCGGAAAAGCTTGCGGGTCTGGGGCTCCACGCCCTTGGCGGCGTCGATGACCATGACGGCGGAGTCCGCCGCCATGAGAGTGCGGTAGGTGTCCTCGGAGAAATCCTGGTGGCCCGGGGTGTCCAGAATATTGATGCAGTAGCCGTCGTGCTGGAACTGCATGACGGAGGAGGTGACGGAGATGCCCCGCTGCTTTTCGATTTCCATCCAGTCGGAGGTGGCGGCCCGGGCCCGCTTGCCCTTGACCTCGCCGGCCTGGGCGATGGCCCCGCCGTAGAGCAGGAGCTTTTCCGTCAGGGTGGTTTTGCCCGCGTCGGGGTGGGAGATGATGGCGAAGGTTCGCCTCCTGGCAATTTCGTCTTTGAAAGCGGCCATAAAACAGCCTCCTGTGGTTGTGATGATGGGATTTTCCATGAATTAAACAATATAGCATAAATTTTGAAGGTTTGCAAGGCTTCCGGCAGGGAGGGGGCCCCGCCGTGAACGGCGGTTTCCCTGTGATCCGGCCGGAGCGCCGGTGTGCCGCTTTTCAAACGGTCTCTAAATATGCCGTAAAAAGAAGGACGGCCTCCGTCAGGTTATACATGGAAATCACCACGGATATGACGAGCGTCAAAATAAATATGATTTTCCACAGTGTGGAGGATTCCTGCTGGCATAAGCAGTGTTTGTCTTTGTGAAGACGGTAATAGCTGTGATGATGGATAAAGTCCGTCACAGTTTTATGCTCCCCCGAAATGAGTGTGCGCCTGCCGGCCTTGTGATGAATGAACATGACCGGCAGAGTGTGGTATTTTTCGTGGATATATGTTTCTATGGAGTACATCTGTTCGGAATCGATCACTTCCAGCAGCTGGTTGCGCTCGAACAGCTGATAGGAGACATACGCCGTCATGATCGACAGAATGGAAATAATAAGGCGGATGACCGCATTTTTGGCGCTGTCCAGCGCCAGCGTCCATAAAAATGTTTGCGCGACGAAAAGCAGGGAGGGTACGTTCCATAACAGGGCATTGTGATTGATTCTGCGATCAGACAACACCTGGTACTGTACTTCTAAAAATTCCAATTCGGCGGTTGCCTCTTTACAATTTGTGTTTTCCGCAGCGGCTGACACTTGAATGGCCCCCTTTTATCTCTGTTTCCGCACTTATCGTAGGACAAGGCCGGCGGAATGTCAATGAATTTTTGCGAAAGCGGGTCTCAGGCGGCCATGCCCCGTTTTGCCAGGGACGGGTCATGAATGTCCGCCTTTGCTCATATAGCTCATACAGACAAGCGACATGTAAAGGGGGAGCATTATGAAAAGAGGGATCGCGCTGCTGTGTGCCGTGCTGCTGCTGACTACCGGCGCCAAGGCTGTGGAGGTGGCCGCGCCTTCGGCGCTGCTGATGGAGAAGGAGACGGGAACCGTTCTCTTTGCCAAGGACGAGCACAAGAGGCTGGAGCCCGCCAGCGTTACAAAAATTATGACGCTGCTTTTGACCATGGAGGCCATTGACGGCGGCCAGCTGAGTTACGACACCATGATAACGGCCTCCGCCCATGCCTGCTCCATGGGCGGTTCCCAGATTTGGCTGAAGGAGAATGAGCAGCTCAGCGTCAGCGATATGCTGAAGGCGGTGTGCGTTGTGTCCGCCAACGACTGCGCCGTGGCACTGGCGGAGAGCGTGGCAGGGAGCGAGGATGCCTTTGTGGAGCGGATGAACCGGCGGGCGGCGGAGCTGGGGATGAAGGACACCACCTTTAAAAATGCCACGGGTCTCCCCGAAGAGGGCCACGTTACCTCCGCCTACGACATTGCCCTGATGAGCCGGGAGCTGATTCTGCATCACCCGGATATCCGGCAGTATACCACGATTTGGATGGACACCCTGCGGAACGGGGAATCCCAGCTGGTGAACACCAACCGCCTGGTACGGTTCTACGAGGGAGCCACGGGCCTGAAAACCGGCTCTACCGACAGCGCCCTATACTGCCTCTCCGCCACCGCGGAGCGGGACGGCATGGAGCTGATTGCCGTTATCATGAAGGGGGCGACATCTCCTCAGCGCTTTGAGGACGCGCAGTCCCTGCTCAGTTACGGCTTCGCCAATTATGCGCTGCGAAAGATCGTCCCCGAGATGGCGCTGCCTCCGATTCCGGTGGAGCTGGGGGCGCAGGCCACGGTTCAGCCGGTGCTGGGAGAGGGAGGCACGCTGCTGGTGGAAAAGGAAAAGGCGGGAAACCTGGAGCAGACGGTCAGGCTGGAAGAGAGCGCCGCCGCCCCTGTGGCGCTGGGGGACCGGCTGGGAACGCTGACGGTTTCGTTCGGAGGGGAGATTGTGACGGAAATTCCGCTGCTGGCGGGAGAAGAGGTGCCCAGGGTGACATACGGACAGATGCTGCTGCGCCTGCTGCGGACGGCCTGCCTGGCGGAGTGAGCGCAAAACGCGGGGCCGCGCCGGCGGGAGGGAGAGGCATGGAGGGGGACCCGGGAAGGGGGTCCCCGCTCCATGGAAACCAAAAAATTTTCGGTCCGCTGAAAGCTTGTCACAGAACCGGCGGAGGAAAGCCGATTCTGTGAACAATTGGCAAATTTGCTTTTTTGCATTGTTTTTTCCGGCAGAGTGTGGTATCCTGAAAACAAGGCCAAAGCGATTAAAAATGACAGGAGTGTTTTACTATGGTCAGACTTATTATGGGCATGAAGGGTTCCGGCAAAACCAAACAGCTCATCGAATTGATTAACAACGCGGCGAAGGACGAGCCCGGCAATGTGGTTTGCATCGAGGCCAACCGCAACATGACCTACGACATCCACTATCACATCCGCCTGATCGACGCGCATGAATACAAGCTGAACGGCTACGATCTGCTTCGGGGCTTTATCAGCGGCCTCCATGCGGGCAATTACGATATTTCCCATATGTTTATTGACAACTTCTGCAAAATCGTCGGCCGGGAAGTGGACGGAGAGACCGAAAACTTCCTGAGCTGGCTGGATGCTTTCGGCGAGCGGAACAACATCAAGTTCACCGTTACCATCAGCGCCGACCCCTCCTCGGCTACGGACGGGATGCAGCGGTTCCTGTAAGAGCGCTTGTTCCTTAAGAGCCTGCTCAGCCTGCCGGAAAGGCGGGCGTTGGATGGCGGGAGGAGAGAACGCCGCGAGAGGCCGTGCCCGCAGGCGCGTTTCGGAGCGCGGAGATCATCCGGGAGGTGCTCCCTTCGTCTTCGATCCATATAACTTTTTGAGGCTCCCAAAAGCTTGCCGAGACTGGCAAAACACTTTTTGACAGCCGGAAGGCCCCGCTTCTGCGTGAAGCGGGGCCTTGATCGTTAAGGGATTCTTTATTAGGGCATGGCTTCCAGAACTTCCGGAAGGGCGCTGTTCAAATCGGAGAGGCAGATATGGCCGCCGCCGAAGAGCCGGGCCAGGCGGGTGCGCTCCTGAATGGATTGGCCGTTGAGATACCAGACGCCGGCGCCGCGGGTCCGGGTCAGATAGGCGCAGGCATAGCGGCTGGAATAGTGATTTTCCGCTCCCTGTTCCTTCATGAGGGAGAGAAGCGTCTCTCCGCTGACAGGAACGGAGGCTTTGCCGTTCCACTCGGAGCCCGCAGAGGTGAGCAGCAGCGTCAGCTTGCCGGCGTCTACCGCGCCCCGGAGACGGTTCAGCGCGTAGTAGACCCGCTCCAGGGGCTCCAGAGGCGCGGCGGTGGATTCTCCGATGGTCTCTGCCTGGGGGGAGATCCTCAGAACCAGCCGGTCCGCCAGCTCGCCCAGGGCGGCATAATCATAACCAAAAGCAGCGCCCTTCCAGGCCGGGGCCTCGGCTCCGATATACAGAAGCTTTTGGCCCAGCTTTTCCCGCAGGAGCTGGGCGGCGGCGGTCAGTTCATTGCGCTGGGCGTCGGTGGTGAGGCCGGAGATGTCCAGGAAAAGACCGCTGTAGCTGCCTGCCTGCACGGCCTGGAGGAGGACCTCCGCCAGCTCCGCCGCGTTGTTCTCCCGCAGATGGTAGGGTCCGCCGGAAACATAGAGCAGCGGCTTGGCCCCGGCGGAAGAGGCGGCGGCGCGAATGGCGGCGGCTTCCTCCTCCTCCATCAAAGAGGCGAGCTGGGGAGCGCCGTTGTAGACCAGCTTGAACGCGGCGACGCCCACGGCTTCGTAACCGCTCAGCTCCGGCAGGCCCTCCGCGGCGGTGGCAAGGCCGAGGCGGCCGGCGGTTCCGTTGAGCTTATCGTAAAGCCGCATGAAGATGGCGGCGGCCTGCTCTCTGGAAACATGGCCCTCCGGAGAAAAGGTAGTGGCGGAAGTGCCGTCCATCAGCCCCAGGCCGTAGGCCATGACAATATAACCGTTGTTGGAACGGACGTCCTGAAAGGGCAGGGACATGTCCTGAATGAGCCCGGCAATGCTGCCGTAGCCCAGGGCCCGGATGAGCATGGCGGCCGCCTCGCTGCGGGTGATGAGGGCGTCCGGGCGGAACCCGCCGTCCTGGCTGGTGATGGCGCCCTGATGGTAGGCGGTCTCTATGGCGCCGGCATACCATGCGCTCTCCGGCACGTCCTCATAAACAGCCCGGGCGGGGGATGTCGGCTTCCAGCCAAAGAAGCGGCAGAGCACCGTCGTGAATTCAGCCCGGGACATCTCCTTCCCGACGCCGAAGCTGCCGTTGGACTCGGGATAGAAATATTTCAGGGAAATGCAGCGCTCGATATCCTCCTTCGCCCAGAAGTTATCCGGAACGTCGGAAAGAGCGGCGGCAGGAACGGAGACCATGCCCGTCAGGAGGACGCACAGCACGAGGCAGGCGAGGGCCTGTTGCAATCGTTTCATTTTGTTCAGCTCCTTGTGGATAATAGGTGATTTCTATTTTAGCAGATTTTTCCCCGCTCGTCAAACGGAAGGCCGTCGAGAGCCATATGCCCGGAGAAGCCGCCGGACTGTTTAAAAAAGTCCTTGACTTGGAGTCCGCTCCAGATATTATGATGAGGGAAAAAGAGCGGGCCGCCGCAGAGCGGCCTGAGGCAAGGAGGCAGGGTATGACCATTACGGAAGCGGGCAGGAAATACGGACTCTCCGCCGATACGCTGCGGTATTACGAGCGTATCGGGCTGATTCCGCCGGTGCCCCGGAACAAAAGCGGCATCCGGGATTACGATGAGGTTTCCCTCGGCTGGGTGGAGCTGATGAAATGTATGCGGTCCGCCGGCGTGGGAATCGAGGCGCTGATTGAGTACAGCCGCCTCTTTCAGCAGGGAGAGGAGACATTGGAGGCCCGGAAGGCGCTCCTGGTGGAGCAGCGGCGGCAGCTCTTGGAGCGGATGGAGGATATGCGGCAGTCCCTGGAGCGGCTGGACCAGAAGATTGAAAATTACGAACAGGGCCTGGCCCGCAGGGAGCGGGAGCTCCGGGGCGGCTGAGGGGAAGCGGATGCCCGTTTTCGTCACCGGCCCCCGTCCAGCTCCCGGAACACCCCCCGGGAATAGACCGCCGCCAGCGCCGCGGCTCCCGCTGCCCCCAGCAGGACGGCCCAGGCCGGAAAGCTCTCGAACAAGGCTCCGTAAATCGCCTGGCCCAAAGGAGATGCGCAGTTGGATACTGCCATAATGAAGGCCATCACCTTCCCCAGCAGCTCCGGAGGCGTCTGCCCCTGGGCGGCGGCGCTGAGCACCACTACCAGCAGGGTGGACAGGACCATAACGGCAAAGCTCATGGCCGTCACGCCCCACCAGCCAAGGAGCGCGGGGACACCCGGCAGCAGGGCGGCTCCCATGCCCGCCGCCGTCAGGCTGGCGGCCAGGAGCAAGGCGCCTCCCCGCCGGAGCCGCAGCCGTGCCCCCAGGAAGGCGGCCGCCGCGCCGCCGAAGAGCCCGCCCAGGCCCATGGCCCCCTGGGTGAGTCCCAGACGGCGGTCGCTCATGCCCAGCACCTGAACCACCGCCACGGGGATGCCCACCACCAGGGCGGCGGACAGCACCAGGTTGAACAGGGCCAGTACCAGCATGACGGACAAAAACACCGGCCTGCCCCGCCGGACGAAGCGCCAGCTCTCTCCCAGGTCCCGCCGGACCGTGGACAGCACGCTCCCCGCCGCCGCCCGGGGCTGGTGGGGAATGCGGATAAAGAGCTCCATGACGGCGGAGAGGAAAAAGCAGGCCATGCCCACCCACAGGATGGGACGGAGTCCAAAGGCCCCGAACAGCACGCCCCCGATCACCGGCCCCAGCAGGCCGGACAGGGTGCCCACCATGTTGATCACCGCGTTGGCGCTGGTGAGCTGCTCCGGCTCCGCCAAAAGGGGAATGCTGGCCTGGACCGAGGGCTGGTAGGCCCCGGCGATGCCGTAGAGCAGCATGAGGCAGGCAATCATCAGCGGCACCAGCGGCGCGCGGCCCAGGAGCAGGGCAAAGGCCAGCACCAGGCCCGCCGTGGAGAAGTCCAGGACCACCATAATGTTCCGTTTGTTCACCCGGTCCGCAACTATGCCGCCGATGGGCGCGCACAGCACGGCTGGAATGAACGCCGCCGCCCCCACCGCGCCGAACAGGGCGGGGGAGCCGGTCTGCCGCAGGAGGTACAGCGGCAGGGCAAAGCGCAGGATGGCGTTGCCGAAGAGGGAGATGACCTGCCCAATGACCACCAGGGTGAAGTCCCGGCGGAAGAGGGATGTTTGCTTCCTGTTCATAAAAAAGCTCCTTTTTGCAAATTTTAAAACCGACCGTCGGTTTTTATATCTTTAAAAAGAAACTGCCGGTTGCGGCAGTCCCCTTTCAGCTGCGCGTGTCCCCGCCGGAGGGGGGATGAGTTATTTCGGCGTAGTGCAGCAGGATGTCGATGGTCTCCCCGTCGATCAGCCCGCCGGCGCCGAAGCTGGAGAAGAGCTGGTTGTAGACGGCGCACCGGGCACGGATTTCCTCCGGCGTGGAGGGCTGGACGATGGGATTGATCCACAGATCGGACAGCATCATCATGGCCTCCGCCAGCTCCCTGGGGTGCTCCGTGCGAATGGAGCCGTCCGCCATGCCCTGGCGGATGATGGGCTCCACGAAGAAGGGGACCACCTCTGTGAAGATGCTGCGCATCTCCGTTGCCAGAAACCTGGGATTATCCATCAAATAGGGCATCATGCAGAACATTTTGGCCTGCCGCTCCGGCTGGAGGGAGACCTTGAACATGGTCCGGAGCTTTTCCAGGCCGTTCAGAGCCGGATCGTCCCGGACCTGGGACAGCACCTCGCCGTTCCGCTGGCCAATGCGGCCGCAGACGGCGTAAAAGATATCCTCCTTGGAGGCGAAGTGGTGGTAGACGGCCCCCTTGGAGAGGCCTGTCTCGTCCAGAATATCCTGAAGGGAGGCCCGGTCATAGCCCTTTTCGATGAACAGCCGTTCCGCTGTGTCCAGGATTTTCCGGATCGTTTCCTCCGGATATTTATTCCGTGCCGTAGGGCATCCCCTCCAAACAAACCATCGGTCGGTTTTAATATACCACCCTGGGCGGCCGGTGTCAAGGGCGGGTTTGCCCGCCCGGTTATGTCCGGGGATTCTTCTTTTTTCAAAGAGGCCGTTTTCGCTCTTGCTTTTTCCGGAAAAACAGGGTATATTATCATCGTACGTGCAGCGAACCTGCCGCCTTTCCATGCTTGTTGCGCAGGCGCTTGGAAACTTTCAAGGAGGAACAGATATGTCTACGAAAGCCTATTACCCCAGAACCGAGATTGGCCCTGGCAAGGTCGGGTTCTCCAAGACCCGCTCCATCATTGAGGCTCCCTTCTACGGCAACAACGTCGTAAAGATCAACTCCCTCCGGGAGGCCTATGACATGGCGAAGAACTCCCCGGGCACCGTGGTCACCGACATGCCCGTATACAGGGGCGAGGAGTTCGGACTGGAGCCCGACGCCAAGGTCCTGCTCTTCAACGACGGCTCCATTACCGGCCGCTACGCCGCCGCCCGCCGCATCACCGGCAAGCCCGGCGTGGATACCGCCGCCCTGGACAAAATCGTCATGGACGCCGTGTATGACACCCGCTGGAAGACCATGTACCACGCCGAGGTTTTCATCGGCCTGGACCCTGAGTTCATGGTGAAGGCCCACCTGCTGATTCCGGAGGGAGAGGAGAACCTCCTGTATAACTGGATGCTGAACTTCCAGTACCAGTCCGACGAGTATGTCAAGATGTATAAGAAGTCCAAGTCCGTGGGCGAGGGGAAGGAGTCCGACATCTATATCTTCTCCGATCCCCAGTGGACCGGCGCTCCCGGCAGGGAGGATATCTGCGATCCCAAGTGCCTGTGCTACTTCAATACGGACACGAACTGCGCCGCCATTCTGGGCATGCGCTACTTCGGCGAGCACAAGAAGGGCACGCTGACCCTGGCCTGGGCCATCGCCAACCGGAACGGCTATGCCTCCTGCCACGGCGGACAGAAGGAATACACCCTGGACGACGGCAGCAAGTACGTGGCCGCGGTCTTTGGTCTCTCCGGCTCCGGCAAGTCCACCCTGACTCATGCCAAGCACAGCGGAAAATATCCCGCCATCAAGGTCCTCCATGACGATGCCTTCATCATTAACTCCGATACCTGCGCCTCCATCGCCCTGGAGCCCACCTATTTTGACAAGACCGCCGACTATCCCGTCCCCTCTGAGG
>CAJTJA010000081.1 GCA_910576845.1 uncultured Oscillibacter sp.
TGGCCTTCTCCAACACCTTCCAGGACCTCTGGGGCATGAAGCAGCTCCCCGGCCTTGCCTCCCAGCACCTGATGGCCCTGGGCTACGGCTACGGCGGCGAGGGCGACTGGAAGGTCTCCGCTATGACCGCTATCCTGAAAGCCATGGGCGAGGGCGGCAACGGAGCCTCTGCCTTCATGGAGGACTACACCTACCATCTGGTGAAGGGCCGGGAGTACAGCCTGGGCGCCCACATGCTGGAGGTCTGCCCCTCCGTGGCGGCGGACCGGCCCCGGATTGAGGTTCATCCCCTGGGCATCGGCGGTCGGGAGGACCCAGCCCGGCTGGTCTTCGAGGGCAGATCCGGGGACGCCATTGTGGTCAGCCTTATCGACATGGGGGGCCGCCTGCGGCTGATCTGCCAGGATATCCACTGCGTCAAGCCCATCCTGCCCATGCCCAACCTACCTGTGGCCCGGGTCATGTGGCAGGCGGAGCCCAGCCTCACCACCGGCGTGGAGTGCTGGATCACCGCCGGAGGCGCTCACCACACAGTCCTGAGCTACGACGTGACGGCGGAGCAGATGAAGGACTGGGCCAATATGCTGGACATCGAGTTTGTCCATATCACCAAGGACACCACGGTGGAGAGCCTGGAGCACGATCTGTTCCTCTCCGACCTGGCCTGGAAATTGAAGTAAACGCCTTCAAGGGCCGCCCCTTGGGCGGCCCTTGTTCTGTAAAGGAGACATACAATCATGTTAGAAGAACTGAAAAAACAGGTCTGTGAGGCCAATCTGCTGCTGCCGAAATACGGCATGGTCACCTTCACCTGGGGCAATGTCTCCGGTATCGACCGGGAACAGGGCCTGATGGTCATCAAGCCCTCCGGCGTGGAGTACGACGACATGAAGCCCGAGGACATGGTGGTGGTGAGCCTGGAGACCGGAGAGCGGGTGGAGGGCCGGTACAAGCCCTCCAGCGACACGGATACGCACCTGGCACTGTATAAGGCGTTCCCGGCCTTGGGCGGGATCGTCCACACGCATAGCCGTTGGGCCACCTCCTTCGCCCAGGCGGGGAAGGGGGTCCCGGCCCAGGGGACCACGCAGGGCGATTACTTCTACGGGGAAATCCCCTGCACCCGGAAGATGACTCCGGAGGAGATTACAGGAAGCTATGAGCTGGAGACGGGCAACGTCATCATCGAGACCTTCCGGGAGCGAGAGATCGACCCTGCCCAGGTCCCGGCGGTGCTGGTTCACAGCCACGGTCCCTTCGCCTGGGGGACGGACCCCGCGGGCGCCGTCCACAACGCTGTGGTGCTGGAGGAATGCGCCTTTATGGACTTCCACGCCATGTTATTGACGCCGGGCCTGGGGGCCATGCAGCAGGAGCTGCTGGATAAGCACTATCTCCGCAAGCACGGCCCCGGGGCCTACTACGGCCAAGGCTGATGCGAGGCGTGCGTAGAGAGAACAAGCTGAGACAAGCACCTTAAGTAGTCGGTTAATGATGAACATCTCCTTGATATGATAACATTGTAAACGTGGGTTGTGTTTGTATTCAAATCCTCACCTTTCCCTGTTATCTGTCCGGTTGGTTCTTATGGTTGAAAAAACGGCTCCGCCTGGAGGCCGTTTGCCGTGCGGACGGGCTGATCTCCCGTTCAGCCCGCAGCTTTTCCCACACCACCGAAGAACGCTGAACACATGAAGCATAAGCGCCAATGATGGGAAGGGCCCTACCGAAATGGAAAACCTCCCTCGGAGCGGCTTGAGAGCCCCGGGGGAGGTGTGTTTTTCGTTTTTAGAGAGAGGCGGAGAGTTTGAGTTGTGCAGGTTGCTAAAAGCTGCCATAACCGCTGTTTTTGCATCTCTGGTGCGTTATTTTTATTTTATGAACCCAGATTCTTCCAGCCTTTCTATATTGCTCTTGTTCTATAGGAAAAACCACTCTCTTTGCGCAAAAATCCCGCACCGAAGTGCGGGATTTTTGCTTGCATCTCGTTTGTCAACGAAACTTGGTGCCGGTGGTGGGACTCGAACCCACACGGTATCGCTACCAACGGATTTTGAGTCCGTCACGTCTACCAATTCCATCACACCGGCAAATGTTTTTTCTATTATAACGCTTTTTTCTGAAAAATTCAAGGGGGACTTTTCCAAGTGGCGAAAAAAATTTGAGAAGAGGAATGTTTGTACATAGGGAAAAGAGGACGTAATATGAGGTGAGGACCAGTCGTACAGCAGCTGCCGGAAAATGCGCTGCAAATCCTGCGGAGACCCCACGGCGGCAAGAGGGAAGGAGAAGCCCCGGCGGGCCGGGACAGCTGTGCGGTTACCGGTGACTGTAAAGGGCCTTAAAAAAGCTTTTCGGGTCTCGAAGAGCATGGAAAGTATTGTTAATAACGTGGGGCGGCAGCACGCCTACAAAAATTTGCCCTGTCCGGCGGAAAAATTCCTTCGTCCTTGGGCACTTCGCTATTTTTCAAATAAAGCCTAATTTCGATGGCGCTGAAAAGCCCCTATTCTCCTATTGCGCCCCTCCTTCAATATACTTGACGGCCCTGCGGATGTTTCCATATACTGAAAAAAGTTGCCTGGTCTCCGAATTCTATGAATCATAGGGTGACATTTCCCCTCGGCCGTGGCATACTGTCGGCAAAGGAGTTGATCGCAATGGACGCAAAAGCCACCGGCTCGCTGATCGCCCAGCGGCGAAAGCAGATGGCCCTCAGCCAGGCGGAGCTGGCGGAGCGGCTCCACGTCACGGACAAGGCCGTCAGCCGCTGGGAGACCGGACGGGGCATGCCCGGGCTGGACAGTCTGGAGCCACTTTCCGAGGCTCTGGGCCTGTCGGTCAGCGAGCTGCTGAGCGGGAGGGAACTGACAGAGGCGGAGCTGCCGGAGGCGGCGGGAGGACAGATTATGGCGAGTATGAAGCGGGAGCATACTTGGAAGTGGCTGGCGTGGGCGGCCATGGCGGCGGTGACGGTGCTGGTTATCTGGGCCATCGCCGCTTCCCATATACAGGGCCGGCGGGAGCAGGAGCAGGCGGAACAGGAACACGCGGAGCGTATGGCCCACTACAACAGCTCCGTCAACCCCTACGAGGAAGAAGACGTGGCAGAGGCCACGGCGGATTATTTTCAGGAGCAGGGCATGAAAACCCGTTTCAACCCCAAAAGCCTGAAGGTCCGGGAACGGGTATTCTCAGGGAATTACATGGCCGTTCTCCTCTCAGACCGGGAGGGAGAATGGTGCATGAGCTTCTGGCAGAAGGACGAGATATACAGAGACGACCTGGGACGCCGGGACCGCTACCGCATTCTTGGCGGCCGGTCCCGCATCGATTCGGGAACCGGGGGACTGGCCCAGTGGAACTTCGGCACCCGGGAACAGCCCGTGATCGTCGTCTCCGGCGTGGAGCTGCCGGAGGAAGCGCACTTCTATGAATTCGACGGAACCGGCTACCGGCTGAGAAGCTGGGTGGACCCGGACATCCGAACCGCTCTGGGCATTTTCATGATGTCTCCCTCCATAGACTCGGAGCAGATGAATCCCACGGCAGTCTTTCTCTGCGACGCCTCCGGAGCTTATCTTCCTCGGAATCTGGAATAAACAAGCGAAACGCTCTCCCCCGTATCACAACGGAGGGGAGCGTTTTTGCGCTATATTACAGAGCGTATCAAAACGTCACCACGTCCTGGGCGGGCTTGGCGCAGGGGGCGATGGACATGACGTGCATCACCGGGCCCTTGCCCTGGTAGGCGTCGTGGTTCTCCACCGCCATCCGGGCCGTGACATCAATCCAGTCCCGGTTGTTATAATCCTTTAAACCAATCCCCTTTGCAATCAGCCCCAGGAACTGGATGTCGTTCTCACAGCAAACCATGGCGAAGCGGCCCGGGCAGTGAATCCCCGGATACTTCTTGGAGTGGCACATGAGAAGCTTCATATGGACATCTTTACCCGCCCAGCGGTCCGGGTGGTCCATGACGTCCACATACCACACGCCGAAGTCGTCGTCCGGGACGTCGACCACCGGCTGATTCAAATCAAAGGGACATTCGTCTCCGGTGAGATAGTCCTCGCTGGTACCGTCCGTGTTCTCGAAGTAAATGTCCGCCCGGCGGTTCACCATCCGGAGGTTCCGCTTCCGCAGGGATTCCCGGAGTTCCGGCGTTGCCCGGTTGAAAACCAGCAGGTCCGCGTTGGTGATCTTCTCCATCATCAGCTGGCCCATGTTTTTGGCGTAGAGCTCGAAGGTTCCGGCCTCCACAAAGGTCATGATCTGGTAGAGCACCCAGTTGGCGGGAAGCACCTCCCGGTACAGCCGCTCCATCTGCCACATGCCGTTATACTCAATCAGAACCTGTTTGGGACGGTATTTTTTCTCCAGCTCCTTCATGCGGGAGCATGTCAGGCCGGCCTCGTCCTCAATATCGACAATGGTGACGTTGTCCAAGGCTTGCGGGTTGTATTCCTCTTCGCCTTCCTCGCAGCGGAGGAGGAGAGTCTTATCCTGACGGGCGAAGCCGTCCTCCAAAACGCCATTGATGAAATTGGTCTTGCCGGAGTCCAGGAATCCGGCTACCAGATAAACGGGAATATCCATGGTAAAGCAAACTTCCTTTTCAAACGCAGAGACCGAAGAGCTCCAGAAGCTTATCTTCCTTCAGCTCCGCGCCGATAACGCAGAAGCGGCCCGTGTAGTCGGGGCGCCCGGTGCGGATCTCGTGCTCTTCGGGTACGTAGTCAAATTCAATCCAGGTTCCGTCCTCGCCGCTTACAATGCCCTTGGCCCGGAGAATACTGCCGTAGCTCCCAGAGTCCAGGGCGGCAAGAATCTTTTCAATACCTGCCTGCGTAAAGTTTTTGGGAGTCTCTCTGCCCCAGGAGGTGAAAACTTCGTCGGCGTGGTGGTGATGGTGGTGGCAGGAGCAGCTGGAGTCGCTGCACTCGCGGCCATGGTCATGATCGTGATGATGCCCGTGGTCATGGTGGTGATGCTCATGTTCCTCGTGGTCATGGTGGTGATGCTCGTGCTCCTCGTGGTCGTGGTGGTGATGCTCATGTTCCTCGTGGTCGTGGTGGTGATGCTCATGTTCGCCATGCTCATGATGGTGGTGGGCATGCTCCGCCTCTTCAGCCTCGTGCTCCGCCCGCATTTTTGCCAGCAGTTCTTCTGCCAGGGAGACCTTCTCAATAGCGGAGAGAATGGTCTTCCCATCCAGCGCATCCCAAGGGGTGGTGAGGATGGCGGCGTCCGGATTCTTCTCCCGGAGCATTTCCACGGCGGCTTCCAGCTTCTCCTGGCTCAGCTTTTGGGTTCGGGAGAGAATGATGGTTCCCGCGCTTTCAATCTGGTTGTTGTAGAATTCGCCGAAGTTTTTCATGTAGACCTTCACCTTGGAGGCGTCCGCTACGGTGACGAAGCTGTTGAGCTTCATGTCCGGGGCCTGGGCAGCGGTGTTCTCCACGGCGACAATCACGTCGGAGAGCTTGCCGACGCCGGAGGGCTCAATGAGGATGCGGTCCGGATGGAATTGGGCGGCGGCGTCCTTGAGGGCCTGGTTGAAGTCTCCCACCAGGGAACAGCAGATGCACCCGGAGGACATCTCGGAAATTTGGACGCCGGATTCCTTTAAAAAGCCGCCGTCAATGCTGATTTCGCCGAACTCGTTTTCAATGAGGACCAGCTTCTCCCCACGGTAGGCCTCCGCCAGAAGCTTTTTGATGAGAGTGGTCTTTCCGGCGCCGAGGAAGCCGGAGATAATGTCAATTTTCGTCATGCTTTCAAGTCCTTTGCTGTCAATTTATTCAGGACAATCATATCACTGAATTTCCAAAAAGCAACCCGGTTACAAAAATTTAACAGAAATGGTCAGGCCTCAGGCCTGTCCTTGTTCTCCTCCCGGGCCTGATTGAGGTAGTCCCGGTCCGCTGCCTTCCTGCTGGGGACAAAGCCCTGGGCGGCTGTCCGCTTTTTCCCCTTGCTTTTGGCGTAGAAAAAGCCGGTGAAGGAGAAGACCACGGCGCCGATGAAGTTGACAAAGAGGTCCTTCATGGTGTCGATCAGGCCGATGTCCAGGTAGCCTCCCAGGCCCAGGCTCTCACCGTTGACCAGGACGTCCTGAATGCCTTGGACAGCCACCACCTTGTTGGAGCGGGTCACGTCCAGGCTGGCGGAGTAGATGGCGCTGACGACGGTGTCCCTCTGCATGTCGGTATGAAAAAACATGTCCATGCCGAACTCGAAGAACTCCCACAGCACGCCGACAGTCATGGAGAAGCAAAAGGCCACCAGCGCCAGAAAGACGGGGGAGAGGTCGAAGGTGAGGCGCTCGTCGTCGTTGAGGAGGACCACCATGGCGAAGCCCACGGCGGCAGCCAGAAAACCGTTCAGAGTGTGGAGCATGGTGTCCCAATGGGGAACGACAACGTAAAAGGCGTTGACCTCGCCCAAAACCTCTGCCGCGTAGATAAAGCAGAGAATGGTGATTTCCAATGCGGGAGGCAGCTCAATGTGAAATTTTACCTGAATCCAGCTGGGAACGTAAAGCAGCAGATAGGCGAGGGCACAGTAGAAGGCGCTCTCGTAGCTGCCGTTTATGATCTGCCGGACAAAAATGATGATAACCAGGAGCCGCAGGATATAAAAAACAATAAAGGAGCTTTTGTGCTCCCGCAGCTCCTTGACCATCGCCTGGCGGAAATTTTTCTTTTCCCGCTGTTTGAAGCGTTTTTGATCCTGTTTGCTGAGCTTGGACATGGGGACCTCCTTAGTGATGCAGCCGCCCTTATTCTGAGCGGGAAACCGTCTGGTTATGTTTCAATATTTTTTCAGGGTCCTGGAACTCCAGGACCCTGCCGGCATTTTGTGGTTGAGCGGCACAAAAAGCGTTTCCCGGGGCAAAATGCGGTCAGCCCCGGCCCAGCTCCCGGCGAACAGCTTTCGCCAGGATTTCCTGCCCCTCCGGGGAGCGAAGGACTTCGGATACGGCGGAGCGGAGCAACGCCTGGAAAGAGGGGCTCTTCAGCAGGGCTCCAAAAACGGCGCCGTCTTCCTGGGCCGCTGCCGGGCGGGGCTTCTTCTGCACCGGAGCGGGCGCGGAAATTTGCCTGGGACTATCGTCCGGCACATCGCCGCCGTTCAGCCAGGTTTCCATGCGGGTGGGATCGTCGCTCTCGCCCTTGAGATAAAACAGGGAGACGCCGAAATAGTCAGCCAATTTTTTTTGCTGGTCCTGGGTGGGCGTCTGCCGCCCGGTTTCAAATTTCTCCATCGCCGTTTTGGGAAAACCAAGGGCGGAGGAAAGGGCGGGACGGCTGATTCCCCGCTCCGTGCGAAGCGCCTCTATGCGCTGTGCCATTGTTATCATAATGAAACCTTCTTCTTAATCGGATATAAGGGATAGGATGCCGCCTGAGCCTGGCGGCCGCGTCAGCAGCGGTCCGGCAGGAGAACGATTCCTCCCGCTTTCCGGGTGGCGTTTAGGTCAATAAGACGCTGATTGGAGCTTCCGCGAAAACGGAGCGAGATATCCTTCAGCGCCTCTACGAAGCGGCCGTCCACCAGCACATCCAGCAGGCTTAGAAGCTCCTCCGTCACCTCACAGTGAGCATGGCTTCCCTCCGCCAGCAGCTCTTCATAGGTGAAGCCGCTGAAAGCCCAGATGGTCTTTCCCGGCAGGGATTCCCTTACCCGCTGGAGAAAGGGAAGGAGGCGGCGCTGGTTTTCCGGCTCGAAGGGTTCGCCGCCCAGAAGTGTCAGCCCGTCAATATAGCTTGGGGAAAGGAGGGAGAGAATGCGGTTTTCCGTCTCCTCTGTAAAGGGCTTCCCGTAGTCAAAGGCCCAGGTCTGCGGCTGAAAACAGTGCTCGCAGCGGTTTGTGCAGCCGGAGACAAACAGAGTCACCCGCACACCCTCTCCGTTGGCGATGTCGCAGTCTTTAATTTCGCCGTAGTGCATAGCCGCCCCGCCTTACAGGTGCAGCACCCGGTCCCGGATTTCCTGCGTCCGGCCCTGGTTCCAGTACTGGGTTCCGATATAGCCGCAGGTCCGGCGTGCTACATTCATTTTGTCCTGATCCGTATTGCCGCACTTGGGGCACTTCCACACCAGCTTGCCGTTCTCCTCCACGATCTGAATCTCGCCGTCCCAGCCGCAGACCTGGCAGTAGTCGCTTTTGGTGTTCAGCTCGGCGTAAATAATGTTGTCGTAGATGAACTTCATCACCTGCAAAACCGCCTTCAGGTTGTTCTGCATGTCCGGCACCTCCACGTAGCTGATGGCGCCGCCGGGGGAAAGGTGCTGGAATTGGGCTTCAAATTTCAGCTTGTCGAAGGCGCTGATATTTTCCGTCACGTGAACATGGTAGCTGTTGGTAATATAGCCCTTGTCGTTAATGCCTTCCACGATGCCGAAGCGGCGCTGCAGGCATTTGGCAAACTTGTAGGTGGTAGACTCCAGGGGCGTGCCGTAAAGGCTGAAGTCAATATTATGCGCTGCCTTCCACTTCCGGCAGGCGGCGTTCATGGTTTCCATAATCTCCAGGGCGAAAGGCGTGGCGGCAGGGTCCGTGTGGCTCTTGCCTGTCATATACTTTACGCACTCGTAGAGGCCTGCGTAGCCCAGGGAAATGGTGGAATAGCCGCCGTAGAGCAGCTTGTCGATGGGCTCGCCCTTTTTCAGACGGGCGCAGGCGCCATACTGCCACAGAATGGGAGCCACGTCGGAGGGGGTGCCCTTCAGCCGCTCGTGGCGGCACATAAGGGCCTGGTGGCACAGCTCCAGGCGCTCGTCAAAAATTTTCCAGAATTTCTCGATGTTTCCCCCGGAGCTCAAGGCCACATCGGGAAGGTTGATGGTCACTACGCCCTGATTAAACCGGCCGTAGTATTTCGGCTTTCCGGTTTCCGGGTCTACATAAGGCGTCAGGAAGCTGCGGCAGCCCATGCAGGTGTAACAGTGTCCCTCGCCATTTTTGTCCACTTTCAGCTCCAGCATCTTCTTCTCGGAGATATAGTCGGGGACCATCCGCTTGGCGG
>CAJTJA010000082.1 GCA_910576845.1 uncultured Oscillibacter sp.
GCAATTCTGTTGCAAGAAAAAGGGCCTTTTTTGAAATTTTATTTCCCTCCGCCCTGGGGTGCAGTGCAGTCAGCGGGAACGGACAAATAGTATAAAGAGCTTCCCGATGGTATGCAAAAAAGCCAACATTCCGAATATCCTTGCCTTTCCGGCAAAAATCAGATATAATTGCCTCATCCATTTATAGGAGAAGCGGCGCATCAAAAAACCGGAGCGGCAAAGCCATTCACGTCCCCGGGGCTTTTGGCGGCGGTATCTGCCGCAGCTCTGGCAGCCTATTTCGGCACAGTTGGATTTTATGCTGTGAAAAAACATTTGGAACATTGATCTCCCAGGCTCTCAGTCAACGTCTGCAACATTACTTACTTTATTGAACATAAAGTATAAGGAGGAGTCCCTATGAAAATCGTCGCCATTAACGGAAGTCCACGAAAAAACGGCAACACCGCCCTCTGTCTGGAAGCCGCCGGCCGGGAAATTGAAGCCGCCGGTGTGGAATTCCAGGTATTTCAGCCCGGCGCCAATGTCCGGCCCTGTATGGCCTGCTACCACTGTCTCAACACCGGAAGCCTTCGCTGCGTTCAAAGCAGTGACGGAGTCAATGACATCATTGCCGCCTGTATCGAAGCCGACGGCATTCTTCTCGCCTCCCCTGTGTATCACGGCGGCATCGCCGGGGGAATGAAATGCGTGCTGGATCGTTTGATGCTGGCGGCAGGGTGCGGTGTAAACCAGCTTCACCACAAGGTTGGCGGCGCCCTCTGCACCCTCCGGCGGAGCGGCGGTATGGAGACATATCAGCAGCTTTTGGGCACTATGGACGCCATGGAAATGATTTTAATGACATCCGACTACTGGGGTGCTGTCCATGGGGCAGACCCCGGAGAGGCGGCGCAGGATGAAGAAGGCATGGCAGTGGCTGCCCGCTTGGGACGAAATATGGCCTGGATGGTAAAGGTTCTCCACGAAGCCAGCCTCCCCGCTCCGGCGGCGGCACAGCGCCCTATGATGAATTTTATACGTTAACCGCCTTGGCATAATGCACTTCTTCAAGGCCCGCCTCTCCGGCGGGTCTTTTTCATGAAAGGCAAAATTTTCCCCCATGTCAGACTGAACCTTGTGCAGTTTGCCGATTGAATAAATATTCATCATAGATGTATAATTCATGCATCGTTAACGTTTGGGAGGAACCGTCATGAAAAAGAACATCAAAAAAATTGTCCTTGCCTATTCCGGCGGACTGGATACATCTATCATCATCCCTTGGCTGAAAGAGAATTACAATCATCCCGAAATCATCGCGGTGGCCGGAGACGTCGGCCAGGACGACGAGCTGGAGGGCCTGGAGGAAAAAGCCCTGAAAACCGGGGCCAGCAAGCTGTACATCGCTGACTTGACAGACGAGATGGTCGACAGCGTCATCATTCCCTCCTTGAAGATGGGCGCCAGCTATGAGCAGTACCTCCTGGGCACCGCCTTCGCCCGTCCCATCATTGCCAAAAGCCTCGTGGAAATTGCAAAAAAAGAGGGCGCTGACGCCATTGCCCACGGCTGCACCGGCAAAGGAAACGACCAGGTCCGGTTTGAGCTGGCAATCAAACGCTTCGCTCCGGAAATGACCATTATCGCCCCCTGGCGGGAATGGGAGATCAAAGGCCGGGATGAGGAAATCGACTATGCCGAGGCCCATAAAGTTCCGCTGAAGATCAGCCGGGAAACCAACTATTCCAAAGATAAAAACCTTTGGCATCTAAGTCACGAGGGCTTGGACCTGGAAGATCCGGCCAATGAGCCCCAGTACGAAAAACCAGGCTTTCTGGAAATGGGCGTCAGCCCTGTTCAAGCCCCGGACAAAGCCGCCTATGTAACCATTGATTTTGAAAAAGGCGTACCTGTGGCGGTGGACGGTGAAAAAATGAAGGCCAGCGATGTGATTCGCAAGCTTAACAAGCTGGGCGGAGAAAACGGCATCGGTCTTCTTGACATCGTAGAAAACCGGCTGGTTGGTATGAAGGACCGCGGCGTCTACGAGACTCCGGGCGGCACAATTTTGTATAAGGCTCACCAATGCCTGGAAATGATTACGGTAGACAAGGACACCGCCCATATGAAGAGCAAGCTGGCGGTGGACTTTGCGGACCTGGTGTACAACGGCAAGTGGTTCACCCCCCTGCGGGAGGCTTTGAGCGCTTTCGCCGACAAAACCCAGGAGAACGTGACGGGCTCTGTGAAGCTGAAATTGTATAAGGGCAATATCATCACGGCAAGCATTACCTCCCCGGAGAGCCTATACTCTGAGGAACTGGTGACATTCAACGAAAGCGCTTACGACCAGAGCAACGCCACGGGCTTTATCAACTTGTGGGGGCTACCCGACACGGTCCTGGCTCTGCGGGAGCAGGGAAAACTATAAAATCTAAAGAGGGGGCTTTATCCCCCCTTTAGATTTCTCTCTTCAAGCCGCGGATTGGAGCCGCAGTCCTTGGGCGGCCGCCGGCAGGCCTGCCGCCTTACGAATGCCGCATGTCCCGTAGGCAAAGGCGGCTGAGGGCCTGGCTTTTTCCAGCCGCGCATGACGCCAGAAAAATCATTTTCATCCCTTTCTCCGTCAAGGCGGAGAAACCAGGGGCAAGTCCCTGGATTCCCTTAAAAGGAGAAGAACATTCATGAAACTATGGGGCGGACGGTTCAGCAAGGAGACAGATTCTCTAGCGAACGATTTTCAGTCCTCTATCCACTTTGATCAGCGGCTGTATCAGCAGGACATCCAAGGCAGTATCGCCCATGCGGAAATGCTGGCGCAGTGCGGCATCATCTCCCAGGAAGACCGGGCGGCCATTGTTCAGGGCCTGAAAAATATTGAGAAGGACATCGAAGCGGGGAAGGTTGCCTTCTGCGCGGAAAATGAGGATATTCATATGAATATCGAGGCCCTTCTCACCGCCCGGACCGGCGGAGCCGGTAAACGCCTTCACACGGCCCGATCCCGGAACGATCAGGTAGCGGTAGATTTCCGCATGTATGTGCGGGAGGAAATCGGAACCGTCATCAGCCAGCTCCTGGACATGGAAGCCGTTTTGTGCCGCAGGGCCCGCGAGCATCAGGAGACGGTGATGCCGGGATACACCCATCTGCAAAGAGCGCAGCCGGTCTCCTTTGCCCAGCACCTGCTGGCCTACGCGGCGATGTTCCGCCGGGACGTCACACGGCTGGAGGACTGCCGGAAGCGTCTGAACGAATGTCCCTTAGGCTCCGGAGCCCTGGCGGGCACCACCTATCCCATCGACCGCTGGCAGACCGCAAAGGCGCTGGGCTTTAACCGTCCCTGCGGCAACTCCATGGACGGCGCTTCCGACCGGGATTATGCCTTGGAGCTGATGAGCGGTCTTTCGATTTTAATGATGCACTTGAGCCGCTTTTCCGAGGAGGTTATTCTCTGGTGCAGCTGGGAATTCAAATTCGTGGAGCTGGACGAAGCCTATTCAACCGGCTCCAGCATCATGCCCCAGAAGAAAAACCCCGATATGGCGGAGCTGGTCCGGGGAAAGACCGGGCGGGTCTATGGCGGGCTGATAAGCCTTCTGACCGTTATGAAGTCCCTGCCCCTGGCCTATAACAAGGATATGCAGGAAGATAAGGAGCCGGTCTTTGACGCCTTGGACACGGTGACCATGTGCCTGCCGGTATTCACGGGGATGATCGGCACCATGGCGGTTCTGCCGGAAAATATGCGCAGGGCGGCAGGCCGCGGCTTTATCAACGCTACGGATTGTGCCGATTACCTGACAAAAAAGGGCATGCCCTTCCGGGATGCCTATATGGCTGTAGGGCGCTTGGTGTCATCCTGCGCCGCCCAGGGAAAAACGCTGGAGGACTTGACCCTGGAGGAGCTGCGGGCGGTTTCTCCCCTCTTTGAAGAAGACGTTTTTGAAGCTTTAAAGCTGGAGAACTGCATGGCTCTCAGGGCCAGCTACGGCGGTCCCGCCGTCAGCGAGACCACACGGCAGATTGAAGAAATAGAAGCATTTCTTGAGGCCCGCAGTAAGTAAGGAGGCGGTTCCATGAAGCCAAAGGTATATATTGACGGCAGGGAAGGCACTACCGGCCTTCAGATTTACGACCGCCTGGCAGCGAGAACAGACATTGATCTCCTGCTCATTGACGAGGCAAAGCGGAAGGATACAGCGGAGCGAAAAAAGCTGCTGAACGCCGCCGGTCTGGTATTCCTCTGCCTGCCGGACGCCGCCGCCGTGGAAGCAGTGAGCCTGATTGAAAACGAAACCACCCGTGTCATTGACTGCTCTACCGCTCACCGAACGGCAGCGGGCTGGGCATACGGCTTCCCGGAGCTGTCACCGGAACACCGGGAAAAAATAAAAACCGCCAAACGTGTGGCTAATCCCGGCTGCCACGCCACGGGCTTTATCTCCATCATCTACCCTCTGACCGCCCTGGGCATTCTCCCCAGAGACGCAGCCCTGAGCTGCTTTTCCCTCACCGGATACTCCGGCGGCGGAAAGAGCATGATTGCCCAGTACGAGGGAACAAAGGACACGGAATTATACAGCCCCCGAATCTATGGCCTGAACCAGAGCCACAAGCACCTGCCGGAAATGCAGAAAATCTGCGGTCTCACAATGCCTCCTGTGTTTTCCCCGATTGTGGACGACTATTATAAGGGCATGGCCACCACCGTTCCTCTGCTTTTGGACCGTGAAGCCGTGCTTCTGGCTCTGACAAAATACTATCAGGGCAGCGGGAAATCCCGCATGGTCCATGTCAGCGCCGCATGGGAGGGAACCATGCTGGCCGCCAACACGATGGCAGGCTGCGACAGTCTGTATCTGTTTGTCCAGGGCAATCACGAGCGCTGTACCGTCACCGCCCTCTTTGACAACCTGGGCAAGGGCGCTTCCGGCGCGGCGGTGCAGAACATGAACCTGATGCTGGGCTTTGAAGAAACTGCGGGCCTGAATCTCTGAGAAATTGCGAGGAACCGATATGACAAACTTTATCGACGGCGGCGTCTGTGCCGCCCAGGGCTTTCGGGCCGCAGGCATCCATGTAGGCGTAAAAACCCATGCGGAGTGGAAAAAGGATGTAGCGCTGATCGTCTCCGACACGGATTGTACCGCAGCGGCCTTATTTACAAAAAATGTGGTAAAGGCTGCCCCCATCCAGGTAGACATTCAGCACCTGGCGGATGGAAAGGCCCGTGCCATTATTGCCAACAGCGGCAATGCCAACGCCTGCGCTCCCCAAGGGGAAGAAAATGCGAAACGGATCTGCGCCGCCGCCGCTCAGGCCATCGGCTGCAAACCGGAGGACGTGCTGGTCTCCTCCACAGGCGTCATCGGCCAGCGGATCAATGTGGAGGCCATCGAGGCGGGCATCCCGGCGCTGTATGACGCGCTGGAGCGCTCCGATGAGGCCAGCGACGCGGCGGGACATGCCATCATGACCACGGATACCCTGAAAAAGGAGGCAGCGGTAGAAACCATCGTAGGCGGGAAAACGGTCCGCATCGGCGGCATTGCCAAAGGCAGCGGCATGATTCACCCCAACATGGGCACCATGCTCTGTTTCCTGACCACTGACTGCGCAATCTCTTCCGAGATGATAAAAGCCGCCCTTCTGGAGGCGGTGAGCGTCAGTTTCAACCGCATCAGCGTAGATGGAGACACCTCTACCAATGACACCTGCTGTGTCCTGGCCAACGGCCTGGCGGGAAATGAAGCCATTACTTCCAAAGGACCGGACTACGCCGCATTTTCCGAAGCGCTGAAGGTACTCTGCGTATCTATGGCTAAAAAAATGGCCTCCGACGGTGAAGGGGCCCGGCACCTTATTACCTGCACAGTTTCCGGCGCAGAGAGCGAGCAGAGCGCGGAAACCCTTGCCAAATCCGTTATCTCCTCCACATTGACCAAAGCTGCCATTTTCGGCGCTGACGCCAACTGGGGCCGGGTCCTCTGTGCCATGGGCTATTCCGGCGAGGACTTTGATCCGGATAAGGTAACAGTTCATTTTGCCAGCGCCGCCGGAAACATCCCGGTCTGCGCCAATGGCCGGGGACTGGACTTTGACGAAGCCCTCGCAAAAAGGATATTGACGGAGCACGATGTAGAAATCAATATTGCCATAGGAGAGGGCGCCGGCTCCTGCACCTGCTGGGGTTGCGACATTACCTACGACTATATCAAAATCAACGGAGACTACCGGACTTAATGAAGAAATTTCGCCGCCTTTCGTTGCCTGTGTTTCATTTCTTCCGCCCTTTTCCCGAAAATCCTTTGGTTTTGCGAGAACTCGGAATGTCATGGGAGCCCATGCCGGAATCCCAGCGTTTTAAGAGTTTTAAAACAGGCTCTAAGTGAACATAAAGGCGGCCAGGTTTTTGCGGAGGCGGCTGCGCTGCGGGAAAAAGCTCTGTCATGCCGCTGCAAAAATAATTTTATTTTTTCTCCGCAGGGCGGAGAATTCAGGGGCCGCCGGCTCCCGATATCTCTAATGAAAGAAGATGGTAAAGCTTGTCTTCCCATGAACAGCAGGCCCAAACCCTGGTTGAAGCCCTGCCTTACATTCAAAAATACACCGGCAAAACCGTTGTCATTAAATACGGCGGCAGCGCTATGACCTCCGACACCCTCCGCCGCTCCGTCATGACCGATATCGTGCTGTTGACCTTGGTGGGCATCCGGGTGGTGGTGGTCCATGGCGGAGGACCGGAAATTTCCGCTATGCTGAAAATGATTGGCCACGAGTCCCGCTTTGTGGATGGCCTTCGCTATACCGACGCCACCACTATGGACATTGTCCAGGCCATTCTCTGCGGAAAAGTCAACAAGGACCTGGTTGCTCAGCTCAACCGCCTGGGCGGCCGGGCGGTGGGCCTGTGCGGCCTGGACGGGCAGCTTTTCCAGGCAGAGCAGCTGGACGAAAAATATGGATTGGTCGGCAGCATTACCACCGTCAATCCCGCAACTGTGCAAAACGCCATTCAGTCCGGCTACATCCCTGTCGTTTCCACTGTTGCTCAGGGAGTAGACGCAGACACCGCATACAATATCAACGCGGACACCGCGGCCGCCAAACTGGCGGAAGCCCTGGGCGCGGAAAAGCTGATTCTGCTCACCGACGTTCGGGGCCTTCTGCGGGATCCTGGGGATGAGAGGACCCTCATCCATGTGGTACGCACCCAGGATGTTCCAACCCTGGTGGCGGATGGAATTATTTCCGGAGGTATGATTCCAAAAATGCAGTGCTGTGTGGACGCCATTCACAGCGGTGTGGAACGGGTTCACATTCTGGACGGCCGGATTCCCCATTCAATTCTGATCGAGCTGCTCTCCGATGAAGGCATCGGCACCATGATGAAAAAGGAGGAAACCGCGCTATGACCTCTGCGGTAATGAAAGACCTGACCCATCAATATATTATGGGCACCTATGGGCGGTTTCCCGTGGCCTTGGATCATGGCAAAGGCGCCACGCTCTGGGACCCTGAGGGCCGTGAATACATTGACTTCACCAGCGGCATCGGCGTCAACGCCCTGGGCTATGGCAGCCAGCCCTGGGCAGACGCCATAGCGAAACAGGCCCAAAAACTGGGGCACGTCTCCAACCTTTTTTACACGGAGTCTCCGGCAAAACTCGCGGAGATTCTCTGCAAGCGGACTGGCGAGAGCTGCGTCTTCTTTGCCAACGGTGGAGGCGAGGCCAATGAAGGTATGATTAAGCTGGCCCGAAAGTACAGCTTTGATAAATACGGCCACGGACGCTCCACCATCATCACTCTGAAAAACTCCTTCCACGGCCGGACCATCACCACCCTGAAGGCCACAGGCCAGGACCTGTTTCATAATTTCTTTTTTCCCTTTACTGAAGGATTCCGCTATGTGGAAGCCAACGACCTGGACGCCCTGAAGGCTCAGGACCAGGGAGATGTCTGCGCCGTCATGGTGGAGCTGGTGCAAGGCGAGGGCGGCGTGCTGCCCTTGGACAAGGACTATGTCAAGGCCGTGGAGGCGCTCTGCGCTGAAAAGGACTGGCTACTGCTGGCAGATGAGGTTCAAACCGGAGTCGGACGGACCGGTACACTTTTCGCTTTCCAGCAGTACGGTCTCCTGCCGGACGCGGTTTCCTTTGCCAAGGGAATTGCCGGGGGACTGCCCATGAGCGGCATTATGGCCAATGAGAAATGCAGGAACGTACTGGGTCCCGGAACCCACGCCACCACCTTCGGCGGAAACCCCGTCTGTGCCGCCGCCGGCCTGGTGGTCCAAGACATTCTAAGCGATGCGTTCCTGAGGGAGGTAACGGCAAAAGGCCAGTATCTCCGGGACAGTATTGAGGGGCTGGCTCTGCCCTGTCTGGGGAAAACGAGAGGCCTGGGGCTTATGATCGGCATTGATGTCCGGGAAGGCTGGACAAACAAAGAAATCGCGGGTAAGCTGATTGAAAACGGCTTGCTGGTCCTCACCGCCGGTTCCGGACTGCGGCTCCTGCCTCCCTTAATCATCACAAAGGAAGAGATGGACAAGGGTCTGGCCGTCATGAAGTCCACCTTAGCCTAATCCGGGCGTCAAGCGGGAAACCGGACCGTTCTTACGACGGTCCGCAGGCTGACGAAAATTCCTCTCGCCAGCCTGCGCAGGTTTTCAACATTTTTCAAGGTTTTAAAAACCTGCGGATTTAAATAGTGAGGGAAACCCCTGCGAGGGTTTCCCTCACACGCTCTTTCTTTCCCTTAAATATGTCCCCCGCTTTTCCGGCAAACCGGAAAGCCAGCCTCTCAAGGAGGATGGCTCGTTTCTTCTTTTATAGTCAGCACAATAGAAAAGCAGCATCCGCTTCTTTTCAGCTCATTGACTGTAAAAG
>CAJTJA010000083.1 GCA_910576845.1 uncultured Oscillibacter sp.
TCTGTTATACCACTGCTGTCAACTCTTGGCTTTATTTTTGATCGTTGCTATAAATTCATATTGTACACAGCCATAGCTCCCCTAAAATGAAGCTATTACAAAAAGGAGGAGCATTATGGACACATATGGATACATCCGAGTTTCGACGAAGGAGCAGAATGAGGATCGACAGATTATCGCCATGCGGGAATTCGGTGTTAAAAATGACAAAGTTATCTTGGACAAGCAATCGGGTAAGGATTTTGACCGCCCCGGATACCGGCGGTTGGTACGCAAACTAAAAGCCGGTGATACCCTTGTCATCAAGAGCATTGACCGGCTGGGGCGGAACTATGATGAAATCCTGGAACAGTGGCGGCTGCTGACGAGGGAAAAGCGAGTGGCCATCGTGGTGCTGGATATGCCTCTGCTGGACACCCGCCAGGGCCGGGATCTCACAGGCGTGCTGATCGCCGACATTGTTCTCCAGCTGCTGTCCTATGTGGCGCAGACAGAGCGGGAGTTCAACCGCCAGCGGCAGGCGGAAGGGATTGCGGCGGCTAAAGCCAAGGGCGTCCACTTCGGGCGGAGATTCAAAGACCGGGGCGAGGACTACGAGGATGTGATGGCCGCCTGGCGGCGGGGCGAAATCAGCGGCAGGGCGGCGGCGAAGAGGCTGGGTGTGGCCCATGGAACCTTCCAGCGGTGGTGTAAGGAGTAGGGTTGGCTAACAAAGCGTGGGTTGCAGGCCACATTTCCTGTTGCATAATTTCAGGATATGTGATAAAATTACTTACCATAGGCAAGAGCAAGGCTTACTGTTTATGAAAAACAGCTTTGCCTTGCTCAAAACCATGGCTTATTTTGTGTGGCCTGCAACCCACGCTTTATAAGCCAAAAACATACGACGGGTAAGCGGGGAGGAGCGCTATATGGGGCAGGTCAAACGGCACAGGCCCATTCAAAAAAGCTCCGTGCTTCGGCACGAAACGGCGCTGCCTCTCCCAGGCATTACGATTTATCCGGAGGATATAGAAAAATACCTGAAGTTCTATCAAGCGCAGGGGCACTCTGAGGGGACTCTTCAGAGCTACCGGCAAAAGTTAGAAAGACTTTATGCTGATTTGCCGGAGGATAAGACCATCCAGTTGGGCTTTATGGACCACTGGCGGAACCAACTGCTGGAGGAGGGGTATGCCGCCAATACAGTCAATGGGTTTCTTTCCGCCAGCAACACCTTTTTGAAGTTTATCGGACGTCGGGAACTTCAGGCGGCAGAGAAAGTGGAAGTCGAAGTTGCCCCACAGCCGGAGCTGACCCGGACAGAATACCTCCGCTTGCTTCAGGCAGCCAAGATCACGGACAAGGAGCGGGCTTACCTGTTGGTAAAGCTCTTTGCCAACATGCCGCTGAATGTGCAGGAATTGCACAAGGTGACGGTGGAGGCCGTGAGGGAGGGCCAGCTCACCATAAGCCAGAGGGGGATCAAGACCTTGGTGCGGGTTCCCAAGTATTTGCGGGATGAGCTTCTCAGCTTCGCCAACCGGGAGGGCCGGCTTGCAGGACCGCTTTTTGTGACAAAGGAGGGCAAGGCTCTTGATCGGACATATGTGTGCACTATCGTCCGTCAGCTCTGCCGGGCGGCCCAAGTATCAGAGGAGAAGGGGAATCCCCGCTGCCTTCGGCGGCTCTATCAAAACACATTGGCTACCATTGAAGCGAATGTAGCCCTGCTGGTAGAGCAGGCCATGGAACGGCAGCTGGAACTGGAGCAGTTGAGCGTGGGGTGGGAGGAATGAAACGAGTCTGTATTTTATGCGAGGCTTGGGAATCTGGCGGGATCGAATCCTTCCTGTGCAACACTCTGCTGGCCATGGACCGCTCTGAGCTGGAAATAGACATTGTGGCTGCGCAAATCGGGGACAGTGTATTTACGGAGGCATTGAAGAATGCAGGGGTCCGCTTTCAGGAGTTATTCGGGACTTTACGTTCCCCCCAAAATGCGCGGTTATTTTCTGCCCTGCTTGCAGAACGACATTATGATGTGGTGCACCTCAACGCGTATCAAGCTCTTTCACTGCAATACCTGAAATTGGCACAGGAAGCTGGAGTTCCGATACGCATTGCGCACAGCCACAACACTGAATTGCGGGACAGCTCTACCAGGATTCTGAAGCTCGCCATTCACAACTGGGCCAAAAGGGCCTATGGAAATGTGATGACCCACCGTTGGGCCTGCTCTGCTCCAGCGGCCCGGTTCCTATTCGGAGAAACTTCGGAATGGGCTTTTATCCCCAATGGGATCAATGTGGAGCGGTTCCGCTTTGACCCGGCAGGCCGGGAAGAGGTTCGGACTGAGCTGAAGCTGGAGGGGAAGCTGGTTGTCGGCAATGTAGGGCGGCTGTGCTGGCAGAAAAATCAGGCTTTCCTGCTGGATGTATTCAAAGAAGTTCAGCAACAATGCCATGCAAGCGCCCTTCTCCTTGTCGGAGAAGGCGAGGCTCGAGGGGAGTTAGAGGCAAAAGCCCGGGCGCTGGGGATAGAGAACTGCGTGATTTTCTATGGCACCACCGACCGGGTGGAGCAGCTCTATTGGGCCATGGATGTGTTTGCCTTTCCCAGCCGGTTTGAGGGGCTGGGCATTGCGGCAGTAGAGGCCCAGGCGGCAGGTCTGCCCGTGATCTGCTCGGACGGTGTTCCCTCGGAGACAATGATAACAGAGTGGGCCAGGAAGCTGTCCCGTTCTGCTGGGGCAGGGTCCTGGGCAGCGGCAGTACAAAACATGAAGAATCCCGGGAATCGGGCTGCCTCTGCCGACGCAGTATCCGCCACTGGATTTGATGTTGCGGTGGTGGCAAAAGAAATCAGAAACCTGTGGGTGAGGTGATGCCTGTGGACAACCCCAAAGTTTCAGTTATCGTTCCGGTCTACAAGGTAGAGCCTTATCTGCGCCAATGCCTGGACAGCATCGTGAATCAGACTTATCAGAATTTAGAGATCATCCTGGTGGAGGATGGCTCGCCGGATAACTGCGGGGCCATCTGCGATGAATATGTGGCTAGAGACGAGAGAATTCAGGTGATTCACAAGGAAAACGGAGGGGTATCCTCTGCACGGAATGCGGGGCTAGCCGCAGCTACTGGCGAATATATCGGCTGGGTCGATAGCGATGATTGGATTGAAGCGGATATGTTTGAGTATCTGCTGAAAGGCGCGGATAAATTTGGTGCAGATATTGCGGTGTGCGGTAGATACGAAGTATGCAAGGGGAAGAAGAAGCTCCGAGGCTGGGGAGAGACAATGTGCTTGGACCGGCTGGAGGGGCTGAAGCTGCTGCTGCAAAATGACCTGATGCAGAATTTTCTTTGGGACAAGCTGTGGCGGCAAGAATTGTTTCAAGGAATCGCGTTTCCAGAGGGAAAGACTTTTGAAGATATTGCAGTAATGTATCGGTTATTTGAACGGGCAGAAAAGGTGGTATGTCTGCCAGACGCAAAATACAACTATTTTCAGAGATCGGGGAGTATTGTATCGGATACTACGCTGGAAAATCGGCTGAACCACTACTGGGCTGCAAAAGGGCGGTATGAGGACATGAAAGGCCGCTGGCCGGAACTGGAGGATTTGCTCCTGGCGCAGTGTGCGGCCTCGGCCATAGGAATCTGGTGCGGCTATTACAAGAACCCCCGGTGGGTGCGGAATGGTGCTAGACTGCGGTTGGAAGAGATTGCAAAATTCTGTGCGGCACATGTAAATCGGGCGGGAAAATGTATTGGCGTTGGATTGGCAGGAAAAATAGCTTTGATGCTGATTCCCCATGTCAGCTGGTGGTCTTTTGCCTTGGCTTGGTGTGTAGGTAGGCTTTACAAAAAAAAGCATGGGCGGTCACTATAAATATGGAGGAGCGTTTTCTGGATAAGCCAGATTTGGAAACGACAGGAAGGGAGTCCCCATTGTATGAACAGAGCAGATCATGAGAACGTCAAAGAGACAAGCGGAAATACATATTTAAAAGAATTGCTGAGAGACATTCCAGATTCGGTTTTGGAAAAAAGCAATTTGGGCGAATATGCTAAAATATATATGTTCCAGATGAAATACGGTGATCCTGCCAATTTCAGTTATCAGATGAGTAAGAATGATTTAGCATTCGTTCTACACGCTTTGATAAAGAATGAGGTGGAGCTTAATGATGACACATTGGAAAAACTCAGAAAATTGCTTTTTGAGATTGATGACAGTTTGATATTGAAGTCGAAGTGTTCAAGGGCGGGAATTGAGTATTTGCTATACCAGAAATATGGTGAGCATCGCGTTCAAGCTGCATATGGGAAAACAGCAATATGTATAGATTTTATCACCATAAAGAGTAATTCGATAGCAATAGAAGGTAATATCAAGTGGAACATATTCTCCGGTGAGAATGTGCCTGAGATATTTGCCGTTGTTGGAGAGCACAGATACGCGGCGAAAGTAGTAGATCGCGTAGAAAAAGGAAAGCTTTTAGGAGCAGTTGTCTCAAAAGTTTTGGAATTTCAAACTGAGATACCCATTGAGGCTGCGGATTCGTCAATAAGAATTGATTTTTATATTGGTGTGGATGATGAGCTTAAATGTATAAAAGAAGCATAAAGTCCCGTATTTCCAAGGCCTAAACGGTCAAGGTGTAGGAGTAGTCAAGGAATAAACGACACTCCTACACCTTTTTCCGCTTCTAATTACTGTTTGCCGGCCTTGCCGATAGCCTCCATGAGCTTGTCGTAACCGAACATGGCTGCATACGCCACCATGAACCCCAGCACGACCGCGGCGGCCACCATGTACCACACCACGGCGATGGCTTTGATCTGGCAATAGGCGAAGAACACCACCAGGGTCAGCACCATCGAGATGGCGACCACCAGGATGTTCGTCGGCAGTTTCTCCCAGGTGACCTTCTTCAGCACCTGCACGATGATATTGGTCAGAACCACCAGCACACCGATGATGCTGATGACCACAGACCAGTTCAGAACGCTTTCCATTTGCGATTCCTCCTTGTGTTACCCCGTCCGACGGGATTTCTTCCCGGTCACAACCTTGCTGATCTTGATTCCGGCCAGCAACAACGCCTCCACGCCTCCTGCCCCCATGGTGTACTGGATCAGCGTGTCCGGCACAGAGCCCTTGACCCAGAAGGTCACGATCATAGCCACGATAAACGCCAGAAGGAACGCCCCCAGAATCGTCAGCACCACATTGGAGGTGTTCCGCTCCTCAGGGGTGGGGGGTGTTTCCTCAACATACTCCCCGGGGGCCTCCTCCTGGAAAATATCAGGCTCAAAGCAAGGTTCAGATTCGGCAGGCTCTGGGGGCGGAGGTGCGATTCTCTTTGCTTTGATGTCCATACCTCGCCCCTCCTCACATTCCGGCCTGCTTGAACAGGAAGCCGACGACGATGCCGACGACGGCGGTGACGACATAGCCGACCACCTTCCGCCACATTTCGCCGTCCCGGCTTTCCAGTGTCTCCAGGCGCTTCCCCTGGTTGACCTGCTCTTTCAGCATGTTCTCCATGTTCAGAGCCAGTTTTTCCACGGATGTACTGATTGCGGCAACCTGCTTGATGGTTTCCTCCAGCGCGTTCAGCCGATGGTTCTGGCGGATGTTCTCATCCTCCAGACGCTGATTTTCGGCCTCCATGCTCCGGCGAAACTCCTCATGCTCATGGCGGGAGATATAATCTCCGTCCATACCTGTCACCTCCTGCTGCATTCAAGCATTGTGCAGGGTTACCGCTGGGCGCTCAGCATCCCGACCAGCTCGGAATACTCGCCATCCGTGATCTTGCCGGCGGCGTAGAAGATATCCAGCTTCTTCTCGATACCGTCGGTCTGGCCGCGCTCGATCATGCGCTTCAGAGTACGATACAACATGGTCTAATCCTCCTTTCCTCAAATATCAGTCTCGGACAGGCCCAGCTCCAGCAGGGTCAGCCGGTACTCGTGGTCGATGTTGATGCCGTCGGCATCTTCCAGCTCCTTGGTATGGGTCTCCTGCCCCTCGGCGAGAACCAGCAGGGCCTCATCCTTGGTGAGCTGGGCTTCCTCATAGACGAAGATGACAGTGGGCTCGCGGCCCTCGTCCATGGGGTCGGTGCGCTGCGTCTCAACAATGTTGCGGCGCAGGTATACAGTGGTCACGCCCACCTCGATTTCCTTGGGGCGGACGGTACTTTCTGCGGTGATATAAACGGGTTCCACGGCGCTTTCCTCCTCTCGGCAAATATAACTGCACAAGCTGCTCGTACACGCGGCGGTCGTCATGCCGGTCATAACGGGAGATGTACCGCTTCATCCGCTGGAAACTGATCCTCGGCTTGATGTGCTTCAGATACATCCGGTAGGTGTCGGTACAGTCGATCCATCCCAGATACGACATCATCTGGCGGTAGTCGTGGACGGTAGGCTTGCGCCCCTGATAGGGTTTCTTGTGAATCCTGCGGGCTTTCCGGGTTGCTTTCAGCATGATGGACTTGCGAAGCACCGTCCGGTTCCGATAAAACTGGAAGCCCATGAAGTCCAGAGGCCGCCCTCGGTCTTCACCATTGACGGTGTAGGAGAAACGAAACACTTGCCAATCCCCTTTCAGCTCCAGGCCAAGATTGGCCTCAAGGTACTCAGAGATGGCCTGCCTGATTTGGTGCAGAACTTTCTTGTTTGACCCGAAGATGACCATGTCGTCCATATATCGGACATAGTAGACCGCATGAAGCTGTTCCTTGATGAAATGGTCCAGCCCCTGCAAGAACCAGTTGGAGAGCCATTGCGAGGTATAGAAGCCCAAAGGGAGGCCGATGTCCGTCACGTCGATGATCTTGAACAGCAGCTCCAGCATCCGGTCATCGTGAATCCGTTTGCGGAGCATGGCTTTCAAAACATCGTGCTGGATACTGTCAAAGAAGTGGCGGATGTCCATTTTCAGAACATACTTCACGTTCCTTGGGTCGGTGTCGATCCACTTCTCCATGACTTTCTTGGCCTTATGGGCGCCGCGTCCTGGGATGCTCGCATAGCTGTGACGATACAGTCCGCGCCAGAACATCTCACCCAAAGCCATGACAACGCAGTGCTGAACGATCAGTTCTTCAAGCGTCGGGACGATGATGACCCGCTCCTTGTGCCGGATACCGTCTTGAATGACGATTGGCGTGTGCTCCGCGTTCTCATAGTTGATAATCCAGTCATAGGACAGTGCCAGCAATGCCTCATCGGACAGATGGCGTTTTCGTATCATCTTCCTGATCCGCTTTGTGCGTTTGGCCTTTTGAATGGCCCTGCGGCGGTTTTCTTCCGATATGCAGATGTCAAACAAGTGTTTGTAGGATTTCATTACTCTCTTATCCTCTCACCCGCGTTCGCCTCTTTCAGATACTAACGGGTGCTTGCACCGAGTTAATTTTCACCAAGCGGTGAGGAAAGGGAGAAGCCGGCAAAGCTCCTCCCCTTACTGCGTTCAGCAGCGATATGTACCGCATTATAGAAATCAGGGTTTGCTCAGGTAAGAAAGGGCCGCGCCGATGTTGGTGTTCGTATTGGACGGCGAATTATAAAGATTCGCGTAGAACGGACCGCAATTCAGGTCATTGTTCCAGTTACCGCCGACATAGGCGCGAGGCGCGGTACATACCCCTAAGAATTTTTAAGGGGGGGGGGGGAGGTATCTTTCAACCCTCCCCAATGCGTTTCCTATGGAGCTGTCTGCTCCATTTTGAATTTCGTTCTCCCGGAGACCCAAGGTTCTCCAGACCTCTCCTTTAGGCGGCTACGCCGCCGCAAGTGGTTTACAAGAGAGGGCCGCGCCGACGTTGGCGCTCGCATAGGACGGCGAATTATAAAGAAACGCGGAGAACGGACCGCAACGCAGGTCACTGTGCCAGCGACCGCCGACAAAGGCGTAATAGCCGGAACCACTGTCCGCCCACACATAGTCAGCCTCGTTGGTCGTGGAAGAACCATCCGCAGCCATCGGGAACCGGCCAAAGGGCTCGGTCTTCATCTTGCTGATGTACCCGCTCTTGGTCAGGGTCACTCCCGAGATGGTCTTGTACCCATTGCCGTCAAAGTTGTAGTCAGCGGCGGTCGTGCCGTCCTTGGTGCCTCTGGTGATCTTCACCTTCTGAACGCCGGCCGAGATACTCCATCCGGCAATACGGCGGAAAATGTTCCCCCACCAGTGCTCCATGCCAAAGACCTTGACGCCGGACGTCTTATCATTGGAGCCCCAGAACATGCCCTTGGTGTTCATCGTCCCCGGGGCAATGGCGGCGCTCGCGCTGCAAACACCGTATCCGGCCGTGGCCTGGAGGTCGGTGCTCTTGAACATCATGGTCAGCAGGTCATTGATGAGCATACGGTCCGCCAGCACCTCGGTGTACCAAATATCAGCGCCGTTGGCCTTGGCGTAGGTCACCTCGGTCTGCGCCGTCTGCGAAACCATGTTGGCCTGACCACTGATGGAGCGCAGCCGGTTGGAGCTGTCCTTGGAACCGAAGAAGATAGACGTGTAGAAGTGCGGGATCTCCTTGTTGTTCTTGTCGTAGTTGCTCCAGCACTCGTAGTCAGCGTCTACTTTCACGTCCGAACACCGGAAGTGGTACACGCCGCCGCTCTCCCACCGCTTGACATAGATCTTGGGCCACTCCATCATGGCGTTACCGCCGAAGTTGATGTTGGCCACGTCCGAAGCGGAGCCGTCCGCCTTCTTGGTCAGGTCGTT
>CAJTJA010000084.1 GCA_910576845.1 uncultured Oscillibacter sp.
GTCAGCACAATAGAAAAGCAGCATCCGCTTCTTTTCAGCTCATTGACTGTAAAAGTACCCCCCAAAAACCGATGAAAGAGAGGATTCCACCCATGGAAAACCAGATGCATTTCCTCAAGCTGCTGGACTTCACTCCCGCCGAAATTCAGCAATTTTTAGACACCGCCGCAGACCTGAAAGCCAAGAAAAAGGCCGGGATTCCCCACAAATATCTGGAGGGGAAAAATGTGGCCCTGATTTTTGAAAAAACCTCTACCCGGACCCGCTGTGCTTTTGAGGTGGCCGCTCAGGATTTGGGAATGGGCAGTACATATCTGGGACCCACCGGCTCTCAGATCGGCGTGAAGGAGTCCATTGCCGACACCGCCCGGGTGCTGGGCCGCATGTACGACGGCATCGAGTACCGGGGCTTCGGACAGTCCATTGTGGAGGAGCTGGCAGCTTACGCCGGTGTTCCCGTCTTTAACGGCCTTACCAATGAGTTTCATCCCACCCAGATTCTGGCAGACTTTCTTACCATCCAAGAGCATTTTGGGAAGCTCAGGGACGTGAAGCTGGTTTACCTGGGGGATGCCCGTTTCAATATGGGGAACTCCCTCATGGTTGGCTGCGCCAAAATGGGAATGCACTTTGTAGCCTGCGCCCCTGAGGCATACCTGCCGGACCCGTCCCTGGTGGAAACCTGCCAGGCCATCGCCAAGAACACCGGCGCTGTGCTGGAATTCCTCCCGGCCCCCTTGGAGGCAGTAAAGGGAGCGGATGTACTGTACACAGACGTCTGGGTATCCATGGGCGAACCGGCGGATGTCTGGGCGGAGCGCATTGCCGCCCTGGGTCCTTATCAGGTAACAAAGGACCTGATGGACGCCGCCGGCCCTCAGTGCCGCTTCATGCACTGTCTCCCCGCCTACCACGACCACAAAACGAAGGTTGGCAGAGAGATGGGCGAACTCTTTGACCGGGAGGCTATGGAGGTGACGGACGAGGTGTTCGAGTCGCCCCAATCCATCGTCTTCGACGAGGCCGAAAACCGGATGCACACCATCAAGGCGGTCATGTATGAGCTGATGAAATGAACACATAGGAGAGGCTGAAGCCTCTCCTATTTTTCCTTTTCAGGTATAAATTCCCCCTGCCGTTGGAAAACTGAAAGCATTACTGACAGGAGGCATATTTGCGAGATGGTGAAAGGCATTTCCAGACGAGTAGTCGTGGTAGACTCTCCGGACCAGCGTTTTTTTGAGCAGGCGATTTTCATCGTGCGAAACGACGCCGCCGGAGAAGGCGTCACCTCCCGGGAACTGGTGGAGGAAGCCCGCCGGATAGCCCGAAACTACGCCGGGGGAGATCACGGAAAATTCAGCCGGGCCTGGCGGGATCTGAGTCCAGCAGTATATACCCTCACCGGCGCGGCGGCAATCGGTCTTTTGTGGCTGGTTGTGGCGATGATTTAAACAGGGCCCTGGAAGCGCCCGCCAACGGGAGCTTCCAGGGCCCTGTACACTTACGTCAGCGCAGTTAAAAAGTATCCAAAGGATTTTTTTCAGCGCCGCACTGCCCCACGGAGCCGCAAGCCGCATACGCAGCTTTTTGTGCTTGACTTCATAGGAAACACGCGGCCTCTCTGCGACCCGGCAGGCCTTTGGTCCTCCGGTTAAAAAAGCATCTCCTTCTTTTAAACCGTGTTAACTATACAATTGAATAATCTTCGACGCCGCCGCTTCCTGAAAGGCTTGATCATGCTCCACAAACACCATAGTGGGGGCAAAGTCCCGCAGCAGCTCTTCAATCTGGAGCCTGGAGTCAATGTCAATAAAATTCAGAGGCTCATCCCATACATACAAATGAGCCCGTTGGCAGAGACTGGCGGCAATGAGCGCCTTTTTCTTCTGCCCTCCGGAAAAATCCTCCATATTCCGGTCAAACTGCTCCCGCGAAAAGCCCAGCTTCCGCAAAACAGCTTTAAACAGGCTCTCGTCAATGCCCCGCTCCAGAATAAAGTCTCCCAAGGGCCCCCGAAGGAAGGAGGTATCCTGAGGCACATAGGAGATTTTCAGCCCCGGAGCCAGTGACAGCTCTCCGTCGTGCCGGATATCCTGCCCCAGAATCAACTTTAGGAGGCTGCTCTTTCCGCTGCCGTTTGGCCCCACCAGCGCCGCCCTTTCCCCCTGTTCCACAGTGAAGCGCACAGGGCCGCAGACCCGGCGGTTCCCATACCAAAGGGACAGCTCCAAGCACCGAACCAACTGCCGGGCATGATGCGCCAGAGGGCTGAGCTTCAGCGCCTCTGCCGCCTCCCGGTTTTTCAAGAGACCCTGTTTTTCCTCCAAGGCTTTGTCCTGCCGGGCCTCCAGGCTCTTGGCCCTCTTCATCATTTTGGCGGATTTGTGTCCAATATAGCCTTTGTCGGCGGCTCCGATCTTGGATGCCTCCACCCGGTCGGACCAGACAGCCGTCCTCCGGGCCGCCTTTTGCAGCCGGCGGATATCTTTCCGAAGACGGTCATTCTTCGCCTCCTCGAACTGCTCAAGGCGGTCGAAATTCTCCTTCCAGCTGCTGTAGTTCCCCGCCTGAACCTGAATATTCGCCCGGTTCAGGGCCATGATGTGATCCACGCAGCCATCCAGAAAACGGCGGTCATGGGACACCAAAATAAATCCCCTCTGCCGCCGGAGGTAGGCTGAAACCAGTTCCCGCCCTTGGGCATCCAGGTGATTAGTGGGCTCATCAATAAGGGGGAAGCCCCCCTCCCGGAGAAACAGGGCTGCCAAGAGCACCTTGGTCCGTTCCCCGTTGGAGAGGGTGTTGAAGGGCCTCCAAAGAGCCTCTTCCTCTACACCCAGGAGAAACAGCTCCTTGGAGAACCGCCAGCTCTCCGCTTCAGGGCAGACGGTCTCCAGCACCTCCGCCGTCAGCCGCTCCGGCTCCGGGACAGGACATGGAAAATAGTCAAAGGAAGTCGGCGAGAGCAGCGTCCCCTCATGGGGATACTCCCCCGCCAGCAGCCGCAGAAGCGTGGTCTTCCCTCTGCCGTTCCGGCCGATAAGGCCCAGCCGCCAGTCGGTGTCGATCTGAAAACTGGCATCCTCAAACACCGGATCAGGACTGCCGGGATAGAAAAATGTCAGGCCTTCCGCCCGAATCATAGACATATGTGTCATCTCCTTGCTGTAGTACTACAAGCGGCCTGCGGCAGCAGCCGCAAACCACGGCATCGATTTCCGCCGCATTTGAACGCAGCGGAAACCAAAAAAGGGCCGCGGGAAAAGCCTCCCGCGGCCCATCACAGCACAAGCCGTTCTGAACACAGACGGCCTGACGGTATATGACACAAGGGCTGGAGGTGAGTAACCGTTTTCCCGCTTAGCGGCGCAACGCCGCTCCGGCTCCGCTTAAGCGGCGCCGGTATCCAATCTCAATTGGCGTTCAGCAGGAAATCAGTCTCACTTTTTCACCCCTTCCGGTTTATTCAGGCGGAAGTATATCACGTTTCGGCCCAGGAGTCAAGGTTCGCTTCTCCTCTCAGCAGCCACTCTGCCGTCACTCCCGGCACTCGGGCAAAATCAGTAGCTCATAATCTCCAGCAAGCCGCGCCCCCATTTCGATCCGGCTGATACTGTCCCGCCTCAGGAGGGTCCCTTCCCTCTGCCCCCTTTGCCGCCAAATCCTCCTGTATCAGCCGGCGCTTTATCCCGGCCTCCCGAATGCGATCTCCGGAAATATGGTTCTTTTCCTTGTATTGATAAATTTTTACGACCGCCCCGCAGTTCTTTAAAGAGCAGAATTTTTCTTGACTTTAGCATATGCGGGACGTATTCTTGTGTTAGTCTCCAGAATTCAGCAAAGTATTTTCTCCCACGCTTCTTCAACGGGCCGAGCGACACAAAATTTACAGTTCCCCCCTTGACATTCCCCCTTATGGAAGGTGTATCCTAAACCATGCAATCTCAGCAGCGCTCCGGAAGACAGCTCCTGGAGCGGGAAAGGAACAGATCATGAACACAAAACAAATGCGCAAGAAGCTCAGCGCCCTGCTGCTGGTCCTGGCCCTGAGCCTCAGTCTCTCTGTCCCGGCCCTGGCGGCGGAGGAAACGAAGGACTTGAAAACGGCTGCTCAGGAGGCCTCGGCGGCAGCCATGACCTATGGCGGCGCTACTCAGATTTCCTGGGCGCTGTGGCAAAACGGAGAAATTGCCGTTTCCGGTTCTCAAGCCAACACCCCCGCCGAGGGACAGCCCCAACAGCCTGCGGGCGGCGACATTTACGGCATCGGTTCTGTCAGCAAAATTTACACTACCACAGCTGTCATGCAGTTAGCGGAAGCGGGAAAGCTGGATCTGGATCAGCCCGTAGTCAAGTACCTGCCGGAGTTTAAAATGGCAGACCCCCGGTATAAGGACATCACCGTCCGCATGCTGCTGAACCACTCCTCCGGCCTTATGGGGTCTTCCATGGGCAGCGGCCTGCTCTTTGATGACGCCAGTTCTTTCGCCACGGACCAGCTGCTGGAGCGCCTCGCCTCTCAGCGGCTGAAGGCGGACCCCGGCGCATACAGCGTTTACTGCAACGACGGCTTCACCTTGGCCCAGCTGGTGGTGGAAGCGGTGACAGACACCAATTTTCAGGACCGCCTCCATTCCCACATTTTTGACCCCGCCGGCCTGAAGAAAACCTATTTCCCGGATGAACTCCTGACAGGCGGCGCAAAAAGCGATATCGCACGCATTTACCAGGCGGGCGGCACCCGCCCTCTTCCCTTGGACTGTCTCGGCGTAGTGGGCACCGGCGGTATCTACGCCACGGCAGAGGACCTGGCCGCTTTCGGCGGGGCCCTGACCAAAGAAACTCTTTTGAAAAAGGACTCTCTCAAAGCTATGGCCGCCCCGGAATATGCCAAAGGCATCTGGCCAGAGCGGGGACCGGACGCCCTGTCCTTCGGACTGGGCTGGGACAGCGTAGATTGGTTTCCCTTCTCTCAAAGCGGCATCTCCGCTCTTGTCAAAGGCGGCGATACCCAATATTATCATGCCGGGCTGGTAATTCTTCCGGAGCATGGCATGGCGGCGGCAGTCCTGAGTTCCGGCGGCGTGTCCACTTACAATGAAATGGCGGCATCCCAGATGCTGATTGCGGCACTGCGGGAAAAAGGCGTAAATGTGGATGAAAGCCCGATTGTGCTCCCTGAGGCCAAACCCGCCGCCATGCCCAAGGAGCTGACAGAGCTGTCCGGTTACTACGGTTCCCTGTATGTCTACAAGGTGGATATTACCGAATCCGGAAAGCTGACTATGCACTATCTGAATATGCCCCAGGTTCCGGACTCGGTCTTTACTTATTACAGCGACGGCTCCTTCCGCGATGAAAACAATGTCTCCGCCCTGCGCCTTGTCAAAGAGGACAACGGCCAAACGTACCTTCACCAGCAGGCCTTTACCAGTCTTCCCTCTCTTGGCGGCCTGCCATCTTCCAATTACGCCGCCATGAAGCTTCCGGAACATACCATCTCTTCCGAGCTCCAGCAGCACTGGGAAAAGCTGATGAGCAAAACAGCCGTCCTGCCTATGAACGAGCGCTACAGCGCTCAGACATATCTCTCCTTGGGGGCGATCTTCGCTGCGGAAGCTGCTCTGGAAGGGAAAGCCGAATTTGCTCCCGGTTATGTCGGCGCCTTGCAGATCGTGGATAAGGACCACGCCCGCTATGTCCCCCAGGTTCCCGGCAACGCGGGAAGGGACGGTTATGACCTGGAGTTCCGCCGGGATGAACAGGGCAATCTCTGGCTGCATCAGTCAAACAGCATGTTGTCCATGGACATGAGCACTATTCCTACGCTTGCCGCCGGTGAGGACAACCGCGCCGTCTGCACCATTCAGCCGGACGGATACGCCTGCTGGTATCATATAGACGGCACGGCTGCCGGGAAAAAGCTCACCGTACAGCTGCCGGAAAACGCCGGCTTCTGGCTCTATGACAGCAAGGGCACCGTAACCGCCTCCTCCGTCTTGTGGAATGACAGCTTCGCAGAACTGCCGGAAGACGGATTGATCGTCTTCGCCGGAGACCCTGGCGCAGAATTCCGGCTCACCTTTCAATAATGTGAAAACCGCTTTAATGGAAAGAAAGGATTTCCCGCGCCATTCAAATCATAAGTTTCCAGAGCTTCGGTGAAGTTTTAAACAGCCGCTCAGGCTATCCAAAAAGTATGTCTGACATTTGAAAAAGGCCCGCCGCTGCTTTAGGTAGGTGTCCGTAAAACAGTAATCCGGAAAAATTACGATTACGGCATCTGTCAGGCAGGATTGGGCGAATAAAAAAGGGCGGAGAATGGATAAATTTCCATTCTCCGCCCATTTTGCGTTTTTGCAAATCAAATTGTTGCTTTTTCCAGTCCCGAAGTGGACAAGCCTTACCGCGCCTGATGGCATATTGGATTACAGACATTACGAAGAGTGTGCCTGGCTCAGCCTGGAAGCTGGGCCAGGCACACTCTTTATTTTTTGCGCTTTTCTGTGGTGTGGGCCGTTTCTTCCCCCTTCGGCTGATGCTGTTCTCCTTAAACTTGGACTTCTCTAGGGCCTGTTCACATAAGACAAATGCGCAGATTTTCGAGCAAATTTTCGCCGGCTGCAAGGCAAAAATTTGCAGGCGCACTGGCGTGCGTCAAAAATTTTTAACGCCGCAGACGGCAAAATTTGCCGGAAAGATGTGTGTTTGGCCTTATGTGAACAGGCCCTAATATTCCAATCAGCACCACAAACTCTTCTGGTGTCAGACTGTCGTAGTCGATGCCCATGCAGCCAGATATACCTTTGCGGCCTGTTCCTCTGAACTCCCTTTCCTTTCAATAACGGACTGAACCTTCTTTTGAAATTTCTCTATGGCCACAAGCGAGGATAGGGCAGTTCCACTCTTGGCGGGCTTGGAATGGGACGCGCGTATGTCACGCAGGATGCCGGTCAAATCCTCCCGGAGAACGGAACCAACGTACTCATCCGCAGGAATCTTCGCTAATTCAAGGGTACGATAAAATAATTCGTTTTCGTCTGGATGGTACTGCTTTTGCACAATACCCCGTATTGTACCCATGGTACTGTTCAAATTGTCGATCTGCATACCGGCTATGTGGTCAGCAAAAATCTCCATGTCCACCATCAACCGCTGGAAGTCTCTATGGCTTATGATCTCAGACAGCAGCGTTCCGCTGAAACCTCCAGTCTTTAGTGCGTTAAGGGCCTCGTTGGTCAGGCGCAATTCTTGTATCTCTGTGTCAGCCTCTTTTTCCAGATTACTCACGCCCATGAGGTAATCCGTGGTCACACCGTAAAACTTCGCCAGCTTCACGATGCTGAAAGGGCTTATGTCCTTGAAGTCGCCGGTCTCATATGTGCCAAGAGCGGGCCTTGAAATTTTGGTGGCCTCCGCCAGTGTCTCCAGTGTAAGGCCGCGCTTCTTCCGCAAATCCTTCAGGCGCGCCGTGATCGTAAGTATCATATCGTCCATCACTATGCCTCCTTCGCCTTTTAGAGACAAATTATAGCACAGAAAAGAGCAATCATCCATCGAATTATGAAGTTTACGGGCAGATTTCCATAAGCGTGGAAATTTGCCTGTTTTGGGGCCGGTTTCCTACCTCTTGGATATACGGGAAAGGGCGAAAATTTTTAGTATGATATGTCATGCAGTGATACCCACGCACCTTGACAACCGCATGACCGTCTGAAACGGATATGCTCCCCTGCGAAGTACGCGATGAAGGGGTCCCCACATGAGCCCAGCGAAGCGGGTCATGTGGGGGGGAGCAGGAGCAGCGAAGTGAATGAGCTTTGCCGCTTGCGGCGAGACGAACGATACGGAGCTTGCGACGACGAAGCGTACCAACGGGAACGAAACGCCGCTGAAAGCCAGGGGCAGGAACGGGTTTCAGGTATGAACGGCAATCATACTAAAAGTTAGGAGAAAACGCAGCATAAACATACGCAACGAAATAAAGGCTTATATCGTGCAGGAAGGCACGACTATGAGTGAAGTCGTTCGGACGCTGGCTGTTGTCCACGGCCGGAGCGCCAGCGTCCCCAATCTTTCAGACAAGCTCAAGCGCGGCACCCTGCGGTACAGCGAGGCGATTGAACTGGCCGATGTACTCGGCTACGATATTATCTGGCAGAAACGAGGGATGGCACATTGAGCATGAATGTCAGAATTGACGAAATCAAGGTGAATCCCGGGCGGCGCGCCGCTTTGGAACATGACATTGAGGAACTTGCGTTCAGCATTTCGGAAATCGGCCTGCTGAATCCGATCACGCTGACCGGGGACTATACCCTGGTGGCGGGACTACACCGGCTGGAGGCTGTGAAGCTGCTGGGCTGGATAGATGTCGAGTGTACGGTCACCGGCTTGGAGGGTATGGCGGCGGAGCTGGCCGAGCTTGACGAGAACTTTGCGCGGGCAAACCTCTCCCCGCTGGAAATCGGTGATCTGTATAGGCGGCGCAAGGACATTTATGAAATGCTCTATCCCGAAACCAAGGCAGGGACCGCGCAGGCGATTGGTATGAACAAGGCGAAGGGAAACAACGTGGATTGCAAATTGCAATCCACGAGGAAGTCCTTCATAGAGGACACCGCCAGCGTAACAGGCTCCCACCCCAGCACCATCGCACAGCATATCAAAATCGCAACTGATCTGACGTCGGAGGCAAA
>CAJTJA010000085.1 GCA_910576845.1 uncultured Oscillibacter sp.
CATGCTCATCCATGCCCACCACCTCTCCCAGGTGGTCATGGTCTCCTTCGTGATCGTGTTCATGGCCTCCCTGCATTCCCTCCACGGTCTCCTCCTCCAATAGATCCACACAGTCAATCATCCGCAGGACATCTCCCGACGGTTCAACAGCGGAGAGAATCGTATCCACCCAAGCGTCAGATTCACCGCCCAGGTAAATGAAAAGATCACAGCGCTGGACCCGGAGAATGTCCGCCGGAGTGGGCTCATAAGAATGGCTTTCCACACCGGGGGGCAGCAGCAGCGTTACGTCCGCCAGCCCCCCGGCGGCGGAGCGGGCAAAATCGTACGCCGGGAAGACAGTCGTCACTATCTGAAGGCGGCCTGATGTCTCCGGCAGCTCCAGGCCGCAGGCGGTCAGAAGCATCAGGGCGCAGAGGGCGGGGAAAATTCGTTTCATGGGCAGTCCCCTTTTCCGTTCAGCAGTTTCTCTATGATACTACAGGGCCGGGGAAATTGCAAGGCGAGGAAATTTCATGTAAAGGACCCTTGACAAATCTTGCGGGCTGTGATAGCTTATTGGTAAAGGAAGCTTTACATATCGGGAGACGGCCGCTCTTGTTTGTAAAGGGACCTTTCCACAAAAGGAGGCGGCTATGAAGAACCGCGTGGAAGAGCTGCGGAAAGGCCGGGGCCTGCGGCAGGAAGAATTCGCCAGGGCCATCCGGGTTTCCCGGCAGACAGTGAGTTCCATCGAGACCGGGCGCTACAGCCCATCCCTGGAGCTGGCCTTTGCGATATCGGATTTTTTTGGACTCCCCATTGAGGAGATTTTTGTCTATGAAAGGAGCGGTGCGCAATGAAAAAGAGCTATCTTTGGACCGGACTGGGCATGATTACCTTGGGTCTTGCCTGCTTTGCTACGGCCGTTTTCTGGAATACGCCTGTGGACAGCATCCTCTGCGGTTTTAGCGGCGCGCTTGCCGTGCCCGGCGCGATGCAGGTTTATAAGTATATCAAATGGACAAAGCTGGAAACCGCCGACTCTTGCCAAAGGCACTTTGAGGAGGAGCAGATCGAGCTCCGGGACGAGCGGAAGGAGATGCTGCGGAACAAGTCCGGGCACATGGCCTATACCCTCGGGCTGCTGGCCGCGGCGGTATCGACGAGCGCCTTTTCCATTCTCGGAAAGCTGGGGATTGTGGAGGAAAGCGCCAGCCGCCTGTTGATCCTGTTTCTGGCGGGCTACATGGTGTTCCAGATTCTCGCCGGATGGGTGCTCTACCGGCTGCTGGATAAGAAATACTGAACGCCCGGCCGCCGTCCTCCTCCTGGACGGCGGCCTCACTTCTTTATTCACAGAAACTTAACGTCCCCGGAGGCACAAAACGGTTGACAGAGGCGTTAGCCCTGACTATAATGAATGACAGCTTGTCATAAAGTGACAACTTGTCATTTTTGTTGTGAGGGATTCATATGTGTACAGAGACATTCCTCCGGCTGCCGGAGGAAAAGCGGCGTCGCTTCCTCGACGCCGCTTGGGAGGAGTTTGCCGGGGCCCGCTTTACCGACGTTTCCATTAATCAAATCGTCCGCCGGGCGGGTATTCCCAGGGGGAGCTTCTACCAGTACTTCACCGATAAGGAGGATCTGTTCGCCTACCTTTTGGAAGAAGTGCGAAACCACGTCAAGGAGGAATACCGCCGGGTGCTGAAGGCCAACGGTGGGGACATCTTTCAAGCCCAGCTGGACTGCTTCGACCGCATGACATCCCAGGAAGCCCTTCCGGACCCGGTGATGGAACGATGCATGAACTTCATTCGGAATAACCAGGGCGTAGACATTCAGAAGTTTATTCCCACCCGGCCGGGGCAGCGTCTGCTGGACGGGCTCTGGGACCTGACCGATCTCTCCGCCCTTCGGGAACCCCGCCAGGAATATGGCAGGATCGTTTTCTGCCTGCTGATGGCCGCCTTGGGCAGCGCCTGCATGGACGCCATGCTCTGCCCTGAGGACCGGGAGCTCTACCGGGAAGAATTAGCGGCAAAACTGGAAATTGTCAAGCATGGCTGCTTGAGAGCAGGCGAATGTCCCTGAAATTTTTCTTGACTTTCCCCCTGGTGGAAGGTGTAAAAGAGACAGGAAACACCTCTCAGGGACCGGAGGGATCCGGCCTTGACACGGACGGAGACTACATATTAAGGAGGACCACATGAGGAAACAATGGATCGCGCTGCTGTTGGCCTTGGCCCTGTGCGGAATCCCGGTTCTGGCGGCAGGAAGCCGGGACCAGGCGCCAGAGAATGCTGAAAGCATTCAGCGAACCGATACGGAAGCCCCTCTTCAAGAAACAGAGGAATCTTTTGAAAAAGCGGAAGCAGCCGAGCCCTCGGAAAAGAGCGAAGCGCCGGAGCCTCCCGCCTCTCCCGCAGGACCGGATGGCGAGGATGCCTCGGAATTGACGCCGGACCCCCTGGGCGAAGTGAGCTTCGCCAACATGGAGCGGAGAATGCGGGAAAAAAACCTGCAGGTACTCAGCCTTCAGCATAATGTGGAGACACTGGAAAATTACGACTACGACGAGTTGTATGAAGATCTGCGCAATTCCCTGAACTCCATCAATCAGGGCCAGTATCTGCTGTTTCAGATGGGGCAGGGCGGCTCCGCCGCCGCTGAGCTGGAGCAGAGCTACAATGCGGTTGAGAAGCAGTTCGAAGATTTGAAGAAGGGTAAGCTGCAAAGAACCAACGCCGGGACTATTCGGCAGCTGAAGAACCTTCAGGACCAAATCATTATGGCCGGAGAGAGCATGTATACCGCCCTGGTATCCATGGAAACGCAGGAAGCCGCGCTGGTACGCCAGCTTGCAGCTCTGGACCGAACGCTGGAGGAGCTTGCGCTCCGCTATAAGCTGGGACAGATTTCCGCGCTCCAGCTCTCCGAAGCAAAAGCGGGGCGCTCCTCTTTGTCCAGCGGACTGGAAACACTGCGAATGAACATCCGTGTTTACAAAGTTCAGCTGGAACTGATGCTGGGAGCAGAACAAACCGGAAATATCAAGCTGGGCGGCGTTCCTGCCGTAACCGGCGCGCAGCTTGCCTCCATGGACCTGGAAGCGGACCTGGCCGCCGCGAAGAAGGCCAGCTATGAGCTCTATGCCGCGAACCAGGAGCTCTCGGATTCCTATTCTCCTCTTTCTCAGCCCGGCTTTGCGGGCAACGCCGCCATGGCCGCGCGGAACAGCTACCAGGCCGCAAAATATACATATGAAAACACCGTTCAAAACTACGAGCTGAAGTTCCGTACGCTTTACAGTCAGGTAAACGACAATAAGCAGATATTGGACGCAGCCCAGGTATCCCTGGCATTCCAAGAAAAAACTTATGCCTCCATGGAGCTGAAATACCGGCAGGGAAACATCTCTCACAACGCTCTGCTGAAGGCGGAGGACAGCCTGAATGAGGCAAAGGAGGCTGTCCGCACAGCGTCTGAGAATCTTTTTGCCTCTTATAACAGCTACCGCTGGGCAGCGGAACACGGCATTTTGAACTAGCCCGTCCCCGAGGCATGCCAAGGCGCCCCTTTGCCGGATATTTCCCATTCGAACATTCCGCCGGCTTTCAACATGAAACCAAAGCCGGAGAGCCCGCTTAAAAAATGCCGGATTCAACTCGAGAATAACAGGAGGAATCACATGAAACCCAAATCTATTGCCGCTCTTCTGACGGCGCTTCTTTTGCTGCTGTCCCTCCCCGCCTGCGGCGGCGGATCAGATGAAGCGCCGCCCCAGGAGGAGGCGTCTGCCTCGGGCATTGCCGTCCAGGTGGAAGAAATCACCTCTGGCGGCATCGCAGCAGAAAACACCGTCTCCGGACAGATTGTCGTAGAGGAGCAAACCCCTGTCATGGTGGCCGCCAACGCGAAATGCACAGCGGTCCATTTTGAAACAGGAGATGAAGTAACGGCCGGAGATGCCCTGTGCACTCTGGACCTGAGCAGCACACTGTCCTCTTACAGCGCCGCCAGCATCAGCTACCGTTCCTCCGTACAAAGCTACAACGACCAAGCGGCGGTATTTGAAAAGCAGATTGCCCTGCTGGAGAAAAATGTAAGCGATCTAAAGGAGCTTTTTGAGATTGGAGCCTCCTCCCAGGTGGAAATTGACCAGGCGGAGCTTCAGCTGCAAACCACCCTCGTTCAGAGGGACTCCACCCTCTCCCAGCTTGAGGCGGGCATGCAGAACGCCCTGTCCAATGTGGAACAGCTCAACACCGTGCTGGAAAATGTAGATGCCAGAGGCAATGTCATTGCCCCCGTCTCCGGCGTTCTCACCGTCTTCAACGCAGTGGAAGGCGGCTTTATCTCCAGCGCCTCTCCTGTGGCGGTCATTGACGGGGTAGCGCAGCTGAAAATTTCCGTCCAGGTCTCCGAAGCGCTGGTACCCAAGCTCTCCGCCGGTGACACCGCTTCCGTTACTGTCAGCGCCGCAGAGCAAAATTTCGACGCCGTTATCCGCTCCGTGGACCAGACCGCTAATCCGCAGACCCGGCTGTACGCAGTCACACTTGCGATTCCAGCCGATGCTGCCGGACTGCTGGCAGGTATGTTCGCCGACGTCACCTTCCACACCGACGTGTCGGAGAACGCCATTGTCATCCCCACCCAGGCTATTCTCACCCGTGGGGAAACCCAGTATGTCTTCCTTGTGGAAAACAATGCCGCCAAATATGTAGAAGTAACCGCCGGTCTCACCGGCAATGGTGTGACCGAAATTCTCTCCGGCCTTACCGCAGGCCAGCAGCTGGTCACAGTAGGCCAGGCATACTTAAACGACGGCGATCCGGTGCGCATTGTCTCCAGTCCGGATGCCGCCGGGAATACGGAATCCGGTGAAGCCGCCGGCCCCGAGGGCTGACAGGGCCGGGAGGAACAACATGAATATTGCCAAAGCAAGCATTCAGCATAAAGTTGCGACCATTCTGGCAAGTATCCTGATCTGCGTCTTCGGCCTGATGTTCGCCACGCAGCTCCAGATGGCTCTGATGCCGGAGATGGAAATGCCTATGGCCGTAGTCGCCTGCTATTATACCGGGGCCAATCCCAGTGATATTGAGGAATTGGTAACGCGGCCCCTGGAAAGCGCCATTATGTCCGTGCCCGGCGTAGACGAAATTTCTTCCACCTCCTCCGACGGCGTCAGCCAAATTCAAATCACTTACGTGGAAGGCACAGACCTGGACATTGCCGCCACAAAGCTTCGGGAGCAATTCGATATGGTGAGCCTCCCGGAGGACGCCATAGATCCCGTTATCATTAATATGAATCTCAGCGCCCTGATGCCCACCGCCATGATTGCCCTGATGGGTGAAGACCTCAGCCAGCTTCAGGTTCTGGCGGATGACGTAGTGGTACCTGCTCTGGAGCGCATCAACGGCGTGGCCCAGGTAACGGTAAACGGCGGCATCAGCCAGCAGATTGCCGTGGAATTGGATCCCACACGGGCGGCAGGCTATGGACTCTCCACCTCTTATGTCTCCCAGTTTTTGGCCGGGCAGAACCTGATCTATCCCGGCGGCAGCCTGAACAACGGCTCCAAGAAGCTCACGGTCAGCACAGATGCCAAATTCCAAACGGTGGAAGACGTACAAAATATGATCCTTTCCCTTCCCACCGGCGGAGCCGTCCGCCTCTCCGAGGTGGCGAATATCACACTGGAAGATAAGGACATGGATGCCATGGCAAAATCCGGCGAGGCCGCCTGCGTCGTGCTCCAGGTCTCCAAGCAGTCCTCCGCCAATGAGGTCTATGTCTCCGAGCAGGTGATAAAGCGGCTGGAGAGCCTGAAGCCCGATAATCCCAGCCTTCGCTACGCCGCCCCTTACCTTGCCAGCGACTACATCAACCAGACTGTGGACGCCGCTTATCAGAATATTCTGCAAGGCGTTCTGCTGGCAGCCATCGTGGTTCTGCTCTTCCTTCGCCGGGGCGGAGCTACGCTTACCATCGCCATATCCATGCCCATCTGCATCCTGACGGTATTCCTGTTGATGAACGCCTTTGGACTGACGCTGAACATGATGTCTCTCGGCGGCATCGCTATGGGCGTAGGCATGATCGTAGACAATTCCATCGTGGTTCTGGAAAATATCTACCGCTTTTCCGCTGAGGGACACAGCCGGGAGAGCGCCTGCATTGAGGGTACAAGTGAAGTGACAAGCTCCGTTCTCGCCTCCACCCTCACCACCGAAGCGGTCTTTGTTCCCCTGGCCCTCACCGGGGGCATGGCCGGAATGATGTTTAAGGATTTCTGCCTTACGATTGCCTCCCTGATTTTTGCATCCCTGGTCATTTCCCTGACTCTGGTGCCTCTTCTTTGCTATTTCACCCTGGACGAGGAAAAAGTCCGCCGCCGGCAAGAGAAACGGGCCGGAAAGCAGTCCGGTCCCTTGAAGAGGCTGACCGAAAAGATCAGTGCGTTCTATCTGAAAACTCTGAACTTTTTTATTCGTCATTTGTTCCTCGGAATGGCAGCCTCCTTTGCTCTGGTAATTATTTTCGGCATTACGCTGGTGAACACAAAAATGGTGCTGACTCCCGATATGGATCAGGGAATGGTCAATCTCAGTATCAGCATGCCTATCGGGTCCCAGCTCAACGAGACATCCGTTATCGCGGACCGCGTGTCCTCCATCGTAGAGGCAGAGGTCCTGGAGATTGAAGAGATGTTTTACATCGCTTCCAATGAGTCTGTCACTATGATGATGGACATTGGCTCGAAGTCCCAGCGCCAGCGGAGCAGCAACGACATTGCCGTGGTCCTCCGGGAAGCGCTCCAGGACATCGCAGGCTGTGAAATCACAGTCTCTGCCTCGGATTCCGAAGCCATGATGGGCGGCGGCGGCGACATTGCCGTGGTCATCTCCGGGGACGATTATGAAACCCTTGCCTTCCTGGCAGACGATCTCATCCATCAGATTTCCGCCCTGCCCGATGCAGTGAACGTCACCAGCTCCCTCAGTGAAGAAATCCCCCAGGTAAAGGTCTCTGTCAACCGGGAAGCCGCGGCTCAATACGGCTTGACTGCCGCCTCCATCGGCGCAGCAGTCCGTTCGGAGCTCACCGGCTCCACGGCCACCAAGGTTACTATCGCGGGGCGGGAACTGAATGTAGTCGTCCGGGGCAGCGGCGCAGCCTCCCAGAGTCTGGATGCCCTGCGGTCCATGGGCGTGCCATCCGCCTTCGGCGGGACGGTTCCGCTTTCCTCTGTAGCCGAGGTTGCCATTGAGCAGGCCCCCCAAACCATCACCCGTTCTAATCAGACCCGTCAGGTGACCATTTCCGGCGATTCCATCAGCGGTGACACCGCCGCTATGACGGTGGCGATCTGGGAAATTCTGAATAACTACACATTCCCCCAGGGCTATGCCGTGGAGACCGACGGTTCTTACGAAACCATGATGGAGAGCTTTGGCGATTTGCTGCTGGCCCTTGCCGCGGCGCTGCTGCTGGTTTACTTCGTACTGGCAGTGCAGTTCGAATCCTTCCTGATGCCCGTCATGGTTATGCTGATTCTTCCGGTAGCCTTCACCGGCTCCTTGTTCGGCCTGCCATTGACAGGACGGGATATCTCAATGCTGTCCCTGGTCTCCATCATCATGCTGGCGGGCACAGTGGTCAACTCCTCCATTATCCTGGTAGAGTATATCAAAATCCGAAGGGCCCGAGGGGAAGACCGGGAAACCGCCATTCTTCACGCCTGCCCGCTCCGGGTGCGGCCCATCCTCATGACCACGCTGACAACCATCCTGGCTATGGTTCCTATGGCAATGGGTATTGGAGAAACCAACGAGATGATGGCGGACATGGGTATTACCATGATTGCCGGTATGGTCATCTCCACCATCGTAACCCTGGTGTTTACCCCGGTATACTATTCCGTCATCGACAACCTGAGCCGCATCTTTCACCGGAAGACCAAGGGAGAAAATTCCCCGAAGCGTCCCCGGAACCCCCTCTTCAAACGCAGGAACAAACACGAGGAGCTTCCCAAGTCCTCATCCTCTGAAGCTCCGGCTCCCGAAGCTGCGCCCATTGAAACTGCCTGACTATATGAAAAAGCGGGACATCCGGTATCGGATGTCCCACACAGGCTGGCGAAAAAGTGGTTTCGCCAGCCTGCGCAAGTTTTCAGAACGCTAAAAATGTTCTGAAAACTTGTGATTTCAATGGTGCAGGAAACCCTTCCTGGGTTTCCCGCACACACCCTTCCTTCCCGTCAATGTAATCTTCCCATTTTTCGACAGGCTGA
>CAJTJA010000086.1 GCA_910576845.1 uncultured Oscillibacter sp.
CTCCTGGCCGCTCATAGCCAGAGCCCCCGTGCCGCTGGCGGAGAATTCGTCCACCTTGCAGGTGGGCAGGCCGTAAATGTCCCCCTCCACATAGGACGCGCCCACGCCGGTGAGGACCACCCGCTCCACATCGGCCAGCCTCAGGCCTCTGCCGGAGAGATAGCTGCCGAAAGCCCCGTAGAGGCTGGTCAGAGGGTCCTCCGCCTGAACACGGAGGGTGGAAATCAGGCCGCCGCCGGGGTCAAGGCCCACGACTTTGGTGGTGGTGCCGCCGATGTCAATCCCGAGGATGGTCTTCATGGCAGGTCCTCCTTGCACAGCCTGCCGCCGCAGCGGAGCGGACAGGCGTAATCTTCTGTCATTATGGGACATGCGGAGGAAAATGTCAACAGAGGCGCAGCATGTGCGGGCAGGATTTTCCCTATGCCGCCCGGCCATTCGGGCCGTTCTTATTAATTTTGGGCAGATTGTTTTAATCAGGCGGTGATTTCTTATGCTATTTATGTATTGCTTTCCAGAAAATGAACGATTATAATGGTAAGGCATTTAGGCAAACGTTTGCCAACTGAACGGCGGATACCTGCCGCCTGACGGGCGCAAAGAAAAACGGAGGAATGAAAATGAGCAAAAAATACTGCTACCTGTTCACCGAAGGCAATGCGAACATGCGGGAGCTGCTGGGCGGCAAGGGCGCAAACCTGGCCGAGATGACCAATATCGGCCTGCCCGTGCCCCAGGGCTTCACCATCACCACCGAAGCCTGCACCCAGTATTATGAGGATGGCCAGAAGATCAACGACGCCATCATGGCTGAGATCATGGAGTATATCACCAAGATGGAGGAGATCACCGGGAAGAAATTCGGCGACCTGGAAAATCCTCTTCTGGTTTCCGTTCGCTCCGGCGCCCGCGCCTCTATGCCCGGCATGATGGATACCATCCTGAACCTGGGCCTGAATGAGGACGTGGTGCAGGTGCTGATCCGCAAGTCCGGGAATCCCCGCTGGGCGTGGGACTGCTATCGCCGCTTCATCCAGATGTATTCCGACGTCGTTATGGAAGTGGGCAAGAAGTATTTCGAGCAGCTCATCGACCAGATGAAGGAGAAAAAGGGCGTCACCCAGGACGTGGAGCTCACTGCCAACGACCTGAAGGAGCTGGCCTCTCAGTTCAAGGCCGAGTATAAGAGCAAGCTGGGCGTGGACTTCCCCTCCGACCCCAAGGAGCAGCTGATGGGCGCCGTCAAAGCCGTTTTCCGTTCCTGGGACAACCCTCGTGCAAACGTTTACCGCCGGGATAACGATATCCCCTATTCCTGGGGCACCGCCGTCAACGTTCAGTCCATGGCCTTCGGCAACATGGGCGACGACTGCGGCACCGGCGTCGCTTTCACCCGCAACCCCGCCACCGGCGAGAAAAAGCTCTTCGGCGAGTTCCTGACCAATGCCCAGGGCGAGGACGTGGTGGCCGGCGTGCGTACCCCCATGCCCATCAGCGAAATGGCCGACAAGTTCCCCGAGGCATTTGCCCAGTTTGAGAACGTCTGCAAGATTCTGGAAGACCACTATCGCGACATGCAGGACATGGAATTCACCGTGGAGGCCGGCAAGCTCTACATGCTCCAGACCCGCAACGGCAAGCGCACCCCCGCCGCCGCACTGAAAATCGCCTGCGACCTGGTGGACGAGGGCATGATCGACGAGAAGAAGGCCGTGGCCATGATCGAGCCCCGGTCCCTGGACACCCTCCTCCATCCCCAGTTCGACACGGTTGTCCTGAAGAAGACCGAGGTGATCGGCAAGGCCCTGGGCGCCTCCCCGGGAGCCGCCAGCGGCAAGATCGTCTTCTCCGCTGAGGAAGCCAAGGAGTGGGCCAACCGCGGCGAAAAGGTGGTCCTGGTCCGTCTGGAGACCTCTCCCGAGGACATTGAGGGCATGAAGGCCGCCCAGGGTATCCTGACCGTCCGCGGCGGCATGACCTCTCACGCCGCCGTGGTGGCCCGCGGCATGGGCAAATGCTGCGTCTCCGGCTGCGGCGACATTAAGATGGACGAGGAAAACAAGCAGTTCGAGCTGTCCGGAAAGACCTTCCACGAGGGCGACTGGCTGAGCCTGGACGGCTCCACCGGCAATATCTACGACGGGGCCATTCCCACCGTGGACGCGGTTATCGGCGGCGAGTTCGGCCGCGTTATGGGCTGGGCTGACAAGTACCGCCGTCTTCAGGTGCGCACCAACGCCGACACTCCCCACGACGCCGCCCAGGCCCGGAAATTCGGCGCGCAGGGCATCGGCCTGTGCCGTACCGAGCACATGTTCTTCAACGAGGACCGCATCCCCGCCATCCGGGAGATGATCTGCTCCGACACCGTGGAGCAGCGCGAGAAGGCCCTGGCCCGCCTGGAGCCCATGCAGCAGAGTGACTTTGAGGGCATTTACGAGGCCATGGAGGGCTGCCCCGTCACCATCCGTTTCCTGGATCCTCCCCTGCACGAGTTCGTTCCCACCGAGGAGGCCGACATCGCCAAGCTGGCCGCCGACATGGGCAAGACCGTGGAGGACATCAAGGCCATCATCGCCGGGCTCCATGAGTTCAACCCCATGATGGGCCACCGCGGCTGCCGTCTGGCCGTCACCTATCCTGAGATCGCCGCCATGCAGACCAAGGCCGTCATCAAGGCTGCCCTGAACGTGCAGGCCAAGCACCCCGACTGGAAGATGGTCCCCGAGATCATGATTCCTCTGGTTGGCGAGGTCAAGGAGCTGAAGTATGTCAAGAGCGTGGTGGTGGAAACCGCCGACGCCATCATCAAGGAAGCCGGCTCCGACATGAAGTATCTGGTGGGCACCATGATCGAAATCCCCCGTGCGGCCATCACCGCCGACGAGATTGCCAAGGAAGCGGACTTCTTCTCCTTCGGCACCAACGATCTGACCCAAATGACCTTCGGTTTCTCCCGTGACGATGCGGGCAAGTTCCTGGATGCTTACTATGACCGGAAGATTTACGAGAACGATCCGTTTGCCAAGCTGGACCAGAACGGTGTTGGCAAGCTGGTGGCCATGGCCGCGAAGCTGGGCCGGGAGGCTAATTCCGCCCTGCACCTGGGCATCTGCGGCGAACACGGCGGCGACCCCTCCAGTGTGGAGTTCTGCCACAAGACGGGCCTGGATTACGTGTCCTGCTCTCCCTTCCGGGTGCCCATCGCCCGGCTGGCGGCGGCCCAGGCTGCGATTAAGGAAGCCTGAGAGACAGACCGCAGCAAAAAGTACCGCTAAAATGATATAAGGCTGAGGCATACCACAGTAAGCGGCAGATTGCAGCGTGGTATGCCTCAGTCATTTTTATAGTTCCGGGCTTGGCGGAAAGCCCAGCAGAGTGTGCCATAAGTCCAGCGAAGCAGCCGGCGGCACACTCTGTTTTTCTGCTTGTCTCAATTTGGTGCAGAGGCATTCCGGGCAGAAACACCGTCATCCGGCGCAGAAGAATCTCATCGCGGCGCGGGGAGCGCGGCCCCCTACCGCGGCGTCTGCCTGCGGCTCCCCGACCCGCCGCGGTTGAGAAGCCCCTCCTCCCCGAAGCAGCGCAAAAGCATGCGGAATCTTCCAAACATTTTATATCAGTTGACAAAATTCATGAAATTATAACATATCACGAGGAATTGCGTCAATGAATGCGCCTGTACGGAATTGCCGCAATTCCTGCCGGTTTCTCACAAAACGGAAAGGAGGAGAAAAAAGCGGCTCCCGGCGACGAAATGCCGGGGGCCGCTCCGCATGTTTATTTTTTGCCGCCGGGAGACGTTTCTTCTGCCTGCTCCACGGAAGGGGAAGTCTGGATGATAACGGTTTTATCCTCTCCGCCTGCCAGCCTGCTTCCCAGCATGCCGGCAATCAGGGATTTGACGTCAATGCCCATGCCCTGGGTGATGCCCTCTGTGACCTGGGTTGTGCCGGTGACGATGTCCTCCAGCAGCTTGGCGCTGTTACCCGCGCCGTACATGGTAATTTTGTCCACCTTAGAGAGCGGTTCGGCCACGTTTCTGGCAATTTCAGGCAGAGCCTGCATAACCATTTCGATAACGGCAGCCTCGCCGTATTTCTTCATGGCTTCCGCCTTCTTGTCAATACCCTCAGCCTCCGCCAGAGCTTTGGCGCGGATTGCCTCCGCCTCCGCCTTGCCGACGGCCGCAATGCCTTCCGCCTCCTGCTCCCTGGCAAATTTCTGCGCTTCGGCGCTCTTCCTCTCCGCTTCCGCCTCCTGCTCCTGCTCGTAGCGTTTCGCCTCGGCGTCCTTCTGGCGCTTATAGAGGGCGGCCTCCGCCTCCTGCTGCTGACGGTAGCGCTCAGCGTCCGCCTTGGCCCGGATTTCCGCCTCCAGCTTCTGCTTCTCCACCTCAACCTCATATTGCTTCAGCTCGGCCTGACGCTGGGTCTTGGCAATTTCCGCATTGACAGTGGCGGTCTCGATGCTCTTGCGCTGCTCCTGGCTTTGAATCTCATAGGCCGCGTCCGCCTCGGCCTTTTTGCCGTCCGCCATGATTTTCAGCTCCGCCCGCTTGATTTCCAGTTCCGTCTGCTTCTGGGCGATCTGCGTGTCCGCCAGGACCCGGGCCTCATTGGACTCCCGCTCCGCCTCCGCCTGGGCAATGGCGATGTCACGGTCCGCCTGGGCCTTGGCAATGGCGGCGTTCTTCTTAATCAGGCTGGTGTTGTCCGCGCCCAGGTCCTTAATCAGCCCGTTCTCATCGGTGACGTTCTGGATATTGCAGGAAAGGATTTCAATGCCCAGCTTATCCATATCCTTGCTGGCCTTCTGCATCACCTGGTCGGAAAAGGAATCCCGGTCCGTATTGATCTCCTTGAGAGACAGCGTGCCGATGATCTCCCGCATATTGCCCTGAAGGGAATCCTGAAGATCCCGGGTAATTTCCTCAGGGCGCTTGTTCAGGAAGTTCTTGGCCGCCAGCTTGATACCCTCCGCATGGGGAGAAATGCGGACCTTCGCCACGGCGTCTACGTTGACGTTGATAAAGTCGCTGGTGGGAACAGACTGCTCCGTCTTAATGTCCACCGTCATCTGTCCCAGGTACAGCCGGTCCATGCGCTCAAAAAAGGGAACGCGGATTCCGGCCCGGCCGATGAGCACCTTGCTCTCTTTTTTGAGGCCGGAAATGATGTACGCCTGATCCGGCGGCGCCTTTACATAGCCGGTCAGAATAACGGCCAGCACCGCCAGGACAATCAGGATTACGGGAAGCAGGGATAAAATGGCATCCAGCATGGGGATTCCTCCTTTCAAATTTCACACGCTGCCTTATATAAAAACAAGCCGGGACAACCGCCGGAATACCAGGTCCGTCTGCCGGCACAGGGTCCGGCTGCTGTCCAAAACGCTTGTAATGGTTCAGGGCTCCGCTCCCGCACGCTCCGCGATGTCTCCCCTCATGGCGGCCAGACGCTCCAGGGCCGTGACCTCCGCCTCCAGGCCCCGTTCGCTCAGCTCCCTTCCAGCCTGGCTGCCGCTGGAGATTACCTGAGACAGCACATTGACTGTGCGGAGGCAGAGCGCGGCATTCGGGCCTGTGTCTCCGCTCCTGCGTTCCGCCTGACCCAGTTCCCTCAGCGTAAGCTCCAGCGTCTGAAGGTAATAGGACTCCAGATGCTCCCTTGTCCGGGATTCCAATGCGTCGTAATGCCGGAGAACCAATGTTTCCAGATGCTCCAGCGCCGTTCGAACATAGGCTGTCTGAACAGAGGCCGCAGCCCGCCGTATCCGCGCCTGAACCGCCTGCGCGCTGCCATATCCACAGGCAGACGACTGCCAAAAGCGCCGCATAATGGTTTGAAGCCCGTCAAGCCTCTGAGACACCTTGGCAAGCCGCCGCTCATAGTCCTCAAAGCAGCCGGCGTCCCCGCCGGACCAGGATTTCAAAATTGGAACCAGCGCGCGCTCAATCTCTCCCAGCTCCCCCGCCGCGGCCGAAAGGCCGTCCAGATATTCGTCCAGGACGCTCCAGTCCTTTTCCCTCAGCGCTTTGGCGTTCCTATCGGAAAACAGGGCCCGAACGGCGCCGGAGACCCCCGCGGCCTTATCCTTCAGCTCGTCTCCGCACAGCAGCCGGATTCGTTCCATGGAAAGTCCGGTGATGGAGGCAGGAATTGCGGTGTGAATGGACGTCAGCGGCCGCCTGATTTCCGTGCACAGAATTTCCAATTGTTCCTGCTTTCCTGCAAGCACAAGCCCTTCCTCCCCACAGCTCTCCCCGGCATCCACAGCACCGTTCTGCGGGCAGGGCTCGGAGGCATGGGGCCGCGCCGTAATCTCAAAGGGAATCCGTTTTTCCCTGCCCACCTTTGTAGCAAAAATGGTAAAAGCCGTTGTCATGCTCAGCCCCATTTCCCGGCAGGCCTGCTCCATGCTTTTTTTCACGCTTTCCTCCATACGAAAGTTGACCATAACCTGCGCCATGAATGCCACTCCTTTCCGTACAGCTATATTATATCATTTGTAAAGCAAAATGCAATATATTTCTTTACAAAATGAAATGAACTTTTGGATGCCGCCGCAGGGGCCGCCCGGCGCTTTCATTTACGGTCTTCAGAAAAAAGAGCCGCGCTTTCCAAACCGGCCATGGCATATTACTTCTGAACGGAAAGGCCGGAATTAATATGCGCCATGTTTTGCGGCTGAAAAAAAGTATTTACTTCTTTTTAACCGGCGGACCTTTGGTCCCGCTGGGGCCCATTTCCTATGAAGCCAAGTGCAGAAAGCCTGCTGTCCCCTGCCGGACAGCCTCCAGCCCGCGGCAGCTGAAAAGCAGGCAAGAGCGGAGGCCACGATTCACAGGCCTCCGCTCTTGTTCACAACAGGACGGCAATTCCGCCTGTTTTTCAAGCGGCGGCGCAGAGCGCCGCCGTCACTTCCTCAGGAGAATCAGCCCCAGCGTTCCGGGACCGCAGTGGCAGAAGATGGTGCAGCCGGCCTTGGCCTCGATCACCTCACCGAAGCGGCCGTCTTCCCGGATAATCTCCCGGGCAATGCCTGCCAATTCATCCCCCTGACAGGTATCCACCAGAAAAACGCGGTCGAAATCCAGGGCCGTCCGGTCCCGGAGCCGCTCATGGACATACTCCGCCACCACCTTGGCAATATTCCCCCGGTATTTTTTGGTCACGGACATCTTGCCGTCGATAACATCCACGCAGGGATGGAGCTTCAGCAGGTTTGCCCCCAGGGCCGTGACGGAGGAACAGCGGCCGCCCTTCTTCATATAGTCCAGCCGGTCCAGCACAAAGCTGGTCTCCAGCCTGGGAACCATGCTCTCCAGCAGGTTTAGAATTTCTGTGACAGACTTGCCGCTCCGGGCGGCATCCGCCGCAGCCAGAACCATCATGCCATGCCCCACCGTCAGGTTCCCGGAATCCACCACATACACCTCCGGCACCTCTTCCGCCGCCAGCTTGGCGTTCTGGTGGCAGCAGGAAAAGCCGCTGCCGATGTTGATGTGGATGACAGCGTCATATTTTTCTGCCAAGCCGCGGAAAACATCCTCATAATCCGCCACGTTTACCGCATTGGTCGTGGTGATTTCTCCGCCGGCGTCAACATGGGCGGCAATATCCGCCGTGCGGATATCCACGCCGTCGTGATAAAGCTTCCCCGCCTTGACAATACCCAGGGGAAACACAGTGATGTCATACTGCTCCAGCAGCCGCTCCGGCAGGTCGCAGGTGCTGTCGGTTGTAATTTTAATCATATGGAACTCCTTTCAAGCCTGGAGGGGCGGCGCTCCCGGCGCTTTATCCTATGAAATTTCCATCTCAGCGGAGGGAGAAATAAATGAAGGTATTATATCACGGATTTTTCCATATTTCAAGGCGCAGCAAGCCTGGTCCCTTTTCAGAATAGTGTTGTCGGGATATAACTTCGGCGATTTCTACAAAAGTACATTGATATAGCAGGAGCCTTGTGTTATAATCGGCTCAACGTATCAGAAATTAACGAGGAGTGTGATGATGTGAGTACCTTTTTATGTATTGTTCTGTTTGTTGCTTTTGCATTGACTCAATTGTTATGCACCAAAAACGCAACTCACAAAGTCATTCGGTGTATTCCAATGCTTATATCCGCCTTTGGCTGTGTGTTTGCTATTGGGTTGCGCATTTATGCACTAATTACTTACAGCATGGGTATCGTGTCCGAAAGTGTACTTGCTGAAAATCAGTATTTTGCCACATTTATTTTAATTCCTGCGGGAATATGTTTGATTGGTGCGGTTG
>CAJTJA010000087.1 GCA_910576845.1 uncultured Oscillibacter sp.
ATGAGCGTCTGCTCCACCTCCTGCATCGGCTGCGGCCTGTGCCAGAAGGAGTGCAGGAAGGATGCCATCCACGTTGAAAATGGCGTGGCCGTCATTGACTATGATAAGTGCGTGGGCTGCAAGCTCTGCACCAAGGTCTGCCCGCGGGACGCCATCCTTCCTGTGGCTACCGCTGAGGAGAAGGAAAAGTACAAGGCTGTCAAGAAGGCTCAGGCTGAAAAAGTCAAGGCTGCGGCTGAGGCCAAGGCGGCGGAGCCCGCCGGAAAGTAAGCCGCCCGTATTATATTGCCGCATGAGGAAAAATGCCCCGGACCAAGGTCCGGGGCATTTCCGTTTGTCAAAGAGCAGGAGGAGCGATTCGGCGGGAGGGAAGAGGGGCAAAGGGAAGAGGGGCAAAGGGAAAACGGGCAGGGGTTTAAATGGATTTTTAGGGAATTTAGCGGATGGCCTTGTATTTTTCCGGAAGTTGGTATATGATAAAGCAGATCCCCGGCAGGAGCCGGGAGAACAAAGGCAGAGTAGGGACACGCGTGTAAAAGTGCCGGAGAGACGGGGAGTTGCTTTCCGGACGAAGGGGGGACATTTCCCTCCGCAGTGCGCGTCCCGCATCCCGCTGCCGCATAAAGGAACGGGCTTCCTCTGTGCGGCATACTGCCGCAATTTAGAGGAGGTTTTTCTTATGCCTAAAATGAATGTGAGAAGAATGTGCTACGCTGCGCTGCTGGCAGCCATGTACCTGCCCCTGTCGCTTTACGCGGCGGTGCAGGTGGGGAACGTGCGGATTTCCTTCGGTTCTTTGCCGGTGGTCATTGCCGCCCTGCTCTTCGGTCCGGTGGACGCGGTGATCGTGGCCATGGTAGGTGAGTTTTTCAAGCAGATTTTGACATATGGCGTCACATATACTACGGTGCTGTATTTGATTCCCCCGGCCCTCCGGGGTCTGGCGGTGGGGCTGGGAGCTTTGGCCCTCCGGGGGCGGGGACAGCGTCTGGAGGAGCGCCGGACCCTGTGCTATGCCGTCTGCATCGCCGCGGCAGTCTGCACCACCGTGGGCAACACCCTGGTGAACTGGCTGGACAGCGTGCTGATGGGCTACTATTTTCCCGGCCTGATTCTGGGGGATTTTGCCTGGAGGCTGGTGGTGGGCATGATCAACGCTGTGGTGATGTCCTCTCTGGCAATTCCGCTGGTAAAGGCCCTCCGGCAGCGAAACGCCGCCTGGAGCCTGTAAGGGAGGGGCCGGCATGACGGGAGAAGAGGCCGTGGCCTACATCCACTCCTATGGCTGGGAGACCCGCGCCCCGGGGCTGGACCGTATCCGGGAACTGCTCCGCCGTTTGGGGGAACCGCAGAGGGATTTGAGATTTATTCATGTGGCGGGGACCAATGGCAAGGGCAGCGTCTGCGCATGCCTGGCCTCTGTGCTGGAGGCGGCGGGATATCGGGTGGGGCTGAACACCTCGCCCCATCTGGAGCGCTTCCACGAGCGCATCCGGGTGAACGGGAAAGAGATTTCCGGCGAAGACCTTGGGGCTGTGATGGACATTGTCCGGCCTGCCGCGGAGGCGATGCAGGCGCATCCCACGGAGTTTGAGCTGATCACCGCCGCCGCATTTCTGTACTTCCGCCAGAAGCGGTGCGATATCGTGGTTCTGGAGACCGGCCTGGGCGGCGCTCTGGACGCCTCCAATGTCATTGACACCCCCGAGCTGGCGGTGCTCACCGCCATGGGCATGGACCACGCCGCTATCCTGGGTCCCACTCTCCGTGACGTGGCCGCCGCAAAGGCGGGCATTGTCAAGCCGGAGGGAACTGTGCTAAGCCGGGGCGGCTGCCCTGAAGCGGACGAGGTGTTCCGCCAGGTCTGCCGGGAGCGGGGAGCGGCGCTGACGGAGCTGGATATCTCCCGGCTGACGGTCCGGAAGCTGGGGCTGGAGGGTGCGGTTTTCGACTTTGCCCCCTGGGAGAATCTGACTATTCCCCTGGCAGGGGCCTATCAGGCGGAGAACGCCGCCTTGGCTTTAACGGCCTTGGAGGTTTTGCGGACAAAGGGCTGGAACATTCCGGACAGGGCAGTCCGGCAGGGACTGGCGGCAGTCCGCTGGCCTGGGCGCTTCGAGGTTTTGGGAAGAGACCCCGTCTTCCTTCTGGACGGCGCTCATAATGCCCACGGTATGCGGGCGGCGGTGGAGAGCCTGCGGACATTTTTCCCCGGACGGCGGATGACAGTCCTCCTGGGAATCCTGGCGGACAAGGATGCCGGGGAGATGCTGGACCTGCTGGCCCCCCTGGCGGAGCGGGTCTTCGTTCTCCGGCCGGACAGCCCCCGGGCCATGGACCCGGCGGCGCTGTGTTCTCTCTTGGCGGAACGGGGGGTGGAAGCCCGGCCCTGCGGTTCTGTGGAGGAGGGAATCCGGTCTGCCTTGAAGACGGCGGGGACGAATGGGGCGGTCTGCGCTCTGGGGTCCCTGTATCTATGCGGCGCGGTCCGGACCGCGTATTTTCAGAAATTTTCCCGGCCCTCCGCCGCTCCCTGAGCGGAAGGGCGGGGAACCTGGCAGGCCCGCACACAGCGGGCCTGTGTTCTCTTTTAGCGGGGAAAATCATCCGTTTTCAGGAAAACCAGGGGGGAAAAGCCCCTCCGATGGCTTGACAAGCGGAGGGGATGCCTTTATTATAAGAAAGAATCAACGCTTTTCCGCGGGCGTAGCGGGCCGTTTCCGGCACAATGCCGGAAGCGGAGGGAGAGGAGGCTGTCGGCGTGGAGAGCATCACCAGTAAGAGCAACCCCCTCTGCGTGCACCTGCGGAAGCTGTCCTCCTCCCGTTCCTACCGCGAGGAAACGGGAGAATTTTTGTGCGACAGTCCCAAGCTTCTCCGAGAGGCGGAGCTCTGGGGCGCTGACATTCGGGCTCTGCTCTGCACGGAAGGGGTGGAGGTGTCCCGGGAGCTGGAGGGACGGATTTCCCGGGCGGCGCGGGTCAGCGAAAGCGTCATGCGCTCCGTCAGCCCCATGGAGACCCCCCAGGGAGTGGTGTTTTCCTGCCGATCCCCCGGCTATGCCCCGCCGGAGCGGCTGGAGCCCAATGAGCGTGGACGGATGCGTTTCTTGGTGCTGGACGGCGTGCAGGACCCGGGCAACGTGGGGACCATCCTCCGGACGGCGGATGCTTTCGGGACCACGGTGATTCTGCTCCCCGGCTGTGCCGATCTGGAGAACCCCAAGACCCTCCGGGCGGGAATGGGTGTTCATTTCCGTTCCGCCATTTACCGCTGTACGCTGGCGGAGCTGACGGCTCTGCTGGATGAGGCGGGCCTGCCCCTTTACGGCGCGGCCCTGCGGGAGGACACGGCGGATGTGCGTCAGGTGGACCTGAGCCGCTGCGCCATAGCGGTGGGCAGCGAGGGCCGGGGCCTCTCGGCGGAGGTGCTGGCAGTCTGCCGCCGGACGGTCCGCATCCCTATGGAGCCCCGGTGCGAGTCCCTGAACGCCGCGTCGGCGGCGTCGGTGCTGCTGTGGGAGGCGGCCCGGAGGGATTTGTGAGCGGATGGAAGGAAACGCCATGGGGCGCCCATCCCTGCTGGGACTGCCCTTCCGCATCAGATTCTCCGAACAGGAGAACCGGCTGGCTGCGGGGCAAAATTTCAAAAATAACGCTTGCATTTTGCGTTTATTTATAATAGGATGAAAAACCTTAGAGTCTGTTTGGAAACCGGCGGAATGCCGGGCAGGCGCAGATTTTTTGTCAGGCACAGCGCTCTGGCGGTTTTGAAACAGACTCTGGCAAAAGGAGGGGCGGGACATGCTGAAATATTGGGTATGGCTTGCGGAGCTGCCGGGGCTGGACAATCAGGCGCGGCTGGCGCTTCTGCGGCACTTCGGTTCACCGGAGAGCCTCTTCTTCGCCGACCGGGAGGAGCTGCTCCTGGCGGAGGACGCGCCCCAGACCGAGCTGGACCATGACATCTCCGCGGCAGACCGGATTCTGGCGGACTGCCAGCGGCTGGGACTGCGCATATTGACGATTCAGGACGCGGAGTACCCTAAGCGGTTGCGCAATATTTTTGACCCGCCGGTTTTGCTGTATGTGAAGGGCCGCCTGCCCGCCTTTGACGAGGAGGCTGCCGTGGCTGTGGTGGGCACACGAAAATGCACACCCTACGGCATTGCCAGTGCCGAGCGGCTGAGCCGGGAGCTGTCGTCCTGCGGGGCGGTAGTGGTGACGGGCCTTGCCAAAGGAGTGGATTCCGCCGCTGCCCGAGGGGCTCTCCGGGCGGGAGGCGCTGTGGTGGGCGTAACGGGCAACGGCCTGGATGTCTACTACCCCCATGAGAGCCGGGAGCTTTATGACGATGTGGCCGCCGCCGGCGCGCTGATTTCCGAATACCCGCCGGGAGCGGAGCCCGCCCGGCAGCACTTTCCGGCACGAAACCGGATTATGGCCGGACTCAGCGTCGCGGCGCTGGTGGTGGAGGCCCCGGAGCGCAGCGGCGCGCTGATTACCGCCGGCCTTGCCCTGGAACAGGGGCGGGATGTGTATGCTGTTCCGGGTCCCATTGACGCCCCGGCCAGTGCCGGCTGCAACCGTCTCATCCGGGACGGTGCGGGCCTGGCCGCCAGCGGCTGGGATGTTCTGCGGGACTATGAGGCGCGCTTTCCAAACAGGCTGCACCCCCTGGGAGAGCTTCCGCAATGGACGCCCCTTCCTGTCCGGCGGAGGCTGGAAGAGGGGGATTTGCCAAAATCAGAGACGGGGGAAAGGGCGGCGCAGCCGCAGACCCTTCCAACGATTGGCCCTGAGGGCCTGACGGATGACCAGATTGCCCTTCTGCGGGTGCTGGAGACGGAAAAGCCCATTCAGGTGGACGATTTGATTTTGTCCGCCGGCATTCCCGCCCGGCGGGTCTCGTCGGCGCTGACGGTGCTGGAAATTGACGGCTGCGTCTGTCAGCACAGCGGAAAACGCTACACCAGAATTGTGACGCTGGCAGAATAACGCGGATGTGAAATCTGCATTGATTAATTCCTCTTCCCGCGGGGCGGGAGACACACGGAGGTAGCTATGGCAAAACAGTATTTGGTCATCGTGGAATCCCCGGCGAAGGCCAAGACAATCGGAAAATATCTGGGGAGAGAGTATACCGTCAAGGCCTGCATGGGCCATCTGCGGGACCTGCCCAAAAGCAAGCTGGGCGTGGACCCGGAGCAGGATTTTGAGCCGGTTTATCAGCCTATTAAGGGCAAGGAAGATATTATCAAGGATCTGAAAAAGTCTGCCAAGACGGCGGACACGGTATATCTTGCCACCGACCCGGACCGGGAGGGGGAGGCCATTTCCTGGCATCTGAAGCAGCTTTTGGACCTGCCCGATGAGAAGGCGAAGCGGGTAACCTTCAACGAGATCACCAAGAAGGTGGTTCAGGAGAGCATCCAGGCCCCCAGGACCATTGATCAGAAGCTGGTGGACGCCCAGCAGGCCCGGCGCATTTTGGATCGTCTGGTAGGGTACGAGCTGAGTCCCCTTCTGTGGAAGAAAATCCGCCGGGGCCTCTCCGCCGGGAGAGTCCAGTCGGTGGCCACCCGGATGGTGGACGACCGGGAACGGGAGATCGAGAATTTTGAGCCGGAGGAGTACTGGTCGCTGGATGCGAACCTTTTAGGGCAGAATAAGCCCTTTTCCGCCCGCTACCACGGAAAGAATGGGAAAAAGGCGGAGCTTCGGTGCCAGGCCGAGGTGGAGGCTGTGATGGAGGAGACAAAGCATGCGGTCTTTGCGGTGAAATCTGTGAAGCGGACCGACAAACAGCGCAGCCCGTCGCCGCCCTTCACCACCTCCACCATGCAACAGGAGGCGTCCCGGAAGCTCAGCATGACTCCCCGGAGAACCATGGCCATTGCCCAGCAGCTTTATGAGGGCGTGGATATTACCGGAGAAGGCGCCGTGGGCCTGATTACCTATATGCGGACCGATTCCCTGCGCCTCAGCGAAGAGGCGCTTGCGGAGGCCAAGAGCTTTATTCAGGGCCGCTACGGCGAATCCTACGCAAAAACGAACCGCTACAAGGCGAAAGCCAATGCCCAGGACGCCCATGAGGCCATTCGCCCCAGCAACGTCCGCTGGACTCCGGAGGACCTGAAGGCTGATTTGACCGGGGAGCAGTACCGGCTCTACAAGCTGATCTGGAGCCGCTTTGTGGCCTGCCAGATGTCCAACGCCGTTTATGACAGCGTGGCTGTGGAGATTGGGGCGGGCAGCCACGATTTCCGGGCCAGCTCCTCCAGCCTGAAATTTGCCGGCTACACCGCTGTTTATGAGGAGGGAAAGGACGAGGAGCGGGAGGAAAAGAACTCCCCCCTGCCGAAGCTGCAGGAGGGGGATGCCCTGACTCTGAAGGATTTTACTCCCGGCCAGCATTTCACCCAGCCCCCTGCCCGCTATACCGACGCCTCTTTAATCCGGGCCATGGAGGAGCAGGGCATTGGCCGTCCCTCCACATACGCCCCCACCGTGTCTACGATTTTAGACCGGGCGTACGTGGAAAAAGAGGGAAAGTATTTGAAAATCACCAACCTGGGCCGGGTGGTGACGGAGCTGATGAAGGAGAAATTCACCGATATTGCCGATCTTCAGTTCACCGCCCATATGGAGGAGAAGCTGGACTCTGTAGAGGGAGGCAGCATCCCCTGGAAGGGGGTTCTCCGGGATTTCTACGGGGATTTTGACAAGAACCTAAAACAGGCGGAGCAGGACCTGGAAGGCGTCCGTATCAAGGTGCCCGACGAGGTGTCTGCTGAGATCTGCCCCGAGTGCGGGCGGAACCTGGTGGTAAAAAGCGGTCGTTTCGGCCGTTTTCTGGCCTGTCCGGGGTTCCCGGAGTGCAGCTTCACCATGCCTCTGGTGGTGGAGATGCCGGGCCGCTGCCCCAAGTGCGGCGGGCGGCTGATGAAGCGGACCGGCAAGAGCAAGAAGACCGGGAAGCAGTACACCTATTATTGCTGTGAGCACTCCACCAGCAAGGTGGAGGCGGAGAAGTGCGACTTTATGACCTGGGATGTGCCGGTGAAGGACGACTGCCCGGTCTGCGGCCATACAATGTTTAAAAAGGCGGGCAAGGGGGCCCGGAAACCCTTCTGCATCAACCCGGAGTGCTCCAATTTCCTGCCGGAGGACAAACGGGGCTATCCCCGTTTCGCCGCCAAAAAGGAGGGGGAGGAGCCCCCCGCGGAGGAGGAAGCTCCTGTCGAAAAGAAGCCCGCCGTGAAGAAGACGGCGGCCAAGACCGCGAAAGCGGCCTCCGCAAAGAAGACGGCGGCGAAAAAGCCCGCTGCCAAAAAAACGGCAAAAAAGCCCGCCGCCAGGAAGGCCGAAGCGCCGGAGGAGAGCTAAGACAGCTCTTTCGCAACGGCGAAGGCGGCCTGGAGCATGGCCTCGAACTCCATGCTGTTTAATTCCATTGCCATGCCCGGACAGGACTGAAAGGCTTGTTTGTCCTTCCCCTGGAGGGAGGCTTTGAGCCTGTCCTCCAGACGCGTCAGGCAGCCCGCGGCATAGGCGTGTTCCTGGGGGTCTATGCAGCTCCACATGTAGTGGGAGCTGACATATTCGTAAAGGGCCTGCATTAAAGGCGACATATGGCTGCCTTTAATCTGAAACTTAGTTGCATATTGATTATATATGCAACTAAGCTGCTTGTCAAAGGGGAGTTATGGAAATTTTTGCGAAGCGTCTTAGGGAATTGCGGAAAGAGAAAAAACTCACCCAGAAGCAAATGGCGGACCATCTGCAATGCAGTCTACGAGCGTATCAATATTACGAATCAGCGGCACATTATCCGGAAATTCCTGATTTGATAAAGCTGGCCGATTTCTTTGGAGTGTCTACCGATTATTTATTGGGAAGGTCTCAGGAGAGATAGGTGGAAACCTGGGAGAGGGCGGACACATAGGTCCGCCCCTACAGGGTGTTCTATCGGGAGAAGGGTAATCCCGGAAGGAATAGGCCATGGGAAACATGGAGGTTCCAGGGAGATGAGTCCGTTTATCGGAGCATCAGCGGCAGCGGAAAGAGGAGAAAGTCTATTCGATAACCTCCAGACCCCCGCTTAAACTGCGCCGCGGGTAGAAGACATGCGTAAAAAACGGAGGCACGCCTTGCGCGTCTCCCGTCCTTCGTCCCCCACAGGGGCGATACTTCTTTTTCTCTTTTGGACCGTGCACGGCCCGTTTTCTCTTTTTCTTCTGG
>CAJTJA010000088.1 GCA_910576845.1 uncultured Oscillibacter sp.
AGACCACGAAGGTCTCGGCCACGGTGCCGTTGGTGATGAAGCACTTGGAGCCGTTGAGGACGTAGTGGTCACCCTCCAGAACGGCGGTGGTCTGCTGGCCGGAGGCGTCGGTGCCGGCGTTGGGCTCGGTGAGGCCGAAGGCGCCGATCTTCTTGCCGCTCAGCAGGTCAGGCAGATACTTCTTTTTCTGCTCCTCGGTGCCGTGCTCAAAGATGGGGGCGCAGCAAAGGGAGGTGTGAGCGGAGACGATAACGGCAGTGGTGCCGCAGACCTTCGCCAACTCCTCCACGCACATGGCATAGGAGAGAACGTCGCCGCCGGCGCCGCCGTACTCCTTGGGGAAGTAGATGCCCATCATGCCCAGCTTGGCCATCTTCTCCACGGTCTCCATGGGGAAGCGCTCCTCCTCGTCGATCTCCTCGGCGAGAGGCTTGACCTCGTTCTCAGCGAACTCACGGTACATCTTGCGGAGCATCAGCTGCTCATTGGAAAGATGAAAATCCATACCTATAATACTCCTTTACTCAGGTTCTTACTTGGAATAATCGTAGAAGCCCTTGCCGGTCTTCTTGCCCAGCAGACCGCCGCGGACCATCTTCTTCAGCAGCAGAGCGGGACGGTACTTGGGATCGCCGCTCTCGTTGAAGAGGGTCTCCATGATGGCCAGGCATACGTCCAGGCCGATGAAGTCGCCCAGCGCCAAGGGCCCCATGGGATGGTTCGCACCCAAACGCATGGCCTTGTCGATGTCTTCCACGGAGGCAACGCCAGTCTCCACCAGGCCTGCCGCCTCATTGATCATGGGGATCAGAATTTTATTGACAACAAAGCCGGGAGCCTCCGCCACTTCCACGGGGTCCTTGCCGATCTCCTGAGACAGCTTATAGATGAAATCAAAGGTCTCCTGGGTGGTGTTGGCGCCCCGGATGATCTCCACCAGCTTCATGCTGGGAACGGGGTTGAAGAAGTGCATGCCGATGACGGGATGGTTCAGGCCGTTAGCCATCTCGGTAATAGACAGAGAGGAGGTGTTGGAGGCAAAGATGGCCTCGGGCTTGCACATGGCGTCCAGCTCGCTGAGGAGGGCCTTTTTCGTGGCCATGTCTTCCTTAACGCACTCAATAATCAGGTCAGCGTCGGCGCAGGCGGACTTCTCCTCCACCAGCACATTGGCCATAATAGCGTCGGCGGCGGCCTGCTCCATCCGGCCCTTGTCTACGCGCTTCTGGAGCGAGGCGGCCAGCTTGTCCTTATGCTTCTGGGCAGACGCTACGGAGCTGGCATACATCAAAGCGGTGTGGCCCTTCGCCGCGAAAACCTGGGCAATGCCGCTGCCCATCGTGCCTGCGCCAAAAATAGCTACCTTCATGTTTGTTCCTCCTGTTGTTCATTATTTTATGGCAGGTTCTGTTTACAATGCCCCTAGGCATTTTGCAACCCGGGAAAGGTGAGCAAAACCGACATTGCTAATTTGCTCACAATCTTTATTATAGGGTCCTTCCGGCGAATTATCAAGTACAATTTCACCGCCGCCCCCTTCTTTTTTTCTTTTTTACGATTCGTACAAAATAATCGTTAAAATTTATACAATTTTTTAACCCCCCTGTTTTTTCCGCTGATTCCACCAGCTGGAAACGGTGCCTGACCCGTCGAAAAAATCTCTCTCCATTTGGATAATCTTCCAAATTTTTAGCTAACCTAAAAATTTATTAGAATTCCTCTTGCATTTTTCCTCTCCTGTGCTATCATGCAAGTAACATCTAAAACTTTTTTAGTTTCATAAACTTTTTTGGAGGCGCACCATGAAAGAAGCGATTAAGTGGACCCTGAACCGCATGCCCAAGAGCGGAGACAAGCAGCTTTCCGTCATGTCCTTGGACAGCGTGGCAAAAGCCCGCCGTTTCCACAGCAGTTTTCCCCAGTACTCCGTCACCCCTCTGGCCCAGCTGGAAGGTATGGCCCAGCATCTTGGGCTGGGCGGCCTGTTTGTGAAAAACGAATCCTATCGTTTCGGCCTTAACGCTTTCAAAGTGCTGGGCGGTTCCTTTGCCATGGGCCGGTATATCGCCAAGGAAATGGGCCGTGATGTATCCGGGATGACCTATCAATACCTGACCAGCGAGGCCTTCCGCCAGGAGTTTGGCCAGGCAACCTTCTTCACCGCTACCGACGGCAACCACGGCCGGGGCGTAGCCTGGGCCGCCAATAAGCTGGGGCAGAAGGCTGTGGTCCATATGCCCAAGGGCAGCACGAAGCCCCGCTTTGACAACATTGCCAAGGAAGGGGCCCAGGTGACCATTGAGGACGTCAACTATGACGACTGTGTCCGCATGGCCGCCGCCGAAGCCGCTCAGACCGAACACGGCGTCATTGTGCAGGACACCGCCTGGGACGGCTATGAGGAAATTCCCTCCTGGATCATGCAGGGTTATGGCACCATGGCCGGAGAAGCCGCCGAACAGCTCCGGCAGATCAGCGTGAACCGCCCCACCCATGTCTTCGTTCAGGCCGGCGTAGGCAGCCTGGCCGGGGCTGTGGTAGGTTATTTCACAAATCTCTTCCCGAACGATCCCCCTAAATTCATCGTCATGGAGGCCCAAGCGGCAGACTGCCTCTATCAGGGCGCCATGGCCGGAGACGGCTCTCCCAGAATGGTGGGCGGCGATTTGCAGACCATTATGGCAGGCCTTGCCTGCGGCGAGCCCAACACCATCTCTTGGGACATTCTCCGCAACCATGTCACTGCCTTTGTCTCCTGCCCCGACTGGGTCAGCGCCAAAGGCATGCGGATGCTGGGCGCGCCGCTGAAGGGCGACCCCGCTGTAATCTCGGGTGAAAGCGGTGCGGTAGGCATGGGGCTTATCGCCTCTTTGATGCAGGATGATACATACCAAGACCTTCGGGATGCCATCGGCCTGAATCGCTTCAGCCAGGTTCTGATGTTCTCCACCGAAGGAGACACCGATCCCGAAAAGTACCGCAGAGTACTCTGGGACGGAGAGCACGCCGCGCTTTAACGGCAGTCCGGCAAGCGGATTCCCATCGCGCGGCCTGTTTATGAAAGCAGTGAAGGAGCTGGGTTTACGCCCGGCTCCTTTTTCTTCCGCCGCTCAGCTCAAAGCGGCTGCTGCCCGCGCTTTTCCATCACAAAATTCGTCAGGCTGACTCCCTGCCGTTCTACTTGCTGCGTTCTGATAAGCCGATAGCCTCTCTTTTCAAAAAACGGCTTTGCGGTGATGGAAGCGTGCGTAGTAATTTTTCCTCCCGCCGCTCGCTCCAGCTCATCGCAAATAGCCGCGGCAATCCCTTTTCCCTGATAGTCTTTATGTACGTACAGCCTGTCAAGATACGCAGTTTTATCGATTGCCTTTTTGATATCCCCAAACCCCACCACTATCCCGTTCTCAGCCGCGACTATCGTGTAATGTTCCCGAAATGACTGATCCCATTTTTCTAAATCCATGCTGCCCGATGCCCACGCATCCAGCTGCTCCTCCGTGTAATCCCTCGCATTCACCGTATGCACCGTATGATAAAACAGCTCTGCCAACGCTCCACAGTCTGACGGCCGGTATTCTCTGATTATCATTCTTCCTCCAGCTTTCATTTTTTAACGACAGTATACCATCCGGAGCATCCCGACGCAAGACATGGCGCACAGCCAGCTGAGTTTCCCGGATTTTATTGCTTTTCCAGTCAAACTATGCTATAACAGCAGATAGAAAAAATCGGACAAAATTTTACAACGGAGGACAGTCTATGAACAGCAATATGCGCCCCGCAGACATGAAGCGTATCAACACCCCTGCACTGGCAGAAGCATTTATCTCGGAACAAACAGAACAAATCCGGAATCAGGTCGGCGGCAAGAAGGTACTGCTGGCCCTCTCCGGCGGCGTTGACTCCTCCGTGGTGGCCGCCCTGCTGATCAAGGCCATCGGCAAACAGCTGGTCTGCGTCCACGTAAACCACGGCCTCATGCGCAAGGGCGAGAGCGAGCAGGTGCTCTCCGTCTTCCGGGACCAGATGGACGCCAACCTGATCTATGTTGACGCCACGGACCGCTTCCTGGATCTGCTGGCCGGCGTGGATGAGCCGGAGCGGAAGCGGAAGATCATCGGCGGTGAGTTTATCAATGTCTTCGACGAGGAGGCACGGAAGCTGGAAGGAATCTCCTTCCTGGCTCAGGGAACCATTTATCCCGACATTTTGGAGAGCGACGGCGTGAAGGCTCACCACAACGTGGGCGGCCTGCCGGAGGATATGGATTTCGAGCTGGTGGAGCCGGTAAAGCTCCTTTTCAAGGACGAGGTTCGGGTTGTGGGCCGGGCCCTGGGCCTGCCCGCCTCTATGGTGGAACGCCAGCCCTTCCCGGGCCCCGGCCTGGGCGTGCGCTGCCTAGGGGCCATCACCCGGGACCGCCTGGCAGCCCTGCGGGAGTCTGACGCCATTTTACGAGAGGAATTCGGCAAAGCGGGTCTGGCTGACAAAGTATGGCAGTTCTTCACCGTGGTTCCGGATTTTCGCTCTACCGGCGTACGGGACGGCAAGCGGGCTTTTGACTGGCCGGTGATCATCCGGGCCGTCAATACGGTGGATGCTATGACCGCCACCGTCCCCGAAATTCCCTGGACCGTCCTGCAGACCATTACCACCCGTATCTTAGCCGAGGTTTCCGGCGTCTGCCGCGTATTATATGACCTGACGCCGAAGCCAGTAGGAACCATTGAGTGGGAATAAGTTTTTGAAGCTCCAAACCCATTGCAGTGCAACGGATAGACAGCTTTGTGCCTCGCTTTTGATAACGATTTGATAACGCTCCCCATAGGCCGTATCATTCTGTATCCCCGGTGGATTGCAGGTGAAACGTGTTCCTTTGCGGCTTATGGGGAACAAGATAAAAGTGTAGTCGGGGCTTATACGCTGTGGATTTTGATACCACACTTAAAGTATGTCAAAACAAAAGTTGGATGGAAGTAACCTAACATGTACACAATGAAAAAGTTTTTATCTATTGTGGTTTCCCTCTCCCTATCTCTTTCCCTTTCCGCCTGTGGCGGGCAGCGCTTTCCTGGGGAGCCGAAACCGGACGCCTCCCCGGAAGAAAAAGGTGCTGACCCTCTCGAGGACGCACTACTGGAGAGCGGTACCGAATATCAAACCTACCAAATCTATCAGACTTATCAGATTGATCCTTTTGGAATCGAATTTGACTGTCCTGTTGACTTCGGGAGCGATGTCAGTTCCACGGTTATCTCAGAAAATGAGGCGTTTGTTTCTGTCAGTGCGGAGGACAGGCACCTCCTCGCCAAATGCACGCGCATCGCCTCGTTCGACGATTTTGCACCCTATACTCCCGACTTGTATGAGGGGTTTAACAGCCTTGACCTTGACGGGAACATCGCCGCCCGGAAGGCAAGCTATGAGGCATTCGAGCTGCTGGACAGCTTTTCCACGCCTGACAGCTATGGATTTTATTATTTGGGAACGGACTCTTTTGGGGACACACCGGCTGCGGAGTTGAGCTACCAGTATAAAAACCATGGCCGCTTTGCGGACGATGGCGGCGTGATCAATGTTTATCTGTCGATAATCGTTCCCGAAACCATGAACCAAGAGGAGTTTATCGCCCTCTGCAAAGCGGTCACAGGCTCCCTGCGGTGGTCCGACAGCGGAGACAATACGCCGTCCACAGAGGCAGATGAGAGCTTTGATGCGGCTCTGGAGCCGCTGAAAGGCAGCGGATATGAGGCGCAGTGTGCAGAAATTGTGGACACACTTTTTCATTACGCGCCCCTTGCGTGTTATGACGGGCCCCGGCTCTATCTCCAGCAGCTGTTGGGCGGAGACGAGGCTCTCTTTCAGTCACTGGCTGGCAGCGGCGGGCTTTTGGAGGGCGCGGACAATTTTACCAGCGAATGGACCATTCAGGATTGCGGGGAGAGCGGCAGCGCGGCCAATGCGTATTACATCAATGTGAATGAAATACGCACCTGTTATGGCGTGGAGTCAGGGAGCGGCGAATATGCTCATACCATTTACATAACCATCAACAGCGCGGCGGACTACTGCGTCACCGGAGTTGACAGTGTATACAATGGCCCTGTTGACGATGGATATGAGGAAAACACCAACGACCAAGCCGCCGGCTCTTTTGTCAGCATATACGATGATGAGGACGGTATATTCGATGGTCCTCCGGACGGCGCATTTTATACGTCGGACGGCGAATTTAATATTTACCAGTATTGGCCTCCTGAGTTGGAGGCGCAGCGTACCTATGGAGCAAACGCCCAGATTGAGGATTCCACATTTAATTACGTGCTCACACTGCTCCAGACGGGTGATTTTACTTGGGCTTCAAACGCACGTTTAGTTTCCATCGGCGGACTCGCTGGTCGTAGTCCTGCCAGCGACTATAAACAGGCCTACGAACATTTGGAACATTTGGAATATATGGAATCGTTTGGGCCGGAACAGATGAAATATACGGACACCCCGCTGTATGAATTGCTTCAGTATCGGTATCAATCGGCTGTTTGGGTCTGGGGAACGGATTGAGATGAGGTGGCTCTTAGGCTGACAGGACCAACCCTGATTGCAGCCCATCGTATAGGCTGGATACGGAGCATCATATTCCGACGCAAAATCCGTTAGAATAATGCCAGGCAGCGAGCAGGAGTGATTTCAGAGAACGGGAAATCCTTGATATGACTGAATTTTTTGAGGTTTAGTCCCCTCTTTGGCGACAACTTGGCGATATTTTTTCATAATTCATAGAAAAAGAGCTAACTGATTTTGATTGGCCAGTTAGCTCTTTTTCGTCTTCATTCTTCTTCGGATGGCTCTTTGAAGGCATCCACCAGCATATCACGCAAGCCTTAGAATATGGGCTTGACACGGCCCGGTGTGTTGGAAAATTCGGGGCAGCGGTAAGGCCAACGGTCATAATCCTCCTGGCTGATCTCCCCGGCTGTGAGCATAGCAGCGGCCTGACGCCGGGAACAGTTATGGAATTGGTTTTAAGCCCAGTTCTTGCAAGAATTGATTGTGGCGCACCTTTGCCTTTTGAATATCTCCTTCAATTTTTTCAAGTTCCTGCCGTACAGAATCAATATCAACGATTTCTTCTTCGGGTGCAGTGCTGACATATCGAGAAATATTCAGATTGTATCTATTTTTCTCGATTTCCTCCATAGAAACTCGGCGGGAATACTTTTTGTCATCTTCTTTTCGATATTGATAAGTATCAATAATCTTATCAATATGCTCTGGTAAAAGTGTATTTTGTCGTTTTCCTTTTTTAAAGTGTTCACTTGCATTGATAATCAGCACATCATCATGTTTCTTACATTTTTTCAGAACTAAGACACATACCGGAATGCCTGTTGAGAAAAGCAGATTTGCCGGCAACCCAATAATGGCATCAATATTTCCATCTTTTAGAAGTTTTGTTCTGATTTTTTCCTCAGCGCCACCACGGAACAATACTCCATGCGGTAGAATAATCGCCATTGTTCCATCATCGCTTAAAAATTGAAATCCATGCAGCAGAAAAGCGAAATCTGCTGCTGACTTTGGCGCAAGTCCATAATTTTTAAATCGGAAATCCTCCGCCATTTCTTCTTTTGGCTGCCATCTATAGCTAAAGGGCGGATTTGCTACAACTGCTTCAAACTGCACTTTTTTGCCGGATTCATTTCATTTAAAATGTTCCAATCATTCAATAAAGAATCGCCATGATGAATCTGAAATTCAGAATCCTTTACCCCATGAAGTAACATATTCATACGAGCAAGGTTGTAAGTGGTGATATTTTTTCCTGCCCAAAGATTTGACCAATACCATTTGAGCCAAACTGTTTTCGTACATTGATTAGGCCTTGTTTAAAAAATGTCAAAACGCCCAAACAGCGGATCTTTTTCCGCCG
>CAJTJA010000089.1 GCA_910576845.1 uncultured Oscillibacter sp.
TCTCTACTACGGCAACATCACACCCAACGCGCAGGACATGGCGCCCCATTCGGAGTTGAGACGAGCGACAGACCGAGTAACCCGCTTTGAAAAGCAGCTCACCGAGCGGCTTGACGAGGCCGGGCAAACGATCCTGGCAAAGCTCATCGAATCACAGCAGGAGATCGACAGCATCACCGCCATGGAAAACTTCATCCTGGGTTTCCGGCTGGGTGTCCGAATAATGGCCGAATGCATGGATAGCAATGATGGCGATATCAGAACTGGAGGTGAATAGTCATGGCAAAGCGCCGACCATCTGGCGACGGCATGGTACGCAAACGGGAGGATGGCCGCTGGGAAGGCCGCATCGTGGTAGGGCACAAGGCAGACGGCGATTCCATCTTCCGCTACATCTACGCTAATACCCAGAAGGAGTTGACCGCGAAGCTCCGCCAGAATATCGACCTCTACCAGGGCATCGACCTGACCGAGCAGAGCAGGATGACCCTCGCGGAATGGCTGGAGCGGTGGCTGGTACAGATGTCCGCCACCCTCCGGCCCAGCACCTTGGAGCACTACCGAAAAGGCATGGAAAACCATGTAGTGCCCTATCTGGGAACGAAAATGCTCACCCAAGTGACAGCGGCGGATCTGCGGAAGCTGTATGATACCCTGAAACGGTGCGGAAGGAAGAATCCCCGACCCGGCCAGAGTCTTGGACTCTCCGGCACCACCGTTCACAATATCCACGCCACGCTCCACCAAGCCCTCCGGGCGGCGCTGGAACAAGGATTCATCCCCAGAAACCCCGCCGACGAGGTGGAGCCACCTAAAATCATCCGCCAGCCCATGAAGATTTTGAACGAGGAACAGCTTGATACCTTCATGGGAGCTATTGAGGCAGACCCCATCTGGCACGACTTCTTCTACACAGAGCTGACCACCGGCCTCCGGCTGGGCGAGATCTGCGGGCTCATGTGGACGGACTTTGACGGCAAAGCGGGGACGCTTCAAATCAGCCGCAGCCTTCATAAAGAAAAGGGCGGGCGGCTGGTGGCCGGGGACACCAAAACCTATGCTGGGACGAGGAAGATCGTCCTGCCTCCCAGTACGGCCCAACTTCTGCGGGATCGCAAAAAGAAGTCCTTCTCCCCTTGGATTTTCCACGATCCCATTCGCCCAGAGGCTCCCATGAACCCCAAAAGTGCCTACCATCAGTTGAAGAAACTGCTGGCACAGACGGGGCTGCCAAATATCCGTTTCCATGACCTTCGTCACACATTTTCCAGCCATGCACTGGCCAGCGGGGTGGATGCCAAGACCCTGTCCGGCATCCTGGGCCATACGAAAGCATCCTTCACGCTGGACACCTATACCCACACCACCAGCGATATGCATAGGCGGGCCGCCGACATCGTGGGCGGTTTTCTGACCGACTACCTCGGAAAGGAGATGAAACCTTGGCAAAACGCAGAAAACGGGGCGAGGGAAGCGTCCACCTGAGAAAAGACGGCCGCTGGGAGGGGCGGGCGGTTATCGGATATGATGACAAGGGGCTTCCTGTCACCAAAAATGTCCTCGCAAAAACCAAATCTGAATGTGCTTCAAAACTCAAAGCCCTAAAGGATAGCATCCAAGCCCCCGCACCTGACCAACCAAAACCGGGAATTTTATTGAGCGATTGGTTGGATTTCTGGTATCAAAGCTATAAAAAGCCCAACTTACGGTCCAACACCCAGATGTCCTATGAGCGGCGCATCTATCAGCACATCATCCCCGCGCTGGGCGGCACTCAGCTGGACAAGCTCACCACCAGCGATATCCAGCAGTTTTATGCCAAGCTCAAACAGGGCGGCAGGCTGATCCGCGCCGAGATTTACGGAGAGGGCCTCTCCGATCAGACTGTCCGGGGTATCCACACCACCCTCCATGCCGCGCTGGACAAGGCCGTGGCGGAGAAGCTGATTTTTCGCAACCCTACTGATGGCTGCCGCCTCCCACCCGCCAGGGCCAGGGAAATGCAGGTTCTGTCCCCAGAAGAAATTCAAAGGTTACTGATCCAGGCTAAAGAGGATGGCTGTTTCGAACTCCTTCTGTTGGAGCTCTCCACCGGCCTTCGCCGGGGTGAGATCTGCGCCCTCCAATGGGATGATCTGAACTTCCGCACCGGGGAGCTCCGGGTGGTACGGCAAGTCCATCGCATCCAAGGAGAATTGGTAGTTTCGCCGCCTAAAACCAAAGCAGGCAACCGAAGTGTACTTCTCCCTGTCCCTGTTCTGAACATCCTCAAAGCATACCGGGAAGCCATAAACTCCAGGTGGATATTCCCCTCTCCGCTCAAAGAGGATTCCCCCAGAGATCCCGCCGCTGTCCGACAGCGGTTACAAATTATCCTGGAACGCTCCGGGTGTAAAAAGGTCAGATTTCATGATCTTAGACATGCGTTCTGTACTGCCGCACTGGAACACGGTATGGACGTGAAAACACTCTCCACCATCATCGGGCACGTATCCAGCAGCACCACGCTGAACGTCTACGCCCATATCACCGATGAGATGCGGCGGAAAGCGGCAGCAAAGATCGACCAGGGCATTGGGAAAGCAGGCCCACCGCAGGCAGAGACTAACGTAGCACCCCAGAAACCAGCCCCCAGCACTTTCCAGGCCCACAAGGGTAAGCGGCGCAAAGCCGGAACGGGCTGCGTCACTCAAATCAACGACCATCTTTGGGAGGGCCGGTACTCCCCCATCTGGCCGGATGGGAAAAAGCATCCACGCAACATTTACGCCCACAGCGAAGCGGAATGCGAAAAGCTGCTGGCGGAAATGATCCACGAGATGAAAGCAGAGATTGCTGCTGAGAAGGAGCGGCAAAAGGCAGTGGCAAAGGCAAGCTAAGCCGAACGGCGCACCGGGTGAAACGCCCGGTGCGCCGCTTTTTTCCTGTCTGTGGCTTGTTATGTGGTCAAACCCGAAATGCAAAAAATCAAATGCCAAAAAATGTGCTGTCAAGCCGCAGAATGCAGGGCTTTTACGCAGAAACGCTCGGATTATATTGGGTCGCTGTTCCAAGATGAACCTGCTATCACATCCTTACCAACTGATTTCCAACCCTCGGAACGCCTCCATTCGGCGCTTTGGGGGCATTTTTGTTCCGGAAAAGCGAAGGTAATGGTGCTTTCCGCTCCATTGCCTCCGCCCGCTCGTTTCCTGTTGTGGGTCAGGTTGTGGGTCAAGACGCAAAAGCGGCACGCTGCACCAATTACGAAATCTGTACTCTTGATGCTTTCGACCCCTCGAAAACTATTGCCCATCCATCCAGCCACTCCTGATATTTTTCGTCAAACCCATTATCGCTCTTATTCGTCTCCTGGGACAATGATAAAATCTTTGTCGGCGTCACCTCAATATGCCTGTCATCGTCTTCAAGCTCCGCTTCAAAAAACACGAAGTCAAATACCTCCGTTTTCACGCCATCTCCAGTATAACTATGGCGGCTTACTCGATCACGAATAATCTCATAGATTTGCTGCCTATATTCCTCCCGCATTAAAGGGCCTGTGATGATTCCCACCAATTGGGTCGGCTGGTAATGGAACAACCGCTCATGCTTAGTAAAGCTCATATGTTCGCCCATCAGCCATGCCAATGGGGCCTTGAGCAGCAATCGCACCTCTTGCTCATAGCTCCAGCTTTTGTGCTTTTCCAAGTACTGCCTTTCCTGAGCATTAATCAGCTTGATGCGTTCAGGCTCATCCGGCAAAAAATTTGCTACGTGCTGCGGAAACCGCATAAACGCATCGCCAAAAGCAGGCTTATCACCATAAGCTACATCTTGGAAAACAAATGATTCCGGCATTTGCCAACTCGTATGTGGCCCAATTCCTCCAGGTGTAAGGCGATGAACACTCCGCCGCATATCCTGCACTGCCTGCCTCAATTTCCCATCAATAGGCTTAAAAATCAAACAGTAACCCTGATACCTCGATGCGTAATGCGCCCACATCAAGTGGTTGTCACACGTTTTCGAAAACGAAGCGAAATAGCTGTCCTCCGGACGATATAAATCAATGAAGCGAGTAACAAGCGTTTTCAACGCCATAGCAAAAAGCAACTCAGGCGGATTGGGGATTTCCTGTAATGCGCGCACATAGTCAAAAGAAAGTGCCGCTTGAAAAGTCATGGGCGAATTCTGCGACAGCACAACCGACAATGATTTTGCCCACTCAGTCAAATTAATGTGCGCAATTGGTTTCCATGCGCACTCCAGCAGGCGAAACCATCGATCCTGCTCTGGGCCAAAAGAATAAAATGGTTTCCCATCATAGGGGTCATTGTTTTCACTCGTAGATCCAAAGTAGATTTCATGATATAAAAGTTCTTTTAGAGAGAGTTCGCTTGCTGGCCGATAGCGATAGTAGAACATTGATTCCCACCCCCTCTTGTTTCCTAATTGTTGGGTCAGGACGCAAAAGAGGGACGCACATCGGTCAGAGGTAATCCAAGCCGAACCGCCCGATCCCGCTCATACGTAACCCGAGTGACCTCCTCTATGAACCGCCGCTCTCTCTCATCTGCACCAGCCCATCGCACTCTATACTTCCGGCACATCTGGAAAAATATCGCGTAAAAACGTTCCGCTTCTGGATCCTTACGGCAATACCACTCCGCATCAGAAGCAGATTTTTCTTTTCTTGAGTTCCATCTGAGCCCCTCCCCGTCAAACAAGATAGGTAAAAAATATCCTTTTCGCCGCTTCATCCGCAATCAAATATCGGAAGCGGAACCGCCCCAAAGTCCGTTTCGTAGTGCCTCGCCAGTTCCGTGGTTTTTGCCTCCAGCACTACGTCTCCAGCAAACCCATTATCAATGGACAGCCTGATCCCGTACGCGATCATCAGCCGCCCAATGCCCGTATATTTTGGTGCCCCACCGTCAAGGTTCGGATTCGATTCCGGCTGGGCCTCCATATAGACAATGTGGACGACCAGCGAATTGCTCAGAATCTCATACGCTCCAAGAGCAATCAGTTCATCGCCCACTTTGGCTGCATACTTCTCAAAACGATCTGCCGACAAATACTCGCTCGTCCAAGAGGTCTGCCACACAGGCGGTAGGTTTGTCAACTCCGCATCAGCCTGCGTCATCGGCACAATGGAAACGGGGACCTGCTGATTCATCCTGTCAAAAACAAACGGTTTGAACTGCACATCCCTCACCTCGTAAACAGTATACCACAAAACAAAGAAAAAGAAAAGCTCATTTTCCTCGCATAAATATTGCGCCGCTGTAAACAATAAGAGGGCCTTCTCCCAAATTATTTCTCTCGACTTCCGCCCCAAAGTATGGTATGTTACGATGCTTGAAGGAGGCGAGAGGTTTGGAGCGGCAGAGGAAGGGCATCCATCAAAATCATACGTAAGCGGCTGTTTCCCGTTGCGGGGAACAGCCGCTTTCCCTTCCTCTGAGATAAATTCATATTGTACAGAGCCATAGCTCCCCTAAAATGAAGCTATTACCATGTAAGGAGGAGCGTTATGGGCACATATGGATACGTCCGGGTTTCCACAAAGGAGCAGAATGAGGATCGACAGATCATCGCTATGCGGGAATTCGGGGTTCGAAGCAACAGCATTATCATGGATAAGCAATCAGGCAAAGATTTTGACCGCCCCGGATACCGGCGGCTGGTACGCAGACTGAAAGCCGGCGACACCCTCGTCATCAAGAGTATTGACCGGCTGGGGCGGAATTATGACGAGATCCTGGAGCAGTGGCGGCTGCTGACCAAGGAAAAGCAGGTGGCCATCGTGGTGCTGGATATGCCCCTGCTGGACACCCGCCAGGGCCGGGATCTCACTGGTGTGCTGATCGCCGACATCGTCCTCCAGCTGCTGTCCTACGTGGCGCAGACGGAGCGGGAATTCAACCGCCAGCGGCAGGCGGAGGGGATCGCCGCGGCCAAAGCCAAAGGCATCCACTTCGGGCGGAGGTTCAAAAATCGGGGCCAGGACTACGAGAACATCATGGCTGCCTGGAAGCGGGGCGAAATCAGCGGCAGGGCGGCGGCTAAAAAGCTGGGCGTGGCCCACGGAACCTTCCAGCGGTGGTGTAAGGAGTAAGTTGGCCTATAAAGCGTGGGTTGTAGTCCACCGAAAACGAGCTGTGTCTCTGAGCTAAAACTGCCGTTTTGAACAACGGCCTGGCGCCCTTTTCGCATTTTGTACGTGATAATTCTACCATATGACGCAAAAAAATGCAATAGGAAAGGTGGCTTGCAACCCACACGTTGCGAGCCACTTCAGCTATACGGTTCTGGCACAAGCCAAAGAGAATCGGTATATCATTAAAGCAGCGAAGAATTGATTCCATACTAAAGAAATATGATGGCATAATTACCAGCCAAAATGATCTAACCGCGGGCAATCCACCTTCTGCCTTGTTTTACATATTAGCGGATAAACTGAGTTATCTTCTGACCACCGATTCAGGAACTGCGATACATCCCAAAAGAAATCGAATAAACGTCACATCTCGAAATGTTGAGCACATTCTTTATGCCAGACAATTGGTGGCACAATTCGGGTAGGAGGATTTCAGCATAGATTTTGATAAAAAATGGAAGGAGCGCTCATTGCATGGGTGAATTCAAAAGGAAGAATGTATTACAACGAATGCGGATGTCCACCCCAGAGTTAGAGGTTTACTATCGCAACTTGCGTAGGTATCGGTTTGAACAGAGATATCCTTTAAAGGGCATCAAATGGCGGGAAAAGGCGTATCGTCTATTTGTAAAATTAGTACAAATAGACCGTATTCTAAGCCATGAGAAAATTATTATTTTGAAAGACGAACACACCGCAACCCAAAGCCCCACTATATTCGCCGCCACACACGCTGGTGGCTTAGACATAACCCGAATTTGTGAAGCAATTAGAGCAAATTTATATATCTTTCTCGGTGACCCTGGAGAAATTTATAAAAATATTTATGGACTTTTAGCATTTCTGAATGGGTGGATACCTTTTGATACCAATAATAGATTGGAGCGAAAAATTGCGTCTTTCCGTGCCGAAGAACTGCTGCTGAACAGCGGTAATCTATTGATATTTCCAGAAGGTGCATGGAATTTTTCAGATTACCTGCCTGTTACTCGTGTTTATAATGGGGCCGCAAGAATGGCATTACACACAAATGCTGTAATAGTTCCTTTGGCCATAGAAGTATACGAAAGAACTTGGTATATAAACATTGGAAAAAATATAAACCCAGCTTCTTTAGATGGTGTCGTCAATAAAGGTGTGTTATAATAGTCCCCAAAAGAAGCGGGGGG
>CAJTJA010000090.1 GCA_910576845.1 uncultured Oscillibacter sp.
AGTCCGCTCAGGCGATGCTGGCCCAGGCCAACGCCGTTCCTCAGGGCGTGCTGCAACTCCTCGGCTAATCTGTGAGCCTTTTTCCATATCCTTGGAAGTGCAGGCAAGATTATCCCCGAACAGGACGGCTTAAAAAAGCAAAAGCAGGGCCGGCGCTTTAAAAGCGCCGGCCCCCACTGCGTTTTGGCCCCTGTAAACCGGTTTTCTCCTGTTGCCCTCAGAAAGTCTTCGAGCTGTTTCTCTCTTGGATATCCTTTCTCGAAGACTCCTCAATCCGGCCAGCTCCAAAGAATTTCAGAATGCCCACTCCGCCTTCTGAAAAAACCCTATCCGTCCTTTGGGCGTCCGCCCTGCTGTCTTCTCAGAGCGGCTCAGGACACCAATCTGCCCAAATTAGGGATATTCACATAAAATTCATTTGATAAACATGCAGCCGCCTTGTTTCAGTTTGCATTATGAGTCCCTCCGATTATCCAAGCAGCTCCCACTCAAAATTCTCCCACTTCAACCGGCTTCCCACATCCGTGCCCTCCGGCAGCAGGAACATGGCTACCTGGTTGTCCACTCCAGTGTCACTGACTACATAAGCATAGTCTCCGTTGATGTTCCGGACGCTATAAAATACGGGGTCCATAAAAATATCCTCACATTCCATCAATTTTTGACTTTAGCTATATTATACTCCTGCTGCCGCAGCTTGACAAGCAAACCATGATTTTCTATTACGCAATAAAGGGGAGGATGGCTAGCGCCACCGTCCCTTTTTTGCTGTGTCAGCGCCAGACCGAGGGTGTTGGCCTTCTGGGGTGTGAGATCACTTTTGCGCGTAAGTCTCTTGTCTCCCGCCGTTCATGAGGGCAGGATATCACAGCCTCCCCGAAACAAAATGTGGGAAAATTGCCAGCCCCGCAAGGTCTTGGTCGGGTCCGAAAATATGAGCCGCATTTCTTGACATTATAATCAAAATATACTATATTTGTTAATAATATTGGAAATCTCTGCGCTCTTTTGCGCAGGCATAAAACAGTAAACTTTGGCAGGGGTAGAAATGGAAAATTTTGTTGTCTTATTGGCATGCTTCGGCATATGCCTGATCTTCGTGGCTCTGGCACTTCTGGTCAACGGATCCGGAGCCCAGGAACAGAAACTGCTGATCTTCATCATGTGCGGCACGTTGGTGCAGAATGTGGGCTATTTACTGGAGCTGACCGCACCTACCCTTGAGGCCGCCGTGACGGCGGTGACTATGGAAAACGTGGGGTCCGCCTTCGTACCCCTGTGCTACTGTTGGTTCACCTACACTTACTGCTACGCGGCTCCACCTAAAAAGCTGCTGGGCATCCTGGGAGCCATCAACTTTTTCATACTGCCCACCGTATTTTTCAACTGGAACGGTCTGTTTTACCGGGAATTTCAATGGCTGTCCACCGAGAGCGGCTTTCATTACATCAGCATTGAGTACGGTCCTCTGTACGCCCTTTTTATGCTCACCCGCATCGGCATCCCCTATGTTCTCTGCATCTACACCCTGGCGCGGGCCATCCGCCTCCGCTCGGACCAGCGGATCAACCGCCAGTATAAAACCATTCTCTTTATCTCCACCATGCCTATTATCATGCTGGCAGCCTATGTGTGCAAGCTCACCAAGGTGTTTGACCTGACCCCGGTGACTCTGGCCCTCTCCATGTCTTTGGTGGTCATCGTGGTGTGGAGCCGCCGAAACTACGATTTCCGGCATCTGGCGGCGGAGAAAGTCCTGGAGAGTCTGGGGGACGGCGTGATCGCCCTGGACAACCACGACCAGCTGATCAGCTACAACCGGGCCGCCGCTCATATCTTTGTCAATCTGCCTTCTCACAAGCTGGGGGAGGATATCCGGGTAGTGGAGGATTTCCGGGAAGAAATGCTCAACGAGAATATTCCCTGGAGTTTTTCCATCAACGGGCAGCACTATGAGTGCCACAGCAAACATATTCTCGATGAAAACGGCCGGAAACAGGGCTGCGTTATCCTAATCCTGGACATGACAGATATCAAGGCCTATATCAATGAGATCAAGCGGGTACGGCAGCAGGCAGAAAAGGCCAACATCGCCAAAAGCGAGTTCCTGGCCAACATGTCCCACGAAATCCGCACCCCAATGAACGCCATTATAGGACTGAACGACATCATCATGGAGGAAACCGAAGACCCCTCCATATACGCCCACGCCAAAGACGTGCAGTCCGCCGCTAAGAACCTTCTGGCAATCATCAACGACATCCTGGACCTGTCCAAGGTGGAGGCGGGCAAGATGGAGCTGGTGTACACGGACTACCACCTGAAGACGGTTGTGAACGAGGTGGTGGGCATGATGGACATGGCTGCCTCCAAGCGCGGTCTGATTATGAAATACGAGTGCGACAGCTCACTTCCCTGCCGGTACAACGGCGACGAGGGGCGGATCAAGCAAATTCTAATCAATATCCTCAACAACGCTATCAAGTTTACAAGCGAGGGCTACGTGCGGGCCTATGTCGGCGGCAGACCCGGAGAAAAGGAGGACGAAGAGCTGATTACCTTCCGGGTAGAGGACACTGGCTGCGGCATTCGGGAGGAAGACCTGGAGAAGATTTTTGAGGATTTCCGCCAGGTGGACTCCAAGCGTAACCGCAGCGTGGAGGGCACCGGCCTGGGACTGGCTATTGTCAAGCACTTGGTGGAGCTGATGGGCGGCACCATTCATGTGGAAAGCGTCTATGGAGAGGGGACGGTGGTTTCCTTCACCATTCCCCAAAAAATCGTGGACCGGCGCTCCATTGCAGAGGTTCCGGAAATTCTCCCCTCGGAGCTGGAACGGACGGAGTCCTTCACCGCCCCCGGAGTGAAGGTGCTTCTGGTGGACGACAACCTGGTCAACCGCAAGGTCGCGCGGAGTTTTTTAAAGAGCTACGCCTTCGATCTCACCGAAGCCGAAAGCGGACCGGAAGCCATTGAGCTGGTGCGCCAAAACCGGTATGATATCATCTTTATGGATCACATGATGCCTATCATGGACGGTATTGAGGCGGCGGAGATTATCCGCCGGGACTGCGGGGAGAACGGAACCGCCCCCGCTATCATTGCCCTCACTGCCAACGCTATGTCGGGTATGCGGGAGCGCTTTCTGGAGAAAGGCTTCCAGGACTTTATCGCCAAACCTCTGGACCGAAGGGAGCTTGGACGGCTTCTGGCGCGCTGGGTTCCGGAAGAATACCGGCAGACAGCTGCTGAAGAAGCGCCGGACGCTCCCACAGATTTGAGCGCTTTTCAGATCGAGGGGATTGACATTGACGCCGCGTCCCGTTATTATGTTGGCGATGAGGAAGGCTTTGCCGGCCTGCTGGAGCTTTACTATATGGACGGCCGCCGCAAAACGGGGCTTTTGCGCGAGCTCGCCGGTTCCAATATCTCCCGCTACCAAGTGGAGGTACATGGGCTCAAAAGCGCTTCCGCCAATATCGGCGCCATGGATCTTTCCAATATGGCCCGCGCTCAGGAAAACGCCGCCTCAACAGGCGACACAGAATTTATCGCCCGGCAGTTCCCAATCCTAATAGAGCGCTATGAGGCGCTCTTGGAAAACATAGGCCAACTGCTGGAAAAGCGGCGGCAAAATACTCCCCAAGCACAAAAGCTCCCCCCTCTGCCCATGGGGGAGTTGAAGGAACAGGTGGAAACGGCTTTGAACGAATTGGAGCATTTTCGTTCAAGGGAGTGTGCCGGAATCGTGGAGGAGCTCCTTCGCCATGAACTGCCGCAGGATGCTGCGGACAGCTTAGGGGAAATCCAAGACCAGCTGAAGCTGTATGAGGACGACAGTGCGGAAAACCTGTTAAACCAACTTCTGAGCAAACTTGAAAAGGAGATGGGAACCAAATGGCTCAGATGATGAGAAGAAGAAGCTACAGAAAGCGCATTTTAGCGGTAGATGATGCGGCCACCATTCTGCTGAGAATTACGGACGCCTTGGAAAAATACTACGATGTGATCACTGTCAATTCCGGCACACGGGCCCTGCGGTTCCTGGAGCAGGAGAAGCCCGACCTGATTCTGCTGGATATCCGCATGGTCCCCAAGGACGGGTTTGCAACCCTGCGGGAAATCCGCGCCATGGAGGACCGGGCCGATATTCCGGTGATCATGCTTACCGGCATGGAGGACCGGCAGTTCGTCATGGAGGGCATTAAACTGGGGATCTGCGACTATATTCTGAAGCCCTTCACCCCAGACGATCTGCTTGAGCGGATTCAGCGGGTACTGACCCCGGATAAACAGAACCGTATATATTATTAAACTGCCGGGAGGTCCGAGTTATGAATACCGCCGCAACAAAAGAAGAGCTTGAGCAGATATTGGACCAAGCTCTTCAGGACGTGACAGAACGGACCGCCGGGGTCCGCCTGCACCAGGGAGACCAGCCCCTGGGAGAGGACCTTTGCACGGTTCACATCACCTTTGACAAGGGCTTTGACACCAGCCTTACTCTCTGTGCGGACACCAGCCTGTTGGCCCGCATGGCCCGTAATTCCTTTCATGAGAATGCTGTGACGCCTGAGGATGTGGAGGAATTCAGCAAGGAGTATTTCAACGTACTCTGCGGCAAAATTGTGGGAGCGATGTTTCAGGCCACGCAGGTCTCGGCCCATTTCGGTACTCCGGTGTTTTACCATGGGCGCTATGAGCCGGAGGGACAGGAGGCGCAGTTCATCCTCACCTACTCCGACGAGCAGAGAGCGGGCGCACAGCTGATTCATCACGTACCCAGCACCCGCAAGGACAAGGCAGACGCGGCCGGATAAAGGGGGTAAATCAAATGAGCAGGCGAATTATGGTGGTGGATGATTCCCGGCTGGTTCGGGTTCAGATGGAAGATGTCCTGAAAGGAACAGATTACGAGGTCGCAGCCCACTGCCGCAGCGGCGAGGAGGCCATCGAGCGCTACGCTGAGGTGCGGCCCGACCTGGTGACCATGGATATCATCATGCAGGGTATGGATGGGCTGGACGCCGCGGAAATTATTCTAAAAAAGAATCCCGACGCAAGAATCGTAATGATCTCGTCCCTGGCCTACGAAGATACCTTTGAAAGAGCGAAAGAGATTGGGGCCAAAGGATTCGTGGATAAACCCTTTCACCAGGAGCAGCTCTTGAAGGTGTTTGAAGAAGCTCTGACATAAACCTGTGAAACAGGGACCACAGGACCGTTTTCTCTGATGGGACCGGAAAGAGTCCGCCGGTAAAAGCGGCGGACTCTTCGTTTGTCGAAAAACGCGGAAAACTGATTCAACGGAAAAGAAGAGTGTGTGAGGGAAACCCCTTTCTGGGTCTTCTCCGCTATTTAAATCATAAGTTTTCAAACCTTTTTTGAAGTGTTGAAAACTTGATCAGGCTATCAAAAAAGTATTTTTTGACAATCTGAAAAACCGCCGGTAAAACCGGCGGTTTTTTCCTGCATGTTTTTATAAAAGGCTGCAAATGAGCCAGGCCGTCAAAGCCTCCGGCCTAACCGGAGGCTTTGATTTTGGAAGACGATGGATTTGTTTCCGTCAGTTTTGCAAAAACGATTACTCCCCGTCAGATTCACTCTTTTCCTCCGTCATCAGGAGCACTTGATTTCGAATTTTGTGGAGCATCTGAGTGCTCAGCCCAAGGAATTTGACGCCATGCCGGCAGTCCTTTTCGGAAAGCCGCTTGCTCCACATCACCACACCGACCACCGGACGGAGTCCGTTCTCCATAAGATATTGATAGGTAAACGCGAGGGGCTGGCCCTCCTGATAACAGGCGGCGCACTGGATGCACGCCCCGCTTTCACTGATATCGACAATCAGGCAGTCCTCCAGACTGTCCGGAGACCCATCCCCGTCAAAATTGTATATCCACGCGTGTTTGTTTATGGTGATCCGGCTGTGCTTCCTGCGCTCTTTCATTGGGTCCATATCCCCCCTCCTTTCTTTAAAAATAAGGCCGCAAGTGATTTTGGCTGCAGACCGTCTCTTGGAGAAATGGAATGGATGTTGTTTTTATTATATTCGTTTGTTGGGGATCGTGCAAGTCCTTTCTGAATGAGCTTCCTTATTGCGTTTCTCTATCAAAAACAGGTACAAAGGTATCCCGCCCGCCGTTGCAGGGCGCCGTTCCAGCCCTGCTCCCATCGGGGAAACGCTGCCTGAATTGCGCCGTCATTGCCTATCTGCCGGCAGAAGAGCGCAGGTCCGTCAAAAGGCGTTCCACAGGGATGCTACAAATTTTTATGTTTCAGGGCTTAGGCATATCCTCCGGCAAGAGGCGGCAGAATAAGTGTCAGCATTCCCTATTTCAGGTATTTTTTTAATTTGTAAGTGACTATCTGAATATCGATCGGTTTTGCCAAATGGTCATTCATACCACACGTCAAACACCTTTGAATGTCCTCTGAAAACGCATCGGCAGTCATGGCGATAATCGGAATATCTGCGTCCGCCCGTTCCATTCCCCGGATGGCGGCAGTTGCCTCGTAACCGTCCATAACCGGCATCCGTACATCCATAATAATCGCATTATAGTACCCAACCGGGGATTTATCGAATTTTTGCACACAAATTTCCCCGTTTTCAGCCCAGTCCAATTCCAGCTCAAGGATGGAAAGCAGCTCTCTTGCCACTTCCCAGTTAAGCTCATTGTCCTCTGCCAATAAAATGCGTTTTCCTTTCAATACCACATCGCCCGCTCTTTCCGCGTCGATGGCCCCGCCTACTGCCTCCGATACCTCGTGGCCCGGCGCAGCTGACTTTTTCAGATCAAGCACAACATGAAACTCGCTGCCCTGGCCCTGTTCGCTGCGGACGGAGATAATTCCACCCATAGCGTCCACAATACACTTGGTAATCGCCATGCCCAGTCCAGAACCCTCCGTCTTCCGGACCCGGGTGTTGTCCTCCCGGCTGAAGGACTCGAATATTACCTTCTGATACTCCTTCGACATACCGATGCCCGTGTCGCTCACCAGGAAGTGGGTGCGGACCCGGGAAGTGTCCTCCGGCAGCGCCTCCTGATACACGGTCATCCGAACAGAACCCTTCTCCGGGGTGAATTTGACAGCGTTTCCCAGCAGATTGATCAGCACCTGAT
>CAJTJA010000091.1 GCA_910576845.1 uncultured Oscillibacter sp.
CGACAATAAAGCCTGCCAAATCAAACAGCTTGCGGAAAATATTTTTGAGTATTCTCTGATCTCCCGGGAACAGACTGTCCAGCTGGATACCCCCGCGCCTTTTCGGAATGTGTTCCACGATGTGCTGTCGGAAATGGCGGCCTACTTGGGCCAGCGGGGGTTTTCTTTCCGGCTGGAGCTGGACTGGCCGGAAGCGAAGGCGGCGGTGCATCCCGCTTACATCAAACGCCTGGTGGACAACATGACCTCGAATCTCCTAAAATACGCGGACCCGGCGGTCCCGATTCTGATGGAGGCGGGGGAGACGGAGGACGGGCCCTGGCTGGCGCTTCAAAACGCGGTCCGTCCCGACAGAGCAAGCCAGGAGAGCACCCAGATCGGCCTTGCCAATATGCGGACGATGATGGAGAAGATGGGAGGATGCTGTCAGGTGTTTCACACGCCCTTCAGCTTCCGTGTGGAGCTGCGGTTTCCACGGGTGGAATCTTAAGAATTCTTTAGATTTCCTTAAGAAAATCCCGCGGTTTTTTCTGCTATGATCGGCTCAATTCGGGAAAGCCGTTTCCCAGAATCATCAGGAGGTATCAAATGGACATCAGAATGAAGCGGGCTGAGTCTCTTTATCTGGAGAGTACAGTGAGATCTGCCGAGGCCAAGGATGGCAAGGGGAGTGGAGGAACCGTCAGCGCGGCCGGCGCCAGTGAGACGGAAAAGGTCACAAAGACTGTGCAGCTGGACCAGACCACGGGGTTGACCAGTGTCGAGAAGGCGGGAAAGGCGGCTGGAGTCCGCCAGCCATCCTACGACAAGTTTATCCCGGAGAAGCCGGACGGGCCGAAGTCTTTTGGTCACTACCATCCGGTGGCCGATGGAAAGGGCGGCGTTCAGATCCGGTTTGACGCTCCGACAGAGGATGCCGTGAAAGCGCGAGGTGAAGATGCTCCTACGGCTGAACAGACGCCACCCACCAAGGATGGTGAAACGGGCAGAGGAACGCAGCTGGAACAGGGCCGAGAGGCGGAGCCCAAGGACAAGGAGACCGGCGTGGACGGGCTGACCGAGGGGCAGACGAAGATCCAGAAGCTCAAGACGAAGAAAAAGCAGCTGGAGCAGAAGATTAAAAACGCGGCGGACCCCGGCGAGGCGGAGAAGCTCAGGCGGAAACTGGCCCAGGTGAAACGGGAGCTGAGCGCCGCCGGGAAATAGACCGCGTGAAGGAGCATATTTTATGAAAAACAGATCTCCGCTTCTCTTCGCCGCAGCTGCCGCGCTGGCGCTGCTGGCGGGCTGCCAAAGCGCCGCTGCCCCTGCCCGGCCCCCGGTGAATGACGCTCCAGCGGTAGCAGATTCAACCGCTGCACCGGCGTTTTCAGCAGGTACATGGCTGGCAAAGAGCAAAGACGGAGAGACCTATTATTTCTTCGACCCAGACGGCGTATCTGGGCGAACTGCCTCGCAGGAAACGGGAGCGGGTCTGGGGTTCACCTATACCGTTCAAGATGGCAGGGGGACATTTTCTATGGGAAGCGCCGACAACACGTCTGCCTGTACATTGGAACAGACGGATGCGGAGCATATTACCATCAAATGGGAAGATGGCCGGGAAGAATCCCTGTCTTACATTTCGAAAGAGAGTTCGGATGAATTTCAGTTTTATTCCAATGATGCTCTCTGCAACCTTGCTATGAGCTACTATTCCCGGGTGTCCGGCGGAATTAAGAGGATGTCTGCCGCTGCGGTCACCAACGAGGACGGCACGGTAACGATTCAAGTCTATGAAAACCTGAATGATCGTAATTCCACTGCCGTCTGGTACACTGTGGACCGCCGACTGGAAAGGGAACGGATGTCAATACTGGTGAAGCCGTAGATCTTAGTATATCTGAGAAGGATACCCTTTTGGACATCAGGCCATAATGCAGCAGTTCAAAACAACGGGGTATGAGCTGGGAAGATAGACTGCCTATATGAATGCGGAGGTACTCCCTTGCGTCATTCAGGCTGCTCCGGCAGTGTTCTCAAAATGTAATAGCTATTTGATTTGGAAAGGGCGCTGTTCAATCGGACAGCGCCTTTTTATGAGAGGACCGATTCGGCATACTGGTCTCCAACCATTGCCAGAACTCGTCTAAGGTCAGATTTGCTTTCAGGCATTCGTCCCGTTTCTGGACAGCCTCATATTGCCACAGCTTAAATTTGTCCCGTTTAAGAGCTCCACTCTGGACCCTGGCGAAGTAGCGCTTGTAGTATTTCTGGTAGACACTCAGCGGATTCTTCCCGTCGTTGTCTTTCAGTTTCTCCAGATACGTTTCCTGCGCCGCAAACTGCTGGCAGGTGCGGTGCTCTCCGTCCGCGATGCGGTTACAGTAGGCCCCGTGGTAGTTGCCCTTGACGATGAAATACTTTCCACAGCGTTTGCACTTTTGGAACTCCAGTCCGGCCTCCAGGATTTTTGAAAATTCCAGATACAGCATATCCCGCAGGTTGTTGCAGGTATAACGAGAGGAAATAAAGCAAGGAATTTTGTAACAGAATTCCAGCTCATACTCCGGCAAATTATACTCCTTGCAAAACGCTTTCTGTTCTGGAGTCAAGATGATTTCCTGCTCAATGTCTAGTTTATCAAAGTCGGTCCCAAAGGGCATCGTTGTGCCATGTGGCTCGTAAGAGTCCGGTTGAAAGGTTTCCTGGCGTGTATGCGATGAAGATAGGCCCTTGATTCTGCACCAGAGACAGTAGCGCTCTGATGGATACAACCGGCCAAGCACCTTGGGGCGGTAATTTTTATCCAGACAGAATTCAAGGAGTTCCAGAAACTCTGCCTGCAAGAGGGAAAGGTACTGTTGATAATACCCCAGCGCCTTCTCTGTTGCCTGAGCAAACTGCGGAGGGAAAGCAGCCGTGTATATCGAGGAGTAGAAAACCTCGCTGAGAGCCGGAAATAGTTTTTCGTATTGCTCAAAGATATGGATAACGCCTTCTTCGGCGCTGTGGATTGTTGGCAGGGTATCGGTGGCTTGCGCGAGCTGCCGGTAAGATGTCTCGCAGTGCGTAAAGGCAGAGCTGAAATCCGCATAACAAAAATTCAAAATACCTTCACCCAGCGGCACGACAATCGTCGTGCCGCTGAACGCGTTGATCCGCTGTTCGGATGCGTCGTAAGGATAGAGCGGCTCAGGTGGATTGACGAGAAAAGTACGCCCAAACTTTTCACGAATCTCTTTAAGTTTGCTACGCCAGGATTCTACCTCCTGCTCGGTCGGCTCCTTTTGATAGTTCTCTGGAATGGAATATTCCAAATCTTCGTACAGATCGAACATTGCCTCAAACTCATAAATGGGACTGACCTGGATGTAGAGCTTTTTCTCTTCCGCGAAATAGGAAACGCTGTTCTCAAAGAAAGAGGGGGAGAGGTCCGCACAGCCATTCCACTGAGAATAGTAGTCTGCGGATTCGGGACGTTGGTACTCAGACAAATCAAAGCTGGGCCTGAACATAGAAAGTACACCGCCTTTTGAAAATCCAGATATGCTCTGAAATCGAAAATCTATATCACATCAGAAAATATTATACAGAACACTTGCCCTCCTGTCAAACCTCTGTTATCCTGTCCAAGAGAAGAGGAGGGATAGGATGCGATATTACGGAACGCAGCTTTTTCAAATCGACGCTGAGATTTTCTAGCACAGCCTTACGGCCCATCAACTGGCGGTGTACAGTTACCTGGTTTTCTGCTCTGGCAGCCGAAACGCTTGCCAGATGAACGTCCGAACGATTGCCGCCGCCTGCGGCTGTTCGGAGTTCAGCGTCAGAAGAGCTCTGCACGGTTTGCAGGAACGGGGATTCATTGATGTGAAGGGAGCAGTGCAAAAACTGCGGAGCGGCGGTTACCGGCGGACCTGCAACCGCTACTATATACTGGACCGGAGCGAGTGGAGACCGCCGGATGGAGCGTTGTGCTCTTCCAAATAGAGCAAGGAAATGTATGAATAAAAAGGCGACGGAGGAAGACGATGAAGGATTCTGTGTATAAAAGCTATGAGGAACTGCCTCTGTTCCTCAACGCGAGAACGGTGGCGCAGGTGTTGGGCGTGTCGGCGTCCAGCAGTTATGAGCTGATGCATCAACAAAATTTCCCAACATTGAAAATTGGGAACCGTATCGTGGTTCCCAAAGAGAGGTTTGTTCAGTGGGTGGAGCAAAACACGAGTGTAGGCAATGATGAATGCTCTGATTCTTGAGAACGATGGGAGAGAACAGAGAACGCCCAGCGTGAGCACCTGTGAGCCGCCGTGTGCAATTCTTCCGTCGAAGGCGAGGGGAAACCCCTGGGAAAAGTTCTGCACCAAAATATGGCGGTTTGCGAAGGACGAAAGTATAGCAGGATAAAGGCCAGACGCCGCAAGCGGCCCCCGGCCAAATGACTTCTGCCCGCAGTGCGGGCAGTTGACGGGAGTTTTCAGGTGGTCAGAAGTGGCGTCTATTTGAGTGATGAAAATGAGGTTTGCTGTCTTGTCCCTGCAATGCCGCTGTTTGCAAGGGGTTGAGCGGCATCTTGAGGCAAAAATTGGAGGTTTTATGAGCAGTGAAAAAGAGCGGTTGAGTTTGCGGGTTTCTCCGGTGACAAGCTACCGGCTGCACACAGCGTATAGGAAATCTGGATGCCGCAGTATGAACGAGCTGGCGGAAAGAGCAATCGGATTCTACCTGGATTATTTGGAGGCTGATAATGCCGGAGATTTTCTCCCGACAGCCTTAAAGTCCTATGTGGATGGTCGGCTGGGGAAGCTGGAGGAACGGCTCTCGTCGCTGTCCTTCAGACAGTCGGTAGAAGTGGATATGATGGCGGGTATTTTGGCGGACGGCTTTCGGCTCAGCGAGGAGGACCTGCGCCGCCGTCGGGCAGAGAGCGTGAACAACGTGAAGCGGACCAATGGCCGTATCTCTCTGGAGAAATACGTGCGAGAGGGTTGGGAGGATGAGGACGAGTGGCAAGGCTGATTGTCAAGAGTCCCTATTTCAAAAGCGACGGCTTCGGCGGTAGAAACGCCGCCGGATATCTTCGATACATTGCCACTCGTGAACGTGTGGAACTCCTGCCGGATAACCGTCCGCCTATACGCAGACAGGAACAGCTCATCAAAAAGCTGACGAAAGATTTTCCGGACAGTAAAACGTCAGCGCAGTACGAAGAGTACACGGAGGAGCCAACCAAGTACCACGCTTCAGAGTTCATATCCTCTGTGCTTGAAAATCACTGGCCGGAAGCCAGCCAGTCCAAAGTCTACATGAAGTACATCGCCACCCGTCCTCGGGCGGAACGGCTGGGCCGCTACGGATTGTTCGGTGACGAGGATGCCGTTGATCTTCAAAAAGCGATGACAGAGCTGAGCGAGTATTCCGGCAACGTCTGGACGCACATCATCTCCCTCAAGCGAGAGGACGCGGAGCGCCTTGGTTACGATAATGCGAAGGCGTGGCGGAATCTGCTCCGTACCCACCGAAATGAGATCGCCACAGCCATGAATATCCCGCCAGGCGACTTCCGCTGGTACGCCGCCTTCCACGACGAGGGTCATCACCCTCATGTCCATATGATGGCTTGGTCGGCAAAGCCGGGTCAGGCGTATCTCAACCAGGAGGGCATCCGCAAAATCAAGTCTGAACTTACTCAGGATATTTTTCAGGGAGAACTGCTGCACCTCTACGAGCAAAAGAGTTCGTCAAGAGACGAGCTGGTACGGCAGAGCCGTAAGGCACTGCTGGAGCTGACGAAGCGTATGCGCTCGGAGTTCTGCAACAGCCTCGCAACGGAAAATAAGCTGCTGGAACTCTCACGGTCACTGGAGACTGTCAAGGGCAAGAAGGTCTACGGCTATTTAAAAAAGCCAGTTAAGGCTCAGGTGGATGCCGTCGTGGATGAGCTGGCAAAACTCCCAGAGGTAGAGGAGGGCTATGAATTATGGTGGCGGCTCCAGTGTCAGGTGGAGGATTTCTATTCCGAACGGGAGAGGGTACGTCCTCCGCTCTCTTAGGTGAAAGAGTTCCGGGCGATCAAGAACACCGTCATCCGTGAGGCAGAGCGCATCCGACAAGGTACATTCAGTTTTGAGGATGATAGTATCCAGCAGGATGATGAGCCGGAGGAGTTCGCAAGTTCCTACTACGGTTACTGGACGCTGAGAAATATGATTCGCAACGAAGGTCTGCCTCTGGAGGAGCGGGATCAGGCTGTCGCAGAAATGGAGTGGCTAGCTGGGAGCGGCGACCGGAACGCCCAGTATCTCATGGGCAAGCTCTGGCAGGACGGTCCTCTGCTAATCCCGGACAGCGTAAAGGCTCGGCGCTGGCTGGAGCGGGCAGCGGCGCAAGGCCATGCTGCAGCGCAGTATGCGCTTGGGAAGCTTCTTCTCTCCGACGATGTGGAGGTTCATGATATGCAGGAGGGACTGCGCTGGCTGAGGACCGCCGCTGAAAATGGCAGCCACTGCGCTGCCTACCGTCTGGGCAAGGAGTACCTCAGAGGAAAAATCGTCGGGAAGGATGCTGGCAAGGCGCTAGAGTGCTTTACTCAATCTGCCGAAGCCGGAAATCCCTACGCACAATACGCATTGGGTAGGTTGTACCTCCAGGGGAAAGAGGTGGTACAGGCTCAGGGAGTGGCGGAATACTGGCTGACGCGGTCTGCCGCTCGAGGCAACAGCTATGCGCAGTTTCTCCTGGACCATCGGCAATGCGATCCGTCTGTTCTTCTCTGTACTGTGAGGCTCCTCCACCATATAAGCAATATTTTTCAGGAGACGTTTCCGCCGCCTAATCCAGCAGGTGGCCATGTGGAGAGCAAACTCATGGGTCGGATTCGTGAGAAGAAGATCGCGATGGGCCATAAGCCGGACGATCATGAGGAGTACCAGGGTCCGTCAATGTCGATGTAACGAGCTCAAAATCTGAGTCGCATAAACAAAGATAAAAGTCCGCCGAAAAAAGTTCTCAAAAAAGTTTCCGTTTAGGGGTGGCTATTCAGACG
>CAJTJA010000092.1 GCA_910576845.1 uncultured Oscillibacter sp.
TACTTCTTTTTCTCTTTTGGACCGTGCACGGCCCGTTTTCTCTTTTTCTTCTGGAGGAAAAAGAGAAAATGGGGGGGTGCAATGCACCAGCCATCATCATGGCTGTAATCCCCTCCGCCCGCAAGGGCGGGACCCATCCCTTTCAACGGAGGTGAATCCCTATGAATGTAACCGTTATCGGCGCGGGTCTGGCCGGCAGTGAATGCGCCTGGCAGCTTGCCGAAAGAGGCGTTTGCGTGACGCTCCGGGAGATGAAGCCGGAGAAAAAGACCCCTGCCCATGAAACCGCGTATTTCGCGGAGCTCTGCTGCTCCAATTCTCTGCGGAGCGACCAGCTTGAAAATGCCGTGGGGCTTTTGAAGGAGGAGCTGCGCCGTTTGGGCTCCCTGATTCTCTCCTGCGCCGACGCAACCCGGGTGGAGGCGGGCGGGGCCCTGGCAGTGGACCGCCACGGCTTCGCGCGGCTGGTAACGGAGCGGCTGGCCGGCCATCCCAATATTGCCATAGTTCCCGGCGAGGTCACAGACATTCCCGGCGGCGAGGTGGTGGTGGCCTCCGGCCCCCTGACCTCCGACGCGCTGGCAGAGCGCCTCCAGGCGCTGCTGGGGGACGATTCCGCCCTCCATTTCTACGATGCGGCGGCTCCGCTGATTTCCGCCGGGAGCATTGACATGGAGAGAGCCTGGATGGGCTCCCGCTATGACCGCGGTACGGCGGACTATGTGAACTGCCCCATGAGCGAGGAGGAGTACCTCGCTTTCTGGCAGGAGCTGATCAGCGCTGAGGAAGCGGAGGTCCACGGCTTTGAGGATAAGAAGGTTTTTGAGGGCTGCATGCCTGTGGAGGTCATGGCCCGGCGGGGCCGGGAGACCCTCTGTTATGGTCCCCTGAAGCCGCGGGGGCTGACGGACCCCAGGACGGGAAAGGAGCCTTACGCCGTGGTGCAGCTCCGAAGGGACAACCAGGAGGGCAGCGTTTATAACCTGGTAGGGTTTCAGACCCATCTGCGCTTCCCCGAGCAGAAGCGGGTTTTTTCCATGATTCCCGCCCTCCGCGGCGCGGAATTCCTGCGCTACGGCGTTATGCACCGGAATACGTTTTTGGATTCGCCCAAGCTGCTGGACCGCTATTACAGACTGAAAGCGGAGCCCCGCGTCTCCTTCGCCGGGCAGATGACCGGCGTAGAGGGCTATGTGGAGTCCGCCGCCTCCGGCTTCCTGGTGGGAGTGGAAACGGCCCGGAGGCTCCAGGGGCTGCCTCCGGTGGATTTTCCCCGGGAAACTGCCGTTGGAGCGCTGGCGCTGTACATCTCCAACCCGTCCGTTGCGGTTTTCCAGCCGATGAATATCAACTTTGGCATTATGCCGCCGTTGGATCACCGGGTCCGGGGAAAGCGGAACAAGAACGCGGAGCTGTCCCGCCGCTCCCTGGCCGTCATCGACGGCTTGAAAGAGCGCTGCCCCGGCTTGCTTTGACAGTCCGCCGGAGGCTTGAGCGGAAGCGGAGGAAAACGGCATGGATGCCAGAGAAATAAGGGAGGTCTGTCATGAAAATCATCGTGGACGCCATGGGCGGCGATAACGCTCCGCTGGCCGTTGTACAGGGAGCGCTGGAGGCCCATAAGCAGCATGGGACAAATGTGATCCTGGTGGGCCGCACGGAGGAAGTGCTGCGGGCTGTGGAGGCCAGCGGGGAGAAGAATCTGCCCGCCGGAGTGGAGATTCGTGACGCCACGGAGGTGGTGGAGATTTCCGACGACCCTGCTACCGCCTTCAAGCGGAAGAAGGATTCCTCCTTGTCGGTGGGGCTGCGCATGCTGAAGGAGGGCGAGGGGGACGCCTTTGTCTCCGCCGGGTCTACCGGGGCGCTGCTTGCGGGGGCAACGCTGGTGGTCAAGCGCATCCGGGGCGTCCGCCGGGCGGCGATGGGGCCGGTGCTTCCCACGGCGGAGGGCCGGGTCCTGCTCTGTGACTGCGGGGCCAATGCCGAGTGTACGCCGGAGTATTTGCTTCAGTTCGCGTATCTGGGAAATTATTACGCCAAGCGGGTAATGGGCGTGGAGCGGCCTCGTGTGGCTCTTTTAAACATTGGAGCCGAGGCAGAGAAGGGCGACGGGCTCCGGCAGGAGGCTCATGCCCTGCTGAAAGCGGCGGGAGAGGCAGGCCGCCTCTATTTTGTGGGGAACCTGGAGGCGGGCGACGCCATGCTGGGCGGGGCCGACGTGCTGGTGGCCGACGGATTTACCGGAAATGTCATGCTGAAAGCTTTGGAGGGTACCGGAAAGTTTCTTCTGAAGGAATTGAAGAAAATGTTCCTCTCCAGCACAAAGACAAAAATCGCGGCGGGGCTGGTGAAGGGGAACCTCTCGGAGATGAAAAAGCTGCTGGACCCCAGCGAGGTGGGGGGCACCCCGTTCCTGGGAATTTCCAAGCCGGTGATCAAGGCTCACGGCTCCTCCGATGCCCGGGCCATCCGCAACGCCATTTTCCGGGCGGAGGAGTATGCCGCCAGCGGATTTATCAGCGACGTTCAGGAGAACATCGAGCTGATGAAGGTGAACGCCGGTTAGGCCTTGTATGAAAAATGGCGAAACGCCAAGGCGAGGCTCTTTTCCTGCCGTTCCGCGTTAAACTTTCTTGCCGGGCGGCAGCCTGCCTATGAAAATTTGCTTTAATTGGCAGCAAAATTTTTTGCCCTCGGGTATTCCGGCAATTTTTATACAAGGCCTGGGCGGGCGCGAAGGAATCCGGCGCTTGCATAAGTCGGGAGAAAAGGCAAAAATTGCCGGATGCCTCTTGACAGTACGGCAGTACTTGCCGTATGATAAATTTCATAAAAAATCGGTAGGCTTGAGCCTGCCTGCGGGCAGGCTTTCAGACACCAGTCAAGTCTGTTAAGGAGTGAAACGGCAATGTCAAACGAAGAGATTCTCAAAGTGCTGCGGGAGCTTGTGGCGGAGCAGTTCGCCAAGGAACCGGAGGAGATCACCATGGATACCGCTTTTGAGGGGGATTTGGGGGCGGACTCCGTGGACCTTGTGGAGCTGGTCATGGCCATGGAGGAGGAGTTTGAAGTCGGCGAGATTCAGGAAGAGGAGCTGAGCACGCTCCGGACCGTGGGCGACGCGGTGAATTACCTGGCCGCCAAGCTGAATAAATAAGAAGCCTTGTGCCGCCGCGGGGCATTTTTTGGAGAGGACCGCTATGGAGGACCTGGAGAAAAAACTGAATTACACATTCCGGAATAAAGCGCTTCTGGAAGAGGCTGTGTGCCATAGCTCCTACGCCAACGAGCACCGTGCTGAGGGGCTCTCCAGCAACGAGCGCCTGGAATTTCTGGGGGACTCGGTGCTGGGCTTCGTGACGGCGGAGTTCCTCTTTGCCCAGCACCCGGATCTGCCGGAGGGAGACCTGACCCGTATACGCGCGGCCTTGGTTTGTGAACAGAGCCTCTATGAGGTGGCCAGGCATTTGGAGCTGGGTGCTTATTTAAAGCTGGGCCGGGGCGAGGAATCCGGCGGCGGCCGAACCCGGACGTCTATTTTGGCGGACGCTACGGAGGCGGTGTTCGCGGCGGTGTACCTGGATGGGGGAATTTCCGCCGCCTCGGAGCTGATTCACCGCTGTGTGCTGGACGCGGAGCGGGAAGAAGTGGTGGAGGAGCGCCGGCGGGACTATAAAACAGCCCTTCAGGAGCTGGTGCAGCGGCAGGCGGACCAGGTGCTGACATACCGTATGGCGGGAGAGCAGGGACCGGATCACGACAAGACATTTGCGGCGGAGGTGCTTCTGAACGGAAACCCCATCGGTTCCGGCTCCGGCCACAGTAAAAAGGAGGCCGAGCAGGCGGCCGCAAAGAGTGCTCTGGAGCGTCTTGCAGAGTAAAGGGAAAGTCCCCGGCGAAGTATATGCGCCGGGGACTTTTTGGAAGCGTCTATTCGGTTTGGATTGGGGCGCTGCCTGTCCGCAAGGGCAGGGAGCCCGGAGCGCCGGACATTTCGGGGCGGTCACGCCAGCAGCGCGTTGATCTCTTCAATTTCCAGGTCCTGGAGTGCCCAGTTGATGCCGTAGCCCACTACTTTGCTCAGCTCCCGGACCTGCTGGTCCACGTCCCGGGTTGTTACCGTCAGGGGCTGCTTGCCGTGGCGGAGGCGTGTTTCATCCAATTCCGGGATTCCGGCTTCCTCTAGGAGGTCCGCCGCCAGAGTGGCCGCGTCTACCACTGTGGGGACGCCAATGGAGTAGACCGGGACTCCCAGAGTTTCCCGGTTCAGCGCCGCCCGATGATTCCCCACGCCGGAGCCGGGGATGATGCCTGTATCCGAGAGCTGCACGGTGGTGCACATTCGCCCTACCCGCCGGGCGGCCAGAGCGTCGATGGCGATAACCAGGGAGGGCTTCACCTGTTCTGCCAGACCCCGGACAGATTCCGCGGATTCCACGCCGGTGGTGCCCAGCACCCCGGCCCGAAATACCGCGACAGGGCGGAATCCCGCAAAGTGCTTGGGCATGGCGGCAATGAGGTGCCGGGTAACAAGCACGCTGTCTGCCGCCAGGGGGCCGACGGCATCCGGCGTCATGGCGGCGTTCCCGAGCCCGACTACCAGAGCAGGGCCCTCGGCAGGGAGCATAGCCTTGAGCTGACCGCCGACAGCCCGAACGGCCCGCTCAAAAAAATCGGCCTTTCGCTGCCAAAAGCTGGAGAGATCGATGGTAAGATAGCTGCCCTGAGGCTTTCCCAGGGCTTCTTCTCCCCGCCGGTCCAAAATATCCACCCGTGTGACCGGGTAGCCCTCTTCCTTGGACTTTGTGGCCTTGACGCCGGATAGACGGGTGGTTTTTTCCGCAGATTCCTGCCAGAGTTCCCTGGCCTCCAGCGCCAGGTCTGTGCGCTTCGCAAACATAGAGCCGCCTCCCAACAGAGAATTTTCCGTTTTATGATTTGCGGAAGACGGCGGAATATGCGGCCTGCGGCCCGAAAAAATCAGAGCTCTGTGACGACCAGGGGCAGATCCACAATGGAAACCCGGCGGCTTATGGCGTATTGCATGGTATAGCGTGTTCCGCCGGGAGTACCGTTAAAGGCGGCAATGAGAAGGGAGGCGTGATCAACCATGTATCGATCCCGCCGCTGCATGCAGTAAGGAGTGTAAGAGGCGGAGACCAATGTCTCGAAGTCGCAGGCGGCCACCAGCCGCCGGTAACGCGCCTGCTGGTCCGGAAGCCATTTGTCAGCCTGAGTGGGGCAGGGAATGGCGGCTTCTATCGTGATGTCGGGATGCTCCTTTTTAAGGGCAAGGACACTTTCGCAGAAATAAATATCGCAGCCCAGTGCCATGCCGCAGAGAAAGTGGCGATAGCCCTCCTGATAGGCGGCGCCGGCGGCATCGGCAATGCGCCGCTTTAGGCACAGGCAGCGGGAATCTGTTTCATCATATCGCCAGGGCAGTTTTTCAGGGCGGTGCCCGGTGAAACAGCAGCTAATCTGCCTTGAGCGCATAGGGCGTATCCTCCTTGTTGTGAGACGTTGAAATCAGTATAGAACGTTCGTTCTGAATTGTAAAGGGGATTTCGAAATTTTCAGAAAGACGGGTTTGCCGCGGAGAGGAGAGCGCCTTCCTTTTTGCCTGAAAAGAGATATATTACTTCCGAACGGAAAGGCCGGAAGTAATATGTGCCATGTTTTGCGGTTGCCGCCGTTTACGGCAGCGAGCAACACGGCTGAAATCCAATCATAATATGCTGTGAAACGCGCTGGGGAAAGGAGAAACGGCCATGCTGTATTCCACACTTTGCTATTTGGAGCGGGGAGACGAATACCTGATGCTTCACCGGGTGAAAAAGAGCCATGATACCAATCAGGGAAAATGGATCGGAATCGGTGGCAAGTTTCAGGACGGCGAGAGTCCGGAGGACTGCATTCTCCGGGAGTGCCGGGAGGAGACAGGCCTGACACTGACGGAATACCGCTACCGGGGGCTTGTGACCTTTGTCTCGGATCAGGCTCCCACAGAGTATATGCACCTTTTCACGGCCTCTGCCTGGGTGGGGACGCCTCATGAGTGTGATGAGGGAGAACTGGCCTGGATTAAGAAGGAGACGCTTTTATCCCTGCCTCTTTGGGAGGGGGATCGGATATTCCTCCGTCTGCTGGAGGAAGGCGCGCCTTTTTTCTCCCTGAAGCTCCGTTATGAGGGGGACAGATTGGTCCAGGCGGTGCTGAACGGAAAAGAGGGCGCAAGCGGATAAAACGCTTACGCCCTCTTCGGCTTTATGCGGGAAAGGGGACTTTCCCCTTCACTGCGGGATTCAATACAATTCCTTGATATAGGCGTCCACGTCGGCCCGGGTGCCCATATAGGGGCCCGGGGTCTCCATTTTCAGGGACACCAGCGCCGTGGCGGTCTGGAGGGCTGTGGGAATGTCCTTGGTCAGACGCTCGTTGATGTAGCAGGCGAAGGTTGTATCGCCCCGCCCGGTCCGCCCGCCCAGGCTCCGGGCCTTGATGGGGCAGGTATAAATCTCGCTGCCGTCGTAGACCAGCACCTCGGTATTGTGGGTAATCAGGATTTCCTTGGCGCCCCAGCTATAGAGAACCTTGGCGGCCTCCGCCCGGTCGGTGAGGCCGGTGAGGATTTCTGCTTCGGCGGCGTCGGTCTTCAAAAAGCGGACGAAGGGCAGAAGTTCCTTCTTGGCTTCCCAGTCCCGGTAGACCATGCCGCCGTTCTCCTCCCAGCGGAGCATGCACTGCAC
>CAJTJA010000093.1 GCA_910576845.1 uncultured Oscillibacter sp.
TGGTGCCTTTTTTCAGGCCGTTAAAGGCGGTGGCGTCGTCCTTATAGTCCACAATATACAGGTTGGGATCGTCGGTTTTAAAGACCTTCTTGGCCTTGCCCTCGTAGAGCTGCTCCAGCTTCCGCATGCTGCATTCCTCCATAATTAAAATATAATGAACTGAATACTGTCAGATTTCCGCCTGTAGGGCGGCGTCCTTCTCCTCGATTTGAGCGGCCATGTCCCGGCGGGCGGCGTCCAGCCAGCCGGAGAGATTTTCGTCGGATACGGCCAGAATCTGGGCCGCCAGTATAGCGGCGTTTTTGGCTCCGTTCAAAGATACTGTCGCTACGGGGATGCCGCTGGGCATCTGAACGGTTGCCAATAAAGCATCCAGCCCGTCCATAGCGCCTCCCTTGATGGGAATGCCGATGACGGGCAGGGTGGTGTTGGCGGCCACGGCTCCGGCCAGGTGAGCGGCCATGCCGGCGGCGCAGATGATGGCGCCGAAACCGTTTTTTCGCGCGTAACTGGAAAACTCGGCTACTTGGGCAGGACTGCGGTGAGCGCTCATAATGTGGGCCTCGTAGGGGATGCCGAAGGCGTCCAGCTGGGCACAGGCAGGACGGACGTTCGGCCAGTCGGAGTCGGAGCCCATGAGTACGGCAACTTTTTTCATAATAATCTGTCTCCTTTCAGAAGTTGATGGCGTTTCAAAAAAGTGAGCTGCGTGCGGCGGCATTGTGTTCCGCGCCGGTATATAGAGCGTTACAGCTTTTTGCGCAGGACTGTGTGACGGAAGATATCGTCAACAAAGTATTCGGCAGAGCAGAATACCGGCTTGCCGTCGATATCAAAGTCCACTTCTTCCATATAGAGCAGGGGTGTGCCCACAGGAACCTGGAGAATATCGGCCAGCTTTTTGTCTGCCGAAACGGCCCGAAGATCCGTTAGGTCCAAATAAGGATACACGCCGCAGCAGCGCTGAAGAAAGTGGAATATCGGAAGCTCCAGGTCTTTTTCCGTATATTCTTCCCGGATCAGGGCCTTTTCGATGACATCCTCACAATAGATTGCGGGGCGGCCGTCGGCGGTGCAGAGGCGGGAGACCCAAAGCATGGGCGTTCCCTCCGGGAGCCGGAGCTGGGCGGCGGTCTGCTTGTCCGCAGGCTGCTCCCAGGAGCGGATGGAGGCGACCGCCGGAGTAAAGCCGTTCTGCCGGATCATGTCCAGGAACTCAACCTCAATGTCCATCCGGGTCTGAACATCCAGCACGTGACGGTTGATAATGGTGCCCACGCCGTGTCGGCGGGTGATAAAGCCCTCTCGTTCCAGAGAGGAGAGAATGTCCCGCAGCTGCGTGCGGCTGATGCCCAGTTTCACGCAGAGCACGCTCTCCCGGGGAAGCCGTTCGCATTGGGCATATTCGCCGGCGCGCATAGAAGACAGAAGCTGGGCGCGGATGGCTTTGGTATGAGACATGTGGCTGTTCATTCCGAATACCTCATTATTAATAAAAATTCTCAGGAAGGGTCCCTGGGGCTTGCTTGAAAAATGTGAACACACCCAAACGGCGGCTCTCCCGCCTCCACACGTCCCCAATTTTTCTTGAAATCCATTCAGGATTCCCGCGAAAAATTGTGGTTGTCCGGCAGTGTGAAATCCCTCGCTGCCGGGCATATTTTCGTTTCTCAAACAGCGCCCAGCTCTAGGAGATAGGTCATACCTATTGTATCGGTTTCCCGGTCAGACCGCAATTGACAAAATTGACAGTTCCCGATGAATTCCATTGCCAGCTTCTTGCATTTTTCCAAAAATCGGAGGCATAACAAGGCGGTCCCCCGGCGGAGCCAGGGGACCGCAAAACACTATTCTAGAATATAAACGGTGCAGGGCCGCCTGCCGAATTGAATACATTCATCGTAAGTGCTGTAATAAAGATCGACGGTGCTGCCTTTGACGCCGGTGTCTTCCGCCACAGCCGGACCGTAAACAATGCTTCCGCCGGATGCGGTGATATACAGACGGGTTCCGAGGGGAATGACGCGTTTGTCTACGGCGACAGAACCCACGTGGACGGCGGTGCCGCTGGCGGTGATGGTGCCTACACCGTCATAGCCGGTGGTATAGGCGGTGGCGGTCATGGACCGGGCGGCAGAGTAATTCAGCGCCGTGCCGTCTTTCAGATAAAGCGTTCCGCTGCCGTCGGCATTTTCACTGACGCTGGCAATTCCGCCGCCGGTTTCGCCAAATGCAGAGGAAACGCCGCTGCTGGCGGGAGGAGCGGGCTTGGGGGCGGGTTTGGCTGTGCCGTATTCGATGATGTGCTCCACAGCCGTGGTGTCCAGCTCCTCCACAAAGTGGCGGCAGCGCTCTGCCCCATGGGACCAGACTACTTCATAAACGGCGGAGCGCAGGCCGTCGCTTCCCTGCTGTATGATTCGTTCTTCACCCTCCGTCAGATTCGGATTGGCGATCCGCTGCGTGCTGAAGGAGACATTCTCCGTCACATAGTCATAGTAGGTGAGGCTGGAAGATATATTCAGCTCCGCGCCTTCCTCTGTAAGCTTTACGCCGATCATCTCCTGGGCAGCCGGCTCAATACTCAGCCGGGAGAGAAGGGCGGATACCGTCTCACCGCAGGACCGGACATTCAAAACGGAGCTTTTGCGGCGGATGACAACGGCGGCGCCTTCCCGCAGGGTAATGTCATAGCCGCGGCTGCCGTTAGAAGTATAGAGAATTTTGGAGGAGAGGTCCGGGAAAGAAATTTCTCGCTCCGGATTCAGAATTATAGCGGCGCCGTCTGCTTCCACAGTGAACAGGGAATCGGCCCAGCCGGTGGCGCAGAGGCTGGTAATCAAGGCGGCGAGCAGGCAAAAAAGGGCTATGCCGCCGCGCTTTCGCAGGGCGTATAGGAAATTCGGTTGTTCGTGCGCGTTCAAGTTTATACCCTCCTGTAGAGTTATTTCACGGCGGAATGACGGCCCGCTTCCGGGCCATGCGCCCACAAAGAGCGGGCGGAATGCCGTGCTGGTTCCCCGCGGGGAAGTATTGGGAGTAAGTTTCCCTACGAAGGATCGGATCAGTAAACAAACCCATAGAGAAACTTGTAACTTTTGTTACTATTTAAAACTTGAACCAGTATACGCTATATAATATTATTTTGTCAAGACATTTCATGATTTGAAGAACAATTAGAACAAAATAAGACGAGATTCAACAAGAGCTGACCAGAAAACTTTCGAGGAAATAAAAACAAAAAGTTACAAAATAGTAACGGTCATGGGAGCAAAAAAGAAAAGCCGCCGGAAACCGGCGGCAGGAAAGAGCATTTTTCAAACAGGCCCTAGTCTTCAAATAGCTTGGAAACAGGAATGCCGAAAAGCTTTGCCATACGGAAAAGCAGGAGGAGGGAGGGGGCGTGAATACGCTTGCTGCTGTTGGCCTCCAGCTGGCTGAGAAAGCTCCAGCTGCATCCGAGTTCATCAGCAAGCTGCTCTTGCGTCAAGCCGAGCTTCTTCCGGTGATAGGCGATGCGCAGGCCCAGAAGACGAAATTCCTCCCGAAACTCTTCTTTGTTTCTGTTCATAGAGCAGCCATCCCCCTGTTTCTATTATGATAACATTTGATAAAATTATTGGGAATGGGATAAAAACATTGATATATATGCTATTAGCATATATAATGCCTTTATCAGAAAAAAGAAAGAGGGAGCAGGCACCATGCGGAAGATTTCGATTGAAATGGAAGAAGGCCTTTATGAGTTCTATAAAAAAGCGGGAAATGGGGCGGGCAAGACGGCGGAGCGGATGATTAGTGAAATATTATCCTGTTTTGCAGATGAGTCCTCGCTGACTGTATTTGAGAAGGGACGGGAACGGCGGCGATATGCTTAAGAGCGGGACCTGCCTCCGGCGGGTCCTGCTTCTATTGTGGACATTTTAAAGAATCCATGCTATGATGCAGGAATGACATCGTATCCCGCAGAGAGAGGAGTCCCGCTTTATGAACATTGGAAATGTGCCGATTCCTTCAAGATTGGCGCTGGCCCCCATGGCCGGCGTTACCGACGCCGCGTTCCGCCAGATTTGCGCGGAGCTGGGGGCGGGATATACCTGCACGGAGCTGATCTCTTCCAAGGCTCTTTGTTATCAGGATAAAAAAACGTTTTCCCTCCTGCGTCAGTTTCCGGGCGAACACCCCGCTGCCGTCCAGATTTTCGGCAGTGATCCGGTCTGTATGGCCGAGGCCGCCCAAATTGCCATTGAGCGCAGCGGAGCAGATATCCTTGACATTAATATGGGATGCCCTATGGGAAAGATTGTGAACAATGGGGACGGCGCCGCACTGATGAAGGACCCGGAAAAGGCGGGGCGTATTATGGAGGCTGTGGTCAAAGCGATTCCCTCCGTCCCCGTCACCGCGAAATTCCGCCGGGGATGGGATATGGGGAGCTGCAACTGTGTGGAGTTTGCCAGAGTTTTGGAGCAGGCCGGGGCATCGGCTGTGGCGGTCCATGGCAGGACCAGGGCCCAGGTCTATGAGGGACAGGCAGACTGGAACTGCATTCGGGCGGTAAAAGAGGCTGTTTCCATTCCCGTCCTGGCCAACGGCGACATTTGGAAACCGGAGGATGCGGTCCGCATTCTTCAGCACACCAAGGCGGATGCGGCTATGATTGGCCGGGGCTGTTTTGGCAACCCGTGGATATTCCGGCAGGCAGAGGCGGCCTTGAAGGGGGAGCCCATCTCTCCGCTGCCGCCCTTGGCGGAGCGCTGTGATACGGCTGTCCGGCAGTTTGAGCTGGCGGCGGAATACAAAGGAGAACGGACCGCCATTCTGGAGGCGCGGCGGCATTACTGCTGGTATCTTAAGGGTGTACCCTATGCGAATTATTATAAGGAGCAGATCGTTCGAATGAATACACTGGAAGACGTATACCGTGTGACGCTTAAAATCAAGCGGGATCTCCGGGATGAGCGTCGGGGGGAGGGACGCCTGTGATCGAAGCGCGCGAACAAAAATGGGTAGCCGCTGCCAAGGAGGGGGACCAGGAAGCCTTTGAGGAGCTGGTCCACCTTTACGAAAAAAGGGTTCTGGCTCTGACGCAGCGAATGTGCGCAAACCCGGAGGATGCCGCCGAGGCGGCTCAGGAGGCCTTCTTTGCGGCTTGGCAGGGCTTGAAGAATTTCCGGGGAGACAGCAGCTTTTCGACATGGCTGTACCGTCTGGCCTCCAATGCCTGTGTGGATCAGCTCCGGAGGGAGGGGCGGCGGCAGGCGGCGGTTTCCTTAGACGACGAGGATGTGAATCTGGATATTCCGGCTTCCATCCTCTCCCCGCAGGAAGAGGCGGAACGCAGGGAGCTGGGAGAACAGATTGAGGCGGGACTTCAGAGCCTGCCGCCGGAGTACCGGGCGGTATTGGTGCTGCGAGAGGTGCAGCAGCTCCGCTATGAAGAAATTGGCAAAGCTTTGGAGATGGATATTGGGACGGTGAAATCCCGGATCAGCCGGGGACGAAAAAAACTGCGAAGTTTTTTGCTGGCACAAGGGAACTTTTCTTCGCCGCCATCGTCTAAAGGAACAGGAAAGGGGGGCTGTTTATGAAATACTGCGAGGAATATGCGGCCCTGTTGGACCTGCTCGTAGACGGGGAGCTGCCGCAGGTGGATATAGAGCGGGTACAGGCACATTTAGAGAGCTGTTCCGGGTGCCGGGCGTATATAGATGATGCGCTGGCTGTCCGGGCTGGGTTTCCTGATGTGGAAGACACGGTAGTTCCGGAGGACTTCGCCGCAGGGGTGATGAACCGGATTCGGGAATCCGTATTAGAAGAAGACAAGAAGATTTTAAAATTGAGGAGACGCCGTTTTCGGCGCTGGATGGGGACGGCGGCACTGGCGGCTTGCTGTGCGCTGGTAATAATTTTGCGGACCGGAAGCGGTGGATGGAAAGAAGACGCGGCGGTTCCGACGGAAAGCGGCTACGGCGCTTTCTCCGCTAATGACGCTGCCGCGTTTGATAATTCTGCCGAAAGCGTTCCGGAAGCGGCGGCTTCACCGGCAGTTCCGGAGGAGCCGGCAGAGGAAGAGGGGATACGGGCGGACAGCGAAACACCTGCGGAAGTACCAAGGCTTCGGACAGCGATGGCCGCAGAGGACGCCGGAGAGAGTCCGGACAATGCCGCTATGGTGCCTGCTCCGATGGCGGCGGTCCAGGAAGCAGCGAAGGGCTCCGTTCAAGAAGCGGCGCTGTGCCTGACGGAAGAGGAGGCCGGGGACCTGCTGGACAGGTTTGACGTGGTATGGGAAAACGCTGTGGAGCGGCGTTATGAGCTGAGCGCAGAGGAATACTGGTCGCTGCTGGAGTCCTTAGGACGGCCGGAGGAACTGCCGGAGACGGCGAACGGGAGTTTCCTGGTAGTGGTTACGGGGCCGCTGGAGTAGAAACAGCGCCGCCGTTCATCATAATAGATGAGTTCAAACAGGCCGGTTTCCTGCGGGAGACCGGCCTGTCGCTTGTGGTATAGGCCCTGCTATTGTCGAAACTGTCTGAAGGTAATACCAAAAAAAGAGTAAAAAGGATCAAAAATAAAAAATAGCGAAAAAAGGAAAAAAAGGGATTGACAAAGAGGAGGAG
>CAJTJA010000094.1 GCA_910576845.1 uncultured Oscillibacter sp.
CTGGGTAAAAAATCTCTCGCCGCTGGACATTCCGCCAATTTTCAAACAAGGCCTAGTTTACCATAAATTGAAAGGACTGTAAATGCAAAGCCGAAAATTTGTTTTTCGGTTTTTTTAAATAGCGGTGCTTCCTCAAAGCACTCTCTAGGCGTTGCTATGCGCAGCGCAGGGGTTCTCTGAAAGGAGCTGAACTGTGCGTAAGGCGCAACTGTATGTGGTCAGCCTTCCCCTTTCCGAAGAATCTTCTCTATCGGCTTGCCCTTTGACAGCTCATCAATCAGCTTGTCCAGGTATCGGATTTCCCGCATGAGAGGATCTTCAATTTTCTCAACTCTTACGCCGCAGACAACACCTTTAATCAGCGTCCGGTTCGGATTAAGCCGTGGCGCGTTGCGAAAAAAGTCTCCATAACGGACAGAAGCGGAGCAGAACTCCTCCAATTCTGCCGTGCTGTATCCTGTCAGCCAGCAGATAACCTCATCCACTTCATCCTTTGTCCGCCCTTTTTTGACTGCTTTGTCCAGGAGAAGACCGTATATCTTTCCAAAATCCATTTGAAATACGCGGTAATTGTTCATAATTTTACACGCTCCCGATAATGGTAAGTTGTTTTGGCATACTCCACGCTGTTTGGCAGTGAGACAGCCCTAATGTGGTTCCACGTGCGTCTTTACTTTTTTAAGAGCCGCCAAAGTGTGGTTCGGCTGATTCCCAGCCGCTTTGCCGCCGCGGTTTGGTTGCCGCCGGTTTCCTCCAGCACCCGGAGGGCCACGTCCTGGCTGATTTCTTCCAGAGTCCGGCCCAAGTCAAGGGGCACGGAGGAATTTTCGGCCTGCAGGATAAAAGCCCCCACATGCCGTTCCTTTTTCAGCACTTCCCGAACGCTTTCCGCTGTGATAACCTGCCCTGCGGAGGTAACGGCCAGCGCCTTGATGACACGCCGAAGCTGCGTATAATTGTGGGGCCATTGAAAATTTTGCAGCAGGGAAATGCCTTCCGGTTCCATGCCGACGATTTGACGGGGGAAGGAAGCGTTGAGATGGCTGAAGGATAAATTGATGAGAGTTGGAATCTGCTGGGGTGCGGAGCGCAGAGGAGGCAGGTAGAGGGAGAGGCAGCGAAGCTTGTCGAGAAAGAGCGCTCCGGCGGTGGAAATATACTCTCCGGGCTGGCAGACACAGGAGAAGACCACCCGGTTCCGGCGGCATACGTCCATTTCCAGCAGCACGGCCAATAGCTGCCGGAGGCGTTCCTGGGAAAGCACGTCGATGCTGGCGAAATATAGGGTGCTGTCTTGGTCTGCCAAAGGAGAATTGTGGTGTTCCAGCAGAAATGCCCAGCTTTTGTCATTCAGCAGGCTGCAGTTGATGGAAATAAGAGGATGATTTTGAAGAGTGCTGCGCATATAGAGAAAGTAGACGATGGTTTCTTTTCCGGTGCCATCCTCTCCGGCGATCATAATGGGAGCTTTGCTTTGGTTGATTTGAGCAATCTCGTTATGAAAATCACGGATGGTCTCGGCAAAACTGAAAATGCTGTCATCAAAAGCGCTTTCCGCCTCCGGCCGGGAGGAGAAGCGAATGCCGACATGACTGGGAGAAAGGGGAGTTTTTCGGGCTTCCAGGAAGAAGGCTGTATGGGGCGAACCGAAAGAACTGATCTGCCGGGCGCGGATGGAATACAGCATGCCGCCCAAGTTTCGGATAATCCGCCGCTCCATATTTTTTTGGCATTCCGGCAGCTCGCGCCGCAGCAGCTCCAGCAGTTCCGGTCCGGGATTATTTAATGTGGAGAGGAAGAGGTTGCCGTTTTGATCAAAAACCACAGTCTGGCTGATCTGCCCCTGTATCAATTCCCGGAGAAACAAATTTTCATCCCGCAGCCGCTGCTGCCCTCCGCAGATGAGCAGGGCCTGCTCAAAGGCTTTTCGAATGCTTTCCGTGGAGGAGGTGATCGGAAAGGCGTTCATCCCCAGACGTCTGGCAACGGAGTTGGCCAGAGTGTCGCATAAAACAGTTTGACAGTGTTTTTTCTGAAGCTCCAGCAGAATAGGCTCCACCATCTCACGGGAACTGTATGTGTATATTTCCATGCCGCCGCCCATCACCTCGCAGAGCAGCCGGGCGCTTTTGGCGACATTGGGGGCGGCGATCAGAGCGGAATGATCCTCCAGGCTGCCGGCCAGCTTCAGTGTGCAGAGCAGGTCGTACATGGAGACTTCAATCTCCACCACAGGCAAAGACAAATCCCGCCGCAGCATGGTGGCGGTGTCGCCACGGGAGATAACTACATCGTAGTTCCCGTGAAAGTTGGCCCTGGCAATTTCCAGCCCCAGCTCTCTGTCTCCTACAAATAAAGTCATGTCTATCTGGGGATAATCCTCCGCGAGACTGCTCATCAAGGTCCTCATCCCCTCATACGGGGCGATACCGAGTACACGAATCTGTGAGTTCATGGGCCCTCCAAATATGTTTAAATTTTAAACACATTATACCAAGTGCACAAAAATACTGCAAGGCTTTTTCGGTGCGTTTCAAATTTAAACACTTCGGAAGCGAAAAAAGATTGCACAGCAAAGAGGTTCTTTATAAAATAACCCCAAAGAAAGACAAAGGTGCTGCAAAGCTTTTTGGTAAAACGCTGGTGCAGAAAATGGGCGAAGAAAGGCGTTTCAAAATTGGACGGATGCGAGGTGCTGCATGGTAAAACTTTTGATGATCGCGGATGATTTTACGGGCGCGCTGGACACGGGCGTCCAATTCGCGGTCCGAGGCGCGAAAACCTGTGTGGTGACGGACCCGGACTATGATTTTTCTCATACAAGAGCAGATGTTCAGGTACTGGTTTTAGATGCCGAAACCCGGCATCTGGAGGCGGAAAAAGCTTACAAAACCGTTTTCCGGGTTGTGAAGGATGCGCTGGAGGCGGGGTTCAGCTATGTTTACAAGAAGACGGATTCCGCTCTCCGAGGCAATGTGGGAGCGGAGCTTGCTGCAGTGCTGGATGCCGCGGGAGCGGACAGTATGCCGTTTCTTCCGGCTCTGCCGAAGATGAATCGGATTACCCGGGGCGGGGTGCACTATATCGACGGCATTCCCGTTGCCAAGAGTGTTTTCGGCTTGGACCCTTTTGAGCCGGTGACGGCTTCCTCTGTGTCGGAAATCATTGGAGCGCAGTGGAAAAAGCCGGTAGTAGTCCGCAGCTTGAAGGAACCGGAGATAGAATCCGGCCCCGGCATTCAAGTTTACGACGCCGAGACGGATGAGGACCTGCTGGGAATTGGCCGCAGATTGGGCAGGGAAGGGCTTCATCTCTCGGCTGGCTGTGCGGGCTTCGCTGCGGTTCTGGCAGAGCTTTTGGAACTGGAAGGGATGCCTCCCGGGATGCCGTATCTGGTTCCGTCCCTCTTTGTAGCCTGTGGAAGTGTAAATCCGGTGACGTTAAAGCAGATGGAGACAGCGGAGGCTGCAGGTTTTTCCCACATCCATCTGAGTCCGGTACAGAAGCTGGAGCCTGCATGGCGGGAGACGCCGGACTGTGCCGCTGCCGTTGCCTCCTGGTTGGAGACCGCAGAAAGAGAAAAGCTTTTCATTCTGGATGTTAACGACCCTGTGGGCTGTGATGAAACGGCACATTATGCGAAGGAACGCGGCCTCTCCACAGAGGATATGCGGGTCCGTATCTCGAATCAATTGGGCCATTTAGTTCAGCAGATGCTGGACGGCGGTTTGGACGCTACCATTTTGTGTACCGGCGGCGATACGCTTTTGGCTTTGACCCGTGCGGTGGGAGTGGCGGAGCTGCTGCCGGTATGTGAGCTGGATACCGGAGCGGTACTGACTGATTTTGTGTATCAGGGGAAGACTTATCATATCATTTCAAAATCCGGCGGCTTTGGGGAGCCGGACCTGTTTTGCAGGCTGGCCCGGTCCATTGGCGCCGGAGATCAAGAGGAGGATGCGATATGCTGACAAAATACGAACTGAAGATGCCCCATGCCGTCTACAGCGGAGAGGATGCTCTGGGAAGAATTCCCGAGATTTTTGCCGCGAACGGCGTCAAACGTTTGGTAGTTTTTACTGATAAGGGAATTGAAGGCGCGGGGCTGTTGGATTTCCCCATGGCCAAGGTCAAGGAGACCGGAGTAGAGACTGTCGTTTTGGATGATTTGCCGGCGGAGCCCTCTTATATGGAAGCGCAAAGACTGGTGGATCAGTGCAAGGAGTGCGGCGCGGATTTTATTATGGCCGTGGGCGGCGGCAGCGTTATGGATACTGCCAAGCTGGCCAGCATTCTGATGACGGACGAGTATGGCATCAAAGAGCTGCTGGATGAGCCGGGGCGGGCCAGGAAATGCATGAAGACCCTGATGATTCCCACTACTGCGGGCACCGGCTCCGAGGCTACACCTAATGCCATTGTGGCGGTGCCGGAAAAGCAGCTGAAAGTGGGGATTGTCAATACGGAAATGATCGCGGATTACGTTATTCTGGATGCGGTGATGATTAAGAAGCTGCCCCGGAAAATTGCTGCCGCCACCGGCGTGGATGCTCTGGCGCATGCCATTGAGTGCTTCACCAGCAACAAGGCCAACCCCTTCAGTGATGTTTTTGCGCTCCAGGCGCTGGATATGATTCTGAACAACATTGAGCGCGCCTGCGACGACCCGGAGGCCATGGACGCCAAGAACACCATGCTGCTGGCCAGCTTCTATGCGGGGGTTGCCATTACGGCCTCCGGCACCACGGCGGTTCATGCTCTGAGCTATCCTTTAGGCGGGAAGTACCACATTGCCCACGGCGTGTCCAACGCCATCCTGCTGGCCCCTGTTATGCGCTTTAACGAGCCCGCCTGCCGCCCTCTGCTGGCTAAGGCCTATGACCGCTGCCTGAAGGGGGATGCCCGCACGGAAGAGGAGAAGAGCGCTGCTGTCATTGCCCGCCTGGAGAACATTGTGAAACATCTGGATATTCCCACCAGCCTGACCGAGTTTGGTGTGCCCAAGGAGGACCTGGAAGCCTTGGTAGCCTCAGGCATGGAAGTGACCCGGCTGCTGGTGAACAACATGCGGAAAGTTACGCCGGACGACGCCCGGAGAATTTATCAGGAAGTCCTTTGATTTTTTCCTGAAAGAAAGAGACGCAAACAGATCGGCGGCTGCGAAAAGTATCCTGAAATTAAGTATAGGAGAGTGCGAACATGAAGCAGGTTGAGATTAAGGGCATCATTCCCCCCGTCATCACCCCAATGAACCCAGAGGACGAAAGCGTCAATATCCCTGAACTCCGCAGTCAAATCGAGCGGCAGATTGCCGGCGGCGTTCATGGCATCTTCCCCTTTGGCACCAATGGCGAGGCCTATATCCTCAGCTTGAAGGAGAAGGAGGAGATTCTGGAGGCTGCTCTGGACCAGGTGAAAGGCCGTATCCCTGTTTACGCCGGAACCGGCTGCATCTCCACCCGGGACACGATTTACATGAGCAAGAAGGCTGAGGAGATGGGGGCGGATGTGCTGTCCATTATTACTCCCAGCTTTGCTCTGGCCAGTCAGAAGGAGCTGTATGACCACTACTGCGAGGTCGCCAAACATGTCAATATTCCCATCGTACTCTATAACATTCCCGCCCGTACCGGAAACAAGCTGCTGCCGGAGACGGTCGCCAAGCTGGCGAAGGATGTGGATGTCATCATGGGTGCAAAGGATTCCAGCGGCGACATGGATAATCTGAAGGCCTATATTGAGCTCACCCGGGATATCGGTAAGGATTTCGCCGTTTTGGCGGGGAACGACGGAAACATTCTCCCCTGTTTGAAAGCCGGCGGCGCTGGCGGTGTGGCTGGCCGGGCGAACCTGTGGCCTAAGACCATTGCTTCGATTTACGACTATTTTGTGGCCGGTGATCTGGAGAAGGCGCAAGAGGCCCAGGATGCCATCGTCGCGCTTCAGCGGGTGTTCAAGTTTGGCAATCCTAACACCATCATTAAGAAGGGCGTGGCCCTGCTGGGCTACCCTGTGGGCGACTGCCGCAGGCCCTTTAACTACCTCTGTGAGGAGGGTGTCGAGGAGCTGAAGGCTGTGCTGAAGGAAACTGCGGAAAAAGGCGTATGCTGAGTCCGGTTTTTCTTGAAAGGGAACCGCAGGGTACTTTTGAGATGTGATTTGATTTGAATTTGCAAACAAAATTAAGGAGGTACTGCTATTATGAACAAACCGATTCTGGGCATCACCATGGGCGACCCCTTCGGCAACGGCCCCGAGATCAC
>CAJTJA010000095.1 GCA_910576845.1 uncultured Oscillibacter sp.
GGAGATTTACGAAAAAGCCAAATTGTTGTAAAAGGGTAAATTTGCAGGAATGTGTGCTTTTCTGTAAATACGCCTTTGTTTGACATTGACCATAGTTTACCAGAAAAAGTGCACATTTTCAATACCTCATGGGCAAGTTCTCCCTATTGAAATAACATTGCAGGAAAGTACGCTTTTTTGCAGGGAGGTTCTCCGATATGATTTATACAGAGCGCGAGCAGCTTACGATAATAGAGCTGAAGGAAAAACGGGATACTTTATCATATGCGGAATTGACGTCGGCTTTGATAAAGCGTCCTTCAAACGTTGCGTATATCGAACGGAATGGCTTGCTGTATGGGATTGTTACTACGGGACATATACGCAGGTCACAAGAGGAGCAATTGCCGGAGGTAAAAATCAGCACAAAATTTAAATTCATCCGTCCGGGAGAATATATGAAGGCAAGGAAATTGCTTCGGGATCCAGAAAATCGTATTCATATAATCCCCGTTGTAAGCTCAGAAGGAAGACTGCTGGGAGACTATGCGGAGGAAGACTGCTTATTATCGGGAAAATATTTTTTAGAGCTTCTAAAATTGCTCAGAATATCAGACTGCGCCAAAAATCTTCGCTATGCGTTGCTAAAGCCCCAGAGCGATTCCCAAGCGGCCCAGTGCCGGTTCTATGAGTGGAAAAACCTGTTAGAGGTAAAAGAGGTGCCGGTGGAGGTAATTGAATTTAAACAGTTTTTTTATGAGTTCGATGGATTCGGCGATATTGATTATTTTATATATTTTGATCGCAGACAAGGTTGGGCACTAGGCGATCTATTGCCCTCAAAAATTAAAAATCTTTGGGAATACCTTATCCCCTGTTTCGATCTGCTACATGTTTTATCTGACCCTACGGAAGAATTGCTGCTCTCTCTGCAAAAGCAGGGCGTATCCATTTTAACCTATGGTTTTGAGGAAAGCGAAGATGGATATCTGAGGAGATTTAATGACAGGCTTGAAACAAAATTACGATCACTTGGCGGGAATGGCATCACATTGTTGCCTCAGATGCGGACAGATTTTTTAGAGGAATTGGAAAAACAATTTGCGAACCAGGAGCTGCCGTTTGATCTGGACTGTTATTTTCAGGATGACGTTTACAAGGTGCGCGATCGCAGTGGAACATTCCATAATGTTTGCGGTGGAAAGAGAAAAACGGTTGGCCAGCCGCAAGAATTTAACCATACGGTCCATATTTTAGGTCCCTGCACCATATATGGAAGTTATACAGATGATGCGCATACAATTCCAAGTATGCTCCAAAAAAGGATAAATGATATAAGTTTACCATATAAGGTAGAAAACGATTTTGCCCCTAGGAATAATAGAAATTTCATGCTGAACAGATTGCTTGCTGCGAGTATAAAACATGGTGATATTATTATTTATTACAAATGTTACAAATGCCTTCTGCCAGCTCGAAAAATGAAAGCATTTCAAAACTGCAATCTGACAGATATGCTGAAAAAATACCAGCCGCCTGATTCCTGGTTTGTAGATGAGGTTCTTCACTGCAACCACAAGGTATATCAGTTGATTGCCAGCACATTTTACGAGGAACTTGCTCCTATTCTGCAACAGGGCGCGGCAAACAGTTACCCCATAGAGCAAAACCACGATATTATTGGAACGCTGTACTTGAATCTATACTTTTCAGACTTTGACCCATCGGTGTATCAAACGATTGGCTCCATTGTAATGAACTGCAATCCGTTCACGCTTGGACATCGCTATTTAATTGAAGAAGCGCTAAAACGGGTCAATTTCCTCATAATTTTTGTGGTGGAAGAGGACGAGTCCCTTTTTTCTTTTCAGGAGCGTTTTTCCATGGTCTGCGCGGGGACTGCCGACTTACAGAATGTGATAGTGGTTCCCAGCGGAGATTTTATTCTTGCAAAGCTGTCGTTCCCGGAGTATTTTGTCAAGCAAACAGATGAACATTTGAAGGAAAATACAGAAAACGATATTCGGCTCTTTGCTGAAAAGATTGCGCCAAGACTTGGTATTACCCATCGGTTTGTGGGGGAGGAACGGGAGGATGAAGTGACCGATGCGTATAATCAGGCAATGAATCGCATTTTACCGGCCAATGGAATTCAAGTCGTAGAGATTCCAAGAAAGCAAAGCGGTGCGGAACTAATCAGCGCGTCAAGGGTCCGAAAATGCCTGATGGAAAACGATTTGGAAAGGTTGGATAAATTGATCCCTGCTTCTACGAAGGAAACCCTGTTTTGGCAAACAAGTTGTATAGTCAATGCAGTTGAAAAGGGGTAGAATCTCCTTTTCAACCGGCAGGCCTACGGCCTGCCGAAGCGCAAAGCGCCCGTGCGTTTCTATGAAGTCAAGCACAAAACGCCGCTCCGCACCATTCAAATCATAAGTTTTTAAGGCCTCATTGAAACTTGAAAAACTTGCGCAGGCTGTCAAGAAAGTATTTTTGCCAGACTGAGAAGGACCGCCCTCCCGGGCGGCCCTTCTTCCTGTTATTGACCGGCTTTGTCTGACCAAATCAGGACACTGCCTTGACGGTATCCGCTTTGTTCTTCCAGCAGCGTTATCATGCGCTGATACTCCAGGGGGGATTCCGCATACTCCTTAAAGTTCTCATGGACGGGCCAGCTCGTACCGCACCGGAGATTGTAGGCCTCCGTCAACTTGGCCATCAGCTCTGTGGCGTATTCCACAGTAACCCTGCCGCCTGTGACCGTCCGTCCGGAGCCTTTTTCCGGCTCGAAGGCGTAGGCCACCTCGTCTAGGTTATCCACCAGGGCCAGAATCTGGAGGAAATAGCTCTCCGTCCAATCCCATATGACGAAGGGACTGATTCGCTTCTCAAATTTCAGTGTCAGGACATAAGGCCGCTCACTGGTTTGCAGGGACATGGTGTGCCCTCCCGTGAACTCCTGGAGCTGCAAAGCGTCCAGGATCCGCCCCAGGGCAACGGGATCCCCGCAGTAGGGGGTTTTCGTCTCCAGCATCCGCAGAGTGTCCGGGTGGATAATCAGCCCCTCCTGCCACACCAGCCGCCCGCAAATCCACACCTCTGTCAGGCCGTCCAGGAGGATGGACAGGGGAACCTGCTTCACGTATCCCTCCACATCTTCGATTTTCGTCCGCATAAACAGGGCCTGGAAGAGGTTCACCCGGACCTCCCGGGCGGTGTAGGTGAGGACCCCGTCCTTTGTGACGGCTTTCAGCCCCCGAAGCTCATAGGCCCCCCGGTAGGTGTCCGCCAGCAGGGTAAGGTTGTTGTCCTCGTCCACGTGGGCGAACTCAATGCGGATATGCTCTGCGTCCGGCGTCCAGCCGATGACGAACTCCTTCAACAGGTATCCGCCCATTACCAGCAGTATCGTGCACACCACCGCCAAAATCATTTTCCTGGCGGTTCCCTTCTTCACCCGCTTGAGGTAGTCCACTTCCTTGGCGGTTTCTTCCGCCTCCGGCGGGGAGGCCATGGCCTCCTGTTCCGCCCGACACTCCGGGCAGTTCTCCAGATGCCGTTCCACCGCCTCCTGTGATTCCTTCCCCAGGAGGTTTTCCACATAGCTAGGCAGCAAATCCCGCACCACGCCGCAGCTTAAATCATTCTTCATCACACGCGCCTCCATTCCGCAATTTTTCTTTACTCCGATAAAAGGTCACCCGGGCCCAGGTCTCCGTTTTTCCCATTACGTCCCCAATCTCCCGGAAGCTGAGCCCTCCGAAGGCCCGAAGATACACCACCTCCCGCTGGGGTTCCGGCAGACTGTGGACCAGCCGGAGCAGGTCCATCCGGCCCTCTTTCCCCAAAAGTCCCTCCTCCGCCGAGGGACATGGGACATCCGGGATGTCTTCCGGCGAGACCGGGGTTTCCCGCTTTCGCTTGCGAAGGTGCTGATACCAGAGGTGCTTCGCAATCTGACACAGCCAGACGGAGGCTTTGCAGCTTCCGTCAAAGCGGTCCACGGACCTCACCGCCTGATAAAAGGTCTCCTGGGTCAGCTCCTCCGCCAGGTGCGCATCCCCCGTCTTAGCAAGGAGAAACTTATAGACGGTCTGGGCATGCTGCTGATAGACTTTCCGCATGTCTTCCATAGCGCAGCCTCCTTTCGGGGGAGTGTAATTGCCCTTGCAGGCAGAGAGAGCTTTTGCTGCCTTGATGGCCGGCTTGCAATCAAAGCACCTGAAAGGAATCGGATTCTTTTCATCTGCTCTGACTATATATCCTCCGGGCAAGCGGAACGTTACGCTTCTGATTAAAAAATTTGACGGGCTTTCGCCCGTCAAATTCTTTACACGTATACCGGCTTTTTAATCGTGGTAATTGATCTCGTATTTCTGCTCTACTTCCTCCAGCCGGTCCAGGTAGGGACTCTCTGTACAGCTCATGGACGGAGCCTCATTCTTGAACTTTTCCACCGTCATCATGCTGTCACGCACCGGACGGATGGTGCCTGCGCCGGCTACGCAGCCGCCGGGGCAGCCCATACCCTCCAGCAGATAGCCGTCCCGCTTGCCCGCCTTTGCCATGGCCAGCATCTTCCGGCAGTTCTTCAGGCCATCGCCGTATTCGATTTTAATCTGCCGGTCCGGGTCAATGTGCTTGATGGCCTCCACCACGGCGGCGGCCACGCCTCCGCCCACGGCGAAGCCCCGGCCCATTCCGGTGCCCTCATCCATCTCGTCCTCGGGATTGGCGTGCAGCTTGGCAAAGTCGATATCCGCTGCATCAAATACGCCCTGCATTTCCTCAAAGGTGAGGACAAAATCCACATCAGAACGAATGGTCCGGCGGTTGGCCTCCAGCTTTTTGGCGGAGCAGGGCCCAATGAAGACGACTTTGGCGTCAGGGTGGTCCTTTTTCACCATGCGGGCAGTAATGACCATGGGGGTCAGAGCCATAGAGATGTACTCAGAAAACTCGGGATAGAGCTTTTTAGCCATGACGCTCCAGGCGGGGCAGCAGGAGGTGCCCATCCAAGGCTGCTTGGCGGGGACTTCCTCCAAGAAGTCGTGCGCTTCCTCTACCGTGCACAGGTCCGCGCCGATGGAGACCTCCACTACATCATAAAAGCCCAATACCTTCATAGCCGCGTGAATTTTAGCGGGTGTGGCATCCTTGCCGAACTGGCCTACAAAAGCGGGGGCGACGCAGGCAATCACCTTTTCGTTGTTCCGCAGGGCCTGGCCAACCTGATAAATCTGACTCTTGTCGGCAATGGCGCCAAAGGGGCAGTTTACCAAGCACATGCCGCAGGAGACGCATTTATCATAGTTGATTTTAGCCCGGCCCAGCTCGTCGGACTCAATGGCGTCCATACCGCAGGCGGCGGCGCAGGGGCGCTCAATTTTGCTGATGGCCCGGTAGGGGCATTGGTTATAGCATTTTCCGCATTTGATGCATTTGTCCTGATCGATGTGGCAGTGCTTATCCTTATCCATGTAAATAGCGTCTTTGGGGCAGACATTCATACAGGGATGGGAAATACAGCCCTGGCAGTTGTCGGTGATGCGGAGCTGTTTGGGAGGGCAGGCGTTGCAGGCGAAGGGAATAATGTTGACCAAGGGATTTTCAAAATGCTTTTTGGACTTTTCCGCCCACTGGAGGTCTTCACTGACAGGGGTGGTTTCCCCGGCGTAACGGAGGTTCAGGCCCAAGGCCAGGCGGACCCGCTCCTGAACAATGGCCCGCTCCAGAAAGACATCATGACGGTGATGGGCTACGTCGCCCTGAATCATCTTCAGGGGAATCTGATCCAGAAGACGAGGATCCCCGCCTTCAAAAGCCAGCTTGGCCACCTCTTTGAATACGGTGCGGCGGATGTCGTCAACCGCGCTGTGTACACCTCTCATAGCAGTTTCCTCCTATTTTTTCAGGCGGCGGCCCCGCCTGTTCTTTGTGAAACAAGTAACCATGTCGGTCCAAATTTATTATAGCGGACCGGGAATCACATTGCAAGAGGTTCTTGCTGGCAGAGAGGGGCATTTGGTTCAGAAAGCGCAAAAAAAACCGGCGGTGAGGGAAAACCCGCCGCCGGCTGCAAAGAGGGAAAAGAAACAGAAAGAGAGGAAATC
>CAJTJA010000096.1 GCA_910576845.1 uncultured Oscillibacter sp.
ATAGGAAGGAATACCCGCAAATTCCGCCTAAAGTGGAATATAGTCTTACGGAACGTGGGAAATCCTTGATTCCCATTCTAAATGCAATTTGTGATTGGGGTGAGAATAACGAGTTATAGTCAAAACCTCCGGCTAAGCCGGAGGCTTGAGTAGGCCCTATAAGGGCCTGATACTGGCGGGCGTCTCAAGACGCATCGAATATCTTTCGCCTGCATCTCGTGCCCCGCCGCCCGTAAACGGGCAAATCATCTTCTATTTGAGACTTTTGCATAACTGTTACTTGGTAAGTTGTCAACTCGCTTCGCTCGTAGCTTTTTGCTAAAGCATACGAGGGAAGCCCACCAGCAGAGCTGGTGGTTCTTTCTACCCAAGGGAAGCAGGCTGAGATCGTTTCAGATTTCAGCCTGCTTTGGGCTTTAAGGGTAAATTGTATCACTCACCCATACGGATATTTTTTACTGTTTTTTGCTCAAAGGCAAGGCCCGTATAAACTCTTATTCCGCCATTTCCAACGGGGGCCTGCGGCAACAGCCCTACTTTAACTGTTTCACCAGCGGGGAGGTTGAAGAATCTCATCATGTAGAAGTTTTTGCCGTCAACAGAATAATGGAAAGCAAAAGATTTTCCGCTTCTGCACACTTGCAGCCATACATCATTGCCGTCAATGTTGCACCCGTTCGCATCGTCCGATTCTCCGTTCCGCGCAATCACACTCACAACGGCATGTGTTCCAAAATCGGTCATTTCAAAACAGGCTTTTGCCCAATTCCGCATATCTTGCATCACCATGATGGAGGCCGAGTCGTATGTATCCTTGAAGTCGTGGGCAACCTTTACCCGCATTACAAAATCGCCCGCAATTTCCGTATAGTAAAATGGGGCATTACATAAAGATTCCGGGGTAATTCCCTCATCCCCGATTGCGCCATTGTTAAAGAAAAAGTCGCTCTGTGCCGGAGCAATCATTTCTATTTTATTGTTTTCCTCTTTCATCTGCCCCTCATTGAGCCATTTGAAGTCCATACCAAAATTCTCCTTATTTAAGATAGGTATTTGAGCTGTAAATTTCAGCTTACGGAATCATTATAGACCCACAGAAATGTATGTCAACTACGCACATGATGGTAAGATACTCACTTATAAGAAAGTACCCCCCTATTCACAGACCTCTTTCAGAAAATCACCTATATCAACTCCAACGCAGACAGATCGACCCGATATTTCCCTTGGTGCAAATGCCTCTTGGAAGTTGATGCAGGCATAGAAAGCATTGGTGTTGTTGTGAGTATATTTCCAAAACGGATACTTGATAATGATCGGCGTATTACGCCCCACACCCAGTTCCAGGAAAACTACTCGCATCCCTTCATAACGCCGCAAAAAATCCTGATAACGGCCTTGGGCATGATACCATCCCTCGTCCTGCACAAAGGTATCATCCGCCCGGAGGTTCATGGTCATGGGCTTGCCGCAGATAGGACAGCGGGGAATAAGCTCTGTCGGCACTTTCATATCCTGCTGCTCCGTGAACATCCGGCGCACAATTTCCTCATTGTCATAGGTGCGCTGATGGCAAGGCTCCGAACATTGCCACAGGCCATAATCCCCTTGGGTGTAGAACAGCCGCTTCTTATCAAAGCCTGCAAGCTGGAATTGATGATCTACATTGGTTGTCAGCACAAAATAGTCCTTACCTGCTACCAAATTCAGCAAATCATCATAGACCGGCTTTGGAGCGCGTTCGTAGCGGTTTACCATGATGTGACGGCTCCACCACGCCCAATATTCCTCCAACGATGCGAACGGATAGAAGCCCCCGGAGTACATATCCTGGATGCCATACTTATCAGCAAAATCCTTGAAATATGTTTCAAACCGTTCGCCGGAATAGGTCAACCCTGCCGAGGTGGACAGCCCAGCCCCAGCGCCGATCACCACCGCGTCAGCACCATCAATGGCCTGTTTCAGCCGTTCAATCTGCTTTGAGTATGCGGCGGTAGATTTGGGCATCAATATCCTTGAAAACATTGAAAATCACCTTCTTGATGGACGTATCCTGCCGGAGAAAATCTGTAACGGTTCTGACCGCAATTTCAGCGGCCTCCTGGTTGGGAAAGTGAAATTCCCCAGTGGAGATGCAGCAGAACGCAATACTCTCCAATCCATGCTCCGCTGCCAGTTCCAGGCAGGAGCGGTAGCAGGAGGCAAGTTCCTCCCGATCCCTGGCGGTCACACGACCTTGGACAATAGGACCGACTGTGTGCAGAACATACCGGGCAGGGAGGTTGTAGCCTTTTGTCAGCTTGGCCCGGCCATTGGGTTCCGGGTGGCCCTGGGCCTGCATGATTTGACTGCACTCATCCCGAAGCTGGAGGCCCGCCGCCGAATGGATAGCGTTGTCAATGCAGCCGTGGCAGGGACAGAAACAGCCCAGCAGGGCGGAATTGTCAGCATCCATGATTGCATCCACTTTTAACCGGGTAATGTCCCCTTTCCAGACGGCAATTCTCGGATGGCTGTTGACGGCAGGCAGCGCAGTTCCATCGACAACGCCCTTGCTGTCCCGTTCGGCGGACAGGAGATCGTCCTGCATGGCAAGAAATTCCCGTTTCAGCGGCATGGGCGGTCGGACATTCATCAGACTGCGGAGCAACCGCCGCTGGCTGGCCGCATCCTGGGGAAATTTCTGCGCCTGCGGCTGGTATTCGGGCATCTCTGTCAGCAGCATTGCGTTGAGTTGTCGTATTTGTTCCAGATGTTCCATAAGCGGTTCTCCCCGGTTCCTGATTTTAAGTTATAGGCCGTCCCGCATCACACGGGACGGCCCTGTGCTGTTCCGGTTTACTTGCGCACTACGGAAATGCGCTCCTGGATGTGGCTCCTGCCCACGATCTCATTCACCATGGCGATGGCGTAGTCGGCGTAGCTGATGACGCTCTCGCCCTTGCTGTTCAGGGTCAATTCCTCGCCGCCCAGGATGTATTCCCCGGTGCGCTCACCCTCCGCCTGGAAATCCCCGGCAGGGCTGATATACGTCCACTTGACATCCTTGCGCTGGCGCAGCTCGCCCAGGGCCTTGGCCATGGCGGCGGCCAGGGGTTTGAACATCTCCGGGAAGTCCGGGCCGTCGGACACGGTGGCGGTATGCTCGGGGTTGACATACAGGCTCCCGGCCCCTCCTACCACCAGCAGGCGGGTATCCGTGCCGCTGAGGGTGTCGCACAGGTGCTTCAGCGTGGTGCTGTGCTGCTCCAGCGTCTCCGGCGTCCAGGCGCCAAACGCATCCACCACCGCGTCAAAGCCCTTGAGGTCAGCGGCGGTCAGGTCAAACAGGTCTTTTGCGATCACCTTGCCGGCGGCGGACTTGTTCTCCCCGCGCACCACGGCGGTAACATCCAGGTTGCGATCCATGGCCTCCTTGACAATCAGACGGCCAGCCTTTCCATTGGCGCAGATAACAGCGATTTTCATGTTGCGTACCTCCATAGATTTTGATTTTTGTTTTGAACGCTGGGGTGTTTCCCTTCGTTGTCTGTATCATAGCAGACCTTTTGAGGGCTGTGAAGTACGCACAATATTGTGGCATAGGCACCCGGAGGTAACGATTGGACAGTTACCGCGAGGAAACGATTGTGCGGTTTCAAGGGATTCCGGCTTTTTTGCCGGGAGAAAAAATTCTTTCTTTCACCTTGACCCCGACGGGGGAGATACAGTAAAATAGAGCTATACAGCATTTTAGAAACTAACAGATGGGAGGATACGATGATGGAGGCCAAAACTTTACCCGCCTGCCCCGTAGAAACAACGCTGACGCTTATCAGCGACAAGTGGAAGGTGCTTATTATCCGGGATTTGCTGCCGGGAACAAAACGGTTTGGGGAATTGAAAAAATCCATCGGCAACGTAAGCCAAAAGGTACTGACCTCCCAGCTTCGGCAAATGGAGGAAAGCGGCCTGCTGATCAGGACGGTCTTTCCAGAGGTTCCGCCGCGGGTGGAGTACACTTTAACGGAGCTAGGCCAGAGTTTGAAGCCGGTTTTGGATGCAATGTGGAATTGGGGTGAAGAATATAAAGCTAAAAACGCCTAAAGTATATTCAAAAGAGATTGCCTACACTAATTTTTTAGTTTTGTACATAAATGCGTCTCACGGTGAGACGCATTTATGAGAATGTCTGGACGCATGAGCGTCTGCCACCCCCGGTAGCAATAACCTCCGCACGTTCCGGGAAACGCTGACGCTACCCATAACAGAAAAACCGGCGCAAGCCGGTTTTGGGGTATGCCCCCCTTAACCACCAAAAGCACCGGCGGCCTTTGGCTGTCAAGGCCCGCGCCGGACGCTTGCGCCCGGCGCGGCTCGCCTTGGCCTTGACGGACAAAGGGCGGTGGTGTAAAATCTGTTCCACCGAGGGGGCATACCCCGGATATTGCTGCTTTATCATGTTACAGCGTCTCTTTCACCAGACGCCACGCCTGCCGGATGAGCATGGCGGCTTCTGCAAGCTCTGCTTTGTTGATGCTTTTGGTGGCATTGGCCCAATATACAATCTGATTCAAATTGTTGCCAATAGCCGACAACTCCCGCAACAGGTCGGCATAGGTGTCGGGCGGTTTGGGCTGAATGTTCACGCCCATAACGCTGTGCCGGATCAGGGCGCTGGCATTGAGGCCGGACAAAGTGCATTGTTTCAGCAGGTGCTTATGCTCTGTATCATCCAGCCATAAGCCGATAAAATGTTCGCGTTTTCGCATGGCAGTCTCCTTTTTCGTAATGCGTCTCATGGTGAGACGCATTTTTCATAGGCTAGGGGTTTTAAGGGGGCTGCGCCCCCTAACAAGGGTCGTTTGTGTTTAACAAATGACATACTTGCTCGGACAGCACCGCCTTTCGGCTCGGACAGCACCGCCTTTCGGCGGCGCTGTCCGCTGTAGTGCTGCTGGGTAGATGATTCCTTTTTTAACGGCGCTTTTTTCACAAAAGTAATGCGTCTCACCGTGAGACACATTTCCCCAACATCGTGCTGAACAGTGGAAGGACTGTAAATGCTCATAACACATACTATTTTCTCTGGGTTCCTCTCTTAACTCGTATCTATCCATCACCGTTTGTTTTGTGCTGGGGGTAGGGGGATAGATGGATTGATTAGTATGGATAAAATCAGTTTGGTTTTTATCAGTATAATTTGGGTTTGCTCTTGAAACCTCAAGACGTCGATTTTCCCGACGCCTTGAAGTCGATTTTTCCGACCTCTGGACGTCGGAAAATCAGCCGGTGAAGTAGGCGTGGCAGGGCCTTGGCCGGGTGCCTCTGTATTTTCCTGCACAGTAATCCGCTTGACAAAAATCCTGTCTGGCTTGCCCTGACCCTGTTTGACGCGCTCAATCAGGCCGATGCCCTTGCTGGTGTCCAGTTCTGCCAATAACCGCATGGCCTTGTTTCGCCCGCAGCCTATGGCTTTGCAAACCTCGTTTACAGTGAAGTAAATATAAACCCGCCCGGTGTTGTCGCGCCAGCCATTTTTTGCGGACAGGCTCATGCGGTTTAGCAGCATACCATATAACAACTTGGCATCTGCGGACAGGGGCTTAAAGCGGGGATGGGTGATAAGCTGGCGGGGGATGCGGAAGTGTGAAAACCGTATTTCTTCATCGCCGCAATAATAGTCTGATAAAGTTACGCTCGGCATCGATTGCTCTCCTTTCCAAGAATGAAAAAAGCACGATTGACGTTGATTGTCAAATCGTGCTTTTTTCTGCCTGTTTGATTTTGTCACAAAGGTTCCTATTTTCGGCAACTGCCTTATTATATGTTGTTTTTGGTCTTGTCCTTTATGCGTACTGACCTTAAGGACAGGAATTGGTGTTCCTGCCCTTGGCTGTCAAAGTATGTTCATGATAGAAATGATAAATCCGAACACGTCCCCCACTTGGAGGACAGCGTTCGGATTATCATGAGTTGGTCCGGGTGACACGACTCGAACGTGCGACCTCCTGCTCCCAAAGCAGGCG
>CAJTJA010000097.1 GCA_910576845.1 uncultured Oscillibacter sp.
AGTGCGGTACTTACAACGGCCGGGAGATCAAGGTCGTGAAGTCCGTCGTCTCGAAATAAGGTCAACTTCTGTTGGATAAAGAGAGAGGAGCCTGGCTCCCCTCTCTTTTTTCTTAAATTGGGAAAGGAGCGTGCTCCCCTTATGCGTTCAATAAAAAGACCTCGAAAGCAGGTCCGCCGTTATAAGTCGCTGCTGTTTCCCGGTATCGCCGTGCTGGCGGTATTCCTGTTCTGGGCCGCCTTTGCTCCCGCAGAGAAAGGAGAACAAAGAGAGTTTGAAAAGGACGGTCTGCGGCTGGAAATCACCTGCGTCGATCATGTGGGAGGCTTTTTGTTGAATTTCAACACATCGCAGAAGATAAACGAGCCTTATGACACCTACTATGTCTATCCCGGCGCCAAAGTGACGGTGCTGGAAGCACCGCCCACAGAGAACGGAATGGCCCGCTGGGAATTCAGGGTCTTGGGGAGCGGAACTCTGGACCGGGAGCCTCTGGAGCTGAAGGAAGGCATGGACCCGGTGAGGCTTTTGGAGGAGGGATCGTTTCAAATATACGATTTGGAGCGTGGGCTTGCGGTACTGGAATTTGACGTTTCTGAAAGCGGCGGGGATCATTGGAAATGATAGAGGGGGAAAATTTCCCCCTCTTTTTTATTTTGGCTCTTGACAAGCGGCCCATAATCGTCTATAGTGTACTTATTAAACCAGTACAATAAGTTCAAAAAGCACAAGGAGGCGATCTTATCGACATTCTTATCAGCAACAGCAGCAGCAAACCAATTTACGAGCAGATCTCCTGCCAGATCAAGACCCAAATCATGGATGGGACCCTCTCCGCCGGGGAGGCCCTGCCCTCTATGCGGGCCCTGGCAAAGGAGCTGCACCTCAGTGTCATCACGGTCCAGCGTGCCTACGAGGACCTGACCCGGGACGGCTTCATCGAGACGGTGTCCGGCAAAGGCAGCTTCGTGGCCACCCAGAACCAGGAGTTTATCCGGGAGGAACGCCTCCGGGAGGCAGAGGGCCTTCTGCAAAGGGCGGCGGAGCTGGGCCGGTCCAACGGTATCCCGCTGGAAAAGCTGACGGGCATTCTGGCCTTGTTTTACGAAGAAGGAGAATGAGCATGGAAAACAGTATTTTAGTCCGGGACCTCTGCAAGCGTTTCCCGGGCTTCACCCTGGACCGCGTTTCTTTCCAAGTGCCCCGGGGACGCATTGTCGGCTTCATCGGCGAAAACGGCGCAGGGAAAAGCACCGCCATCAACCTCATTTTAAACGTCTTGAAAAAGGACGGCGGAACCGTGGAGGTCCTGGGCCGGGACCACGCGGATCCCGCCGTGAAAAGCGAGGTGGGCGCGGTATTCGACGCCTGTAATTTCCCAGATGTCTTCACGCCTCTGGACGTGGAAAAGGTTCTCTCCGGGGTCTATCCCGTCTGGGACGGCGAGGCGTACCGGAGCTATCTGAAGCGCTTCGCCCTGCCGGAGCGGAAGCGGATTAAGACCTTCTCCAAGGGCATGAAGATGAAACTGGCGATTTCCGCCGCCCTGGCCCACCGGCCAAAGCTCCTGATTCTGGACGAGGCCACGGCGGGCCTGGACCCGGTGGTCCGGGACGAGATTCTGGATTTGCTTCTGGACTTCATCCAGGAAGAGGAGCATTCGGTGTTCTTCTCCTCCCATATCACCTCGGATATCCAGAAGATCGCCGATTACGTGGTACTGATCCACCAGGGGAAGATCGTCTTTGAGGAAGAGAAAGACGTGCTTCTGGACCAATACGGCGTCCTCCGCTGCGGCAAGGGCACGGAGGTGGAGCCTGGAGATTACATCGTCCTCCGGGAGACCGGGGTCAGCGTCGAGTACCTGGTCCGGGACCGCTCCGCCGCCGGGCGGAAGTACCCCAAGGCCGTGGCGGATGCCGCGTCACTGGAGGACATCATGCTGTTTTATATCAAGGGGGAAGCGTCATGAGGGGAATCATTTACAAGGATTTGTGCCTGTTTTTCAAGGGCGTCGACAAAATCGTCCTGCTGGTGCTGGGGGGACTTTTGATTCTGTTCGCGGCCGAAAGCGGCGTTTACGCCGGGATGCTGTTCTCGTTTGCCCTGGATATGATGGTGGGCCTTCTGCACCTCACGGCCCTGGAGAAGGAGGAGAAGACGGCCTGGAGGAGCTATCAGCGGACCATGCCGGTAGGCGTAGGGAAGGTGATGGCGGGGAAGTACGCCGCCGTGCTGCTGACGGTGCCGGTCAGCGTCGCGGGGGCCGTGGTGTCGAATCTGGCGGCTTTCGCCGTGTACGGGACCTTTTGGCCGGAGGTGCTGGGACTTTCCGTCCTGGCCGCAGTGGCGGTGCCCCCGGTCTTCGCCATGCTCAGCCTGCCCTTTTACTACTGGTTTGGAAACCAGATTGCCCAGTTTACCAGCCTGCCTCAAGCCTTCCTGTTTTTTTACATCATCAAGAATTTCGAGGACGGCATGTGGACCGTGGCGGACCTGACGGGCCTGGTGGGGGACCCCGTCTCCCTCCTGCTGCTGGGGACACTGGGCCTGGCAGGGCTGTTCCTGCTCTCCCTGGTGGTCAGCGCTATCGGATACTGTCAGAGAAAATAAAACCATATCTTCCTCACTGTATCCCCAGGGTGGACAAAGCATCCCTGGTCCCACGCCATGTCTCCAGCAGGGCGGCGCAGTGGGCCCGGCCCGCCTCCGTCAGGCGGTAGTATTTTCGGGCTGGGCCGCCGGATGTCTCTCCCTGATAACGTTCCGTATATCCCTCCCGGCAGAGTCCCCGGAGGATGGCATAGATGGCACTCTCCTGCACGTCCGGGAAGACGGCATGAAGGCGGCGCAGAAGCTCGTAGCCGTACTGGTCCCCCTGGCTCATCAGGTGGAGGAGGCAAAGCTCCAGAATATCTTTTTTCAGCATAGGGATCCCCCCGTTCCCAGGAGGCCTATGAAGGTGATGAACACAAGCCGTATCCAATAGGAACCCTGCCAGACGCCGTCAATCGGATTCATGCTGGTCATAAGCTTCCACAAGAAAACGTTCAGCACAACGCCCATCAGACCCCAGACATACACCGCTCGCCAGCGGCGGTCTTCCAGGCGGGCTCTTATCAGGCCGGTCAGGCTGGTCACTCCCGCAATCAGAGTATCCGCTATGAGCGTCAAATGCACAAGCCAGATACGGCTCGAAAAGAGAGCGTCCATCACGTCAAACCGCAGCTCCAGCACAGCCCAGGTGATAAACCACACCCAGGCCATTCCCACCATATTGACGGAGAAAAAGGGTACCATTCCTTTTGGCAGTCCCCGGCTTTTTTCCCCATTGCCCTGAAACCAGACCAGTGACACCGCCACCCCCACAGGGAGAGACAGTGCAGCGATAAAGGAACTCCAGGCGAAGCTGTTTATAAAGTACGTAACGCCCAACAGGTGATAAAGGCACAGGGAAAGTTCCGAAACCACCTCATCAACCGTTAACAGGATTACCGGCGCCGATAAAAAGACAAACACCGCCAGCCACCGCCGGTACGCCTTCGGCTGAACCAGCTGTTTCACCGCCGCCCCGGGTGTTCCCAAATCCCGCCGCAGCTCTTCCCCGCTCCGGCCCTTCACGATCTCCCGGTAGTCCTCCAGCACCTCCGCCGCCTCCGACGGAGGCAGATACCACCTGGCCGCCCGGCTCAGCCGGGAGAAATAGTCCCAACCCATAAAACCGCTCCTTTCACCACTACTGCAAATTTACCAGTAGCTCTTTTTTTCAGTATACTACTACCCTTTGAAGAAGTCAATAAAACTACTATAAAAAATTCAATAGTCACCAACCAACAATTCCCTTGACATTTCAGTACGGTTCCGTTATCATGCAGATATCGCTGAATTTCGACGGGAAGTCAAAACTCAAACCGAGAAAAACCAACAGAGAAAAGAGGCTGAAAAAAATTTCTTCTAAGGAATGGGGGAGGATACATGTCCAAAGAGTTGATTCGCCTGCGGGATCTCTGCATGGCGTACGACGACGAGCTGGTTCTCGATCACTTAAATCTTTACATCAATGACAAGGAGTTCCTCACACTGTTAGGGCCCAGCGGGTGCGGCAAAACCACCACGCTGCGGATTATCGGCGGCTTCACGACCCCAGGGTCGGGAGACGTTTTCTTTGACGGTGTGAGGATCAATGATGTCCCGCCCTACAAGCGGCAGATCAACACGGTCTTCCAAAAGTACGCGCTCTTTCCACACCTGAACGTTTTTGAGAACGTGGCGTTCGGTCTGCGAATGCAGCGGCGGCCCGATCCGGCGGACCCCAAACGGAAGGTTCGGCTCCCCGAGAGTGAAATCCGGGAGCGGGTTCTGGAAATGCTGGAGGCCGTCAGCCTCAAGGGCTTTGAAAACCGAAGGACCGACGCCCTCTCCGGCGGGCAGCAGCAGCGGGTAGCTATTGCCCGGGCTCTGGTAAATCGGCCCAAGGTGCTGCTGCTGGACGAACCCCTGGGGGCGCTGGATTTGAAGCTCCGCAAAGATATGCAGATAGAGCTCAAGCGCATCCAGCAGCAGGTGGGCATCACCTTTATATATGTTACCCATGACCAGGAGGAGGCCCTGACCATGTCCGACACCATTGTCGTCATGGACAAAGGCTCCATTCAGCAGATTGGTACCCCTGAGGATATCTACAATGAACCAAAGAACGCCTTTGTGGCAGACTTCATTGGAGAATCCAACATCATTGACGGCATTATGGTCCAGGATAAGCAGGTCCAGATGTATGGCCGCCAGTTCTCCTGCCTGGACAGCGGCTTCGCCAAAAACGAACCCGTGGACGTGGTCATCCGGCCTGAGGACATCGACATCGTTCCCTTGGAGCAGGGTCAGCTGACGGGTGTCGTCACCAACGTTACCTTCAAGGGGATGCAGTACGACATTATCGTGGACTTCCGGGGCTTCAAGTGGTTGATTCAGACTACGGACCACTCCCCTGTGGGGGCCCGGATAGGCATCAAAATTGATCCCGACGGAATCCACGTCATGAAAAAGAGCCGGTACTCCGGCCTGTACGGCGACTACTCCTCCTTCTCCGACGAGTACGACGAGCTGGACACGGTGGAATCGGAGGAGGGCGGAGATGAAGCCTAAGCTCTCCCGGTTCGCCATCCCGTATGTAGTCTGGATGGCCCTGTTTGTGGTGGCCCCCATCGTTCTGGTGGTGGTTTACGCCTTTTCCAATGACCTTGGCGGCTTCACCCTGGAGAACTTCTCCCGGATGGGGACATACGCCGTGGTATTTGGGCGGTCCTTCAAGCTGGCCCTGATTGCCACCTTCATCTGCCTGCTCATCGGCTACCCAGTGAGCTATGTGATGAGCAAGGAGGGAGAGAAATTCCAGCAGGCGGCAATGGTCCTCATTATGCTGCCTATGTGGATTAATTTCTTGCTCCGGACATACTCCTGGATGTCCATTCTGGAAAACAATGGGCTCTTAAACCAGTTTTTCCAGAAAATTGGGCTTATTGCCCTGTACAACCGGCTTTTCGGCGCGGAGCTCCTATACTTTCCAATGATGAATACCCAAGGGGCGGTGGTGCTGGGCATGGTATACAATTACCTTCCCTTCATGATTCTGCCCATCTACTCCGTTATCGTAAAGCTGGACGGCTCCTTAGTAGAGGCCGCCCGGGACCTGGGCGCAGACAGTCTCAACGTCTTCCGCCGGGTCATCTTTCCCCTGAGCCTGCCGGGGGTTCTCTCCGGCATCACGATGGTCTTTGTTCCCTCTGTCTCCACTTTCGCTATCAGCAAGATGCTGGGCGGGGGCACGGAGCTTCTTCTGGGAGACCTGATCGAGCAGCAGTTCCTGGGAGGGGCCTACAATCCTCAGCTGGGAGCCGCCATCTCCCTGGTAATGATGGTCATTGTCGTCGTCTGCATGGTGGTCATGAACCGCTTCGGCGAGGGCGAGGAACAGGCGG
>CAJTJA010000098.1 GCA_910576845.1 uncultured Oscillibacter sp.
GGGGCGTCTGGTCCAGGCTTTCCGCTCCGCCGGAGGGCTCCTCACCGTCCGCCGGGGGCGTCTGGTCCAGGCTTTCCGCTCCGCCGGAGGGCTCCTCACCGTCCGCCGGAACAGGCGCCGCCGCGCAGGCCGCCGCGTCCCCGGCGCAGACAGGGCAGTCCTCATTGGGACTGTCCGGTCCGCACGGTACGGAACAGATACAAGCCCGCGCCCCGGCTTCCTCCGGCTCCTCCGCGAACGCGGATACCGGAAGAAGCGACAAGCACATGGACAGCGCCAGCAAAACCGCCAGCGTCTTTCTTGAAAAGACTCGCTTCCTCATACTGTTTCCTCCTTTATGTAGTCGCGCATTCCCCTTTTCCGTCCGCGCCCTTGCGCTGGGTGGAAAGCCTGTGGTATACTGGAGCGGATAAAAGGAGAATTTTAACAATATTGTAGCAAATGCCATTATAAAAAGCAAGCCAAATTTTCGGCGCTTTTGGTTATTCTGCACAAACGGAGGGTGAATTGTCATGAAGGTTGACCATTCCAGGCAAAAAAATTTTTCTTCCGCCGCCGCTCCCGGCGGAGGCCGCCTGGTTCAATACACAGCGGCCGGGCTTTCCCTGCTGGTATTCCTGGCTCTGTTTTTTTACGCCCGGGGCGGCCGCTCCACCTATGACCGGGACGGTGTTGGAATCACCTATGAGACGGCCCGGGTGCTGGCCGTTCTGGCGGACAATACGGAGGCCGACCCCTCCACAGAAAACGTTCTCCGGGGCTCTCAGGAGCTGGAGCTGGAAATCCTGACGGGCCGCTACGCCGGACAGACCGTCCGGACGGCCAATTACCTCAGCGCCTTCTACAACGTCCACGCCCGGGAGGGCATGAAGCTGGCGATTTCCGTCAATACGGTGGAGGAGGGGGTGTACAGCGTCAGCATATACAACTATTCCCGGGATCTCTGGATGTGGGCCTTCGCGGCCCTGTTTGGCCTGACGCTCTGTGCCGTGGGCGGGAAGCAGGGGCTGAAGGCCCTGGCCGGCTTGGCGGTGACGGTGTTTTGCGTCATCTTTCTGCTGGTGCCGCTGCTGGTCCAGCGGGGCTGGCCCCCGGTTCCCACCACCCTGGCGGTGACGGCTTACACCAGCTTTGTCTCCTTCGTGATTCTGGGCGGCGTGCGGGTCAAAACCATGGCGGCGGCCCTGGGCAGCTTCGGCGGGGTCCTCCTGGCGGGAGGGCTGGCCTGGGGCGCGTGCAAAATCGTCCATATCTCCGGCATGAATATGGATGAGGCGGAGTCGCTGCTGCTGACGGCGGTGGATAACGGCCTGAAAATCCGGGGACTGTATATCTGCGGGATTTTAATCGCCACAGAGGGAGCCGTAATGGATATAGCCATGTCCATCAGCTCCGCCATGACGGAAATTCACGAGGTCAGCCCCTCCCTCACCGCCGCCCAGCTTTTCCGGTCCGGCATGAACGTCGGGCGGGACGCCATGGGGACTATGGCGAACACGCTGGTGCTTGCCTTCGCCGGGACCTCGCTGAATATGATGATCTTTATTTACGCTTACGACGTCAGCTATATCCAGCTTCTCAACACGGACTTTGTGGCCATCGAGGTTATCCGAAGCCTCGCCGGAAGCATCGGCATTGTCCTGACGGTGCCGGTGGTGGCGGGCGTCAGCGCCTGGCTGCTGGCCCGCCGGAAATAGCGGGCGGCGCGGTCCCGAGACCTGTTCCAACAGGCCCAAACCCACGCCCTTCCGGAGCCGGAACGCCGTTTCGCGCGATCAGAATCCAAAGAATGAGCCCACGGAAATTCGGTGAATTTCCGTGGGCTTTATGTAGTTTTCCCTAGGGAAAGCCTGCGCTTTCCTTATCTCATAAAAGCGCGCTGCCGCCGGCCCTTCATGCCCCGGCGGGACCGTCTTCACCGCCGCTCACGCGTAATTGCGAGCACGGGCGATCTCCATTTCCGTATAGCCCAGTATCTCCGTCTTTAAAAATTTCCTCGCCGCAAACCATTTGAAATCTTCCATTAAGGCACATATGCTTTCTCTTCTTTTGAGTACCAGCGCACACGCTGTTCTGAAAATAAGAGCTGATTTATGGCCCTGAAAATCTCGATTAACGGTCGTAATTTTGCCATTCATCTAGGGCCTGTTCACATAAGACAAATGCGCAGATTTTCGAGCAAATTTTCGCCGGCTGCAAGGCAAAAATTTGCAGGCGCACTGGCGTGCGTCAAAAATTTTTAACGCCGCAGACGGCAAAATTTGCCGGAAAGATGTGTGCTTGGCCTTATGTGAACAGGCCCTAGTATCAAGGAGAACAGCGGAACCAAGGCTAAGACACTGAAAAGCTACCGGGATTTGCTGAAAAGGATTAACCCGGAAATTGGCCCGGTTAAGCTGCAAGACATCCGTCCCAAACATCTAAACCGGCTATATGCAAAGCTGGCGGAGCCGGGGCAGAACAAAAAGAGTGGGCGGGCCTCTCTCCAAAATCCATCCTTGAACATCACCGTGTAATCAGCGCTGTACTTGCCCAGGCCATGAAGGAAGGTATTTTGACCATGAACACGGCACAGAGGGCCACGCCGCCGAAGATGCAGAAACATGAGGTTAAAACCCTGGAAGTTGAGGAAATCCAAGCGGTGTTAGAGGCACTAAAATCGGAACCTTTGAAATGGCGGGTGTGCGTAGAGCTTATGAGCGCAACCGGAGCCAGGAGGGGTGAAATCCTTGGCTTGCGCTGGGAGCATGTTGACTGGAAAAAATTGCCTGTTTCTTTGCGAGAACCGGGCATACACGCCGGAAACCGGAGCTATCAGCACTACATTGAAGACCGGGGAAAACTGTCACGTATCTGTTTCCCCGTCCGTCATGGCGCCGCTGAAGCGGTGGAGAGTGGAACAGGCTTCCACATTCCTAAAGTTAGGCGTCGTTCCGTCCGGCTATGTGCTGACGGCGGAAGACGGCGGACCGATGCACCCGGACAGCCCAAGGGACTGGTTAGCCAAGTTTGCCAAGCGCCACGGCCTCCCGCCGCTTCATCCTCACCTTTTCCGGCACGCACAGGCTAGTTTACTGATTGCCCAGGGGGTGGACGTTCTGACCATCTCGAAACGATTAGGCCACAGCCGGACTTCGACAACACTGGATATTTACGGGCACGCTCTGGCAAAGAGTGACGAGCGGGCTTGTAAGGTTCCTGACGGGTTAATCTACCAGAAAAAAACGGTATAGTCCCGCTATTGCTGTCTGGACAAAAGGAAAAACCCGGTGTCCAAGCCTTGTAACGCTTGCAAACACTGGGTTTGTCCTGGTACGCCCTGAGGAATTCGAACCCCCGGCCTTCTGGTCCGTAGCTTGTCTGAGGAAGCGAAACGGATGCTTTCCAGTCCGTTTGGTGGTATCCGCTCAGGATTTTGGCACTCTGGAATGCTGCCTGTTCCACTGTCTCCACATAGAAATTTCCCGTTCTGGGTCAGTTTATGGGTCAGTGCCGCAAACCGGCCGCATCACCCTCAAGCCACAATTCGCCCATCTTCGATCCGCACAACCCTGTCCGCCCTCTGGGCGATCTCGGGATTATGGGTAATCATCACAATGGTCTGGTGAAATTCCCGGCTGCTCATCTGCAGCAGCCCCATCACATCATCGCTGGTCCTGGAGTCCAGATTTCCTGTGGGCTCATCCGCCAGAATGATGGCGGGCTTGGCCGCCAGCGCCCGGGCGATGGCAACCCGCTGCTGCTGGCCGCCGGAAAGATGACCCGGCAGGCTGTCCAGCTTGCCCTCCAGCCCCAGCAGCTTCACCACCTTCATGATAAAGGACCGGTCCGGTCTCTGCCCGTCCAGGGAGAGGGGAAAGACAATGTTCTCCCACACCGTCAGCACCGGAATCAAATTGTAATTCTGAAAGACAAAGCCGATCTGCTTCCGGCGGAAAATAGTTGCCTGTTCCCGGTCCAGCCCCGCAAGCTCCGTGCCGCTGATCCGGACGCTCCCCTCCGTGGGGGTGTCCAGCCCGCCCAGCATATTCAGCAGAGTGGACTTTCCGCTGCCGGAGGTGCCAATGATGGCGGTGAAAGTTCCCCGCTGGACCTCCAGGTCCACACCGTCCAGGGCCCGGACCTGGGCGTCGCCGCTGCCGTAGTACTTTTTGAGGCCGGCGGCCTTCAGGATGCTTTCCATAATGAATCTCCTTTCTGCCCTCATTCCGCGACGCGGAGGAGCTCCGCAACGCTGCCCCTGTGGAACCAGCGCAGAGCGAGTACCGGGACAATGGCGGATACCGCCAGCAGCACGGCGCAGGCCGCCAGCGCAGGAACCAGCGTAAAGCGGAACGTGAACTGCCACATGGAATCCACCAGACGTTTCACCAGCGTCAGGTCCAGTACCGCTGATAGAACCAGCCCCAGCAGGCAGGCTCCCGCCGCGTAAAAAACACCCTCCCACACCATCATGGCGGTCAGCTGCCGCCGGGTCATACCCACGCTCTCCATGGCGGCAAACTCATAGCGGCGGGTCAGGATCGTTGTGACGATGGTATTAATCAGGTTCAGGATTCCGGCAAGGCCAAAGACCAGCCCTACGAAGCCGCCTACAAAACGGATCATCCGCTGGGTTCCCTGAGAGCTCTCCCGGGCGGCCTGAGCGGAGAGATAGCTCAGGCCGGGGTCCTCGGTCTCCATGTAATCCTCCAGAAACGCCGTCATCTCCGCCTCGTATCCCTCCTGCACGTCAAAGGAGTATTTGTAGACCGCCGGAGCATCGTACAGCGATTCGAACACACTGGAGGGAAGGTACAGGGACAGGCCATCTCCGCCAACATCGGTAGCCCCGGCGTCCAGATAGCCGATTCCCACGTCGTCCGTGGTGAGGGCGGCCTTTGCCAGCACGGGCAGCTCCATCACCGCCGCGCCGTTTTTATACACGGTGATGTTCTGCCCGACGTCCGTCAAATCCAGGACCGGCTCGAGAGACATGTCCCTGCGGTCTACGTGTACGCCAACCAGCACGCCTCCGCCGGCGGACATCATTTCAAAGAGGGCGTGGGCGTCCGTCTCGCCCTCCCGCAGATCCATCCGGGCCAGGGCGGTTTCCTCCAGCCCGTAGACGTTGCAGATCATATGCCCATCCTCCCCCAGGCCAAAGGCCCGGTACTGGTCAAAGCCGAAGAGAAGGCCGCTGTCTGGGTTCTCAAAGGTCTCTCCTGTCAGCGGATGGCCGAAATCATAGGTGACGTTGGCATCCTCCGCCGTGTTTTTGTAAATCGCGGAGCCGCCGGTGACGCCGGAGCGGGCGGCAATGTCCGCAATGGTCTCCGCCCGCAGGGCGTCGGACCGCCGGAGAAATCCCTTGGTATTGCTGGCGCTGGCCGCGCTGACCACAGCGAAGTCCGTGCGAATCATAAAGGCGGTTTCCTTCTCCACGTCCATGCTGTCCGCCGCCGTGCCCGCGCAGTTCAGCAACACCACGCACAGCGTCAGGGACAGCATGATAAAGGCCGTCCGCCGCCGGTTCCGGCCCAGGTTGGACCAGGCCAGCCGGGGGATGCTGGCCCCTGGGGCGCTTCTGCGGGAGGCCCGCCGCCCGCCGCCGTTCTCCACGTAGCGGAAAGCCTCGATAGGCGGGGTGTTGGCGGCGACTCGGACTGGTTTGCGGGTGCTGCAAAAGACGGTCAGCGCCGTCAGAGCCGCGGCGGTCAGGAAGAGCGCCGGAGAGGGGGACACGCCGGCGGACAGGTATTTGTACTCGGTGGCAACCATGTCCATAATCAGGGGCAGGGCGGCTTTTCCGATGAAGAAGCCCGCCAGCAGTCCCAGGGGAATCCCCATGCCGCTGAGCCAGAGGGCTTGCCGGTTCATCAGCCGCCGCACCTGTTTCCGGCTCATGCCGATGGTCCGGTACAGGCCGAAGCGGCGGATGTCCTGCATGACGGCGATGTCGAACACGTTGTAGATCAGCAG
>CAJTJA010000099.1 GCA_910576845.1 uncultured Oscillibacter sp.
CATTCCCATTCCTATGGAGGTGAACACAACCATGCCTAACGCGAAAGTCTTATCCGAGAAGCAGGCTATCGTCGCTCAGCTGACCGAAAAAATTCAGAAGGCTACCGCAGGCGTCATCGTCGACTACAAGGGCATCACTGTCGAGGAAGATACTGCCCTGCGCCGGGAGTGCCGTGAAAATGCGGTGGACTACGCCGTCATCAAAAACACGCTGCTCCGCTTTGCCTTCAACAACACCGGCCTCAGCGACCTGGACGAACTTCTGAACGGCACCACGTCCCTGGCCCTGTGCGATGATCCCGTAGCCCCCGCCCGTATCATGAACGATTATGCCGAAAAGCTGAAGGACAAGTTCGAGATCAAGGGCGGCTTCATGGACGGTAAACCCGTGGATCTGGCCACTATCAAATCCCTAGCCTCTATCCCCGCTCTGCCCGTCCTCCAAGCCCAGGTTTTGGGCACCATGCTGGCTCCCATTACCGGTCTCGCCGTGGTCTTGAAGCAGATCGCCGAGAAGCAGGGCGCACCCGCCGAGGAAGCCCCCGCCGCCGAATAAGCGGCCCCCTACCCTACCATAAAAATTTACTATCAGGAGGTTCCATACAATGTCTGAGAAAGTTACCGCCATGATCGAAGAGATCAAGGCCCTTACTGTTCTGGAGCTCAGTGAGCTCGTTCACGCCCTGGAAGAGGAGTTTGGCGTTTCTGCCGCCGCCATGGCCGCTCCTGCCGCCGGCGCCGCTGCCCCTGCCGCCGAAGAGAAGACCGAGTTTGACGTGGTTCTGACCGGCTTCGATGCCGCCGCCAAGATCAAGGTCATCAAGGTGGTCCGTGAGATCACCGGCCAGGGTCTGGCCGAGGCCAAGGCCACCGTGGAAGGCGCTCCCGCCACCATTAAGGAAGGCGCCTCTAAGGACGACGCCGAGGCTCTGAAGAAGCAGATCGAGGAAGTCGGCGGTAAGGTCGAGCTGAAGTAATTTCACTCACACGCAAGCCTAAAAGGGCCATGGCGAACCGCCATGGCCCTTTTTTCCTCCTCTTCAGCGTCCATTCAAGCGGCCTAGGCTGCGGAAAGTGAGTTCACTATATGCGCATTATGGCGATTGATTACGGAGATGCCCATACCGGAATCGCGGTCTCAGACCCTACAGGTCTCCTGACGGGCTTCACCACCACTGTCACGGCTTACCGCCAGGAAACCGTGGTGGAACTCATTGCCGCCCTGGCCCGTGAGCACGGCGCGGAGGAGCTGGTTCTAGGCCATCCCCGGAATATGGACGGCACCCGAGGACCCCGGGCCGAGAAGGCAGAGTCCCTGGCAGAGCTTCTCCGGGCAGCCTCTGGTCTGCCAGTAGTCCTCTGGGACGAGCGCCGGACCACTATTGACGCCCACCAAATTCTTTTCCAGTCCGGAAAAAATGCTAAACAACGAAAAAAGAACGTAGATGCCGTGGCGGCGTCACTGATTCTGGAGGGCTATCTGACCTATAAAAAAAGCCATCCAACATAAAAAACAGCCGGTCGACGAAAAAGTCGACCGGCTTACTTTTATAAATTTCAACATGATCTTGGCCACTGTTGCCTGGGCCTGTTTATCGCCAAGCTATCAGAGTGTGGTAATGTTCTTCGGATACTTTTTCCTTTAGAGGATACGGGGTCTTTAAATGGCAGGGCCGCAAAGAGTCCCCATAGCTTCCAAAAACGGTATCAGAACACGCCTTGTGCCATCATGGCGTCAGCCACTCTCTGGAAGCCTGCGATATTTGCTCCGGCAACCAGATTATAGCCCAAGCCGTATTTCTCGGCAGCCTCTACACTCATGTTATATATGGTATCCATAATTTGGTGAAGCTGCTTATCAACTTCTTCCTCGGTCCACACCAGCCGCTCACTGTTCTGGGCCATTTCCAAGGCAGAGGTGGCCACGCCACCGGCATTGACGGCCTTGGAAGGAGCCACAATCACACCGGGCTGCTCCATCAGGAATTTCAGTGCGTCGTTAGTCGTGGGCATATTGGCAACCTCAATATAATACTTCACGCCATTGGCCGCAATCTGCTTGGCTTGTTCCATATGAACATCATTCTGCATAGCGGAGGGCATCACCACATCCACCTTCACGCCCCAGGGCTTCTCCCCCGCGTGGAACTCCACACCGAACTTGTCTGCATAATCCTTCACCTGGTTCCGGCCGCTGTTTCGCATCTCCACCAAGTAGTCAATCTTCTCTGCCGTCGTCACGCCGTCGGGATCGTAGACATAACCGTCTGGACCGGACAGGGTCACCACCTTGGCCCCCAGCTCCGTGGCCTTCTTGCAGATGCCCCATGTCACATTGCCGAAGCCCGCACAGGCGATAGTCTTGCCCTTTAATTCCTCTCCTTCATGCTTCAGGACATTCTCCAGATAATATACCGCGCCAAAACCGGTAGCCTCGGGACGAATGAGGCTGCCGCCATAGCTGAAGCCCTTACCCGTCATAACACCATTCTCAAAAGCGCCCTTTAAGCGGCGGTACTCACCGTACATATAGCCAATCTCCTTGGCGCCAACTCCCATATCACCGGCAGGTACGTCCACATCCGGTCCAATATAGCGATAAAGGGCCTGCATAAAGCTCTGGCAGAAACGCATGATCTCCGCATCGGACTTCCCAGCGGGATCAAAGTCGCTGCCACCCTTTCCGCCGCCGATAGGCAGGCCGGTGAGACTATTTTTGAAGACCTGCTCGAAGCCCAGAAATTTGATGATACCGGGATACACATTCTTCTGGAACCGCAGGCCACCCTTATAAGGGCCGATGGCCCCATTAAACTGGCAGCGGTAGCCGATATTCGTGTGCCAGGTGCCGTCGTCAGCCATCCAGCAGACCCGGAAAGTAAACATGCGCTCCGGCTCCACCATGCGGGTCAGCAGGTCAGCTTTTTCATATTCGGGATGCTTTTCAATGACCGGCTCCAGGGAGGAGAGGACCTCCTCTACCGTCTGGACAAATTCCGGCTCACCAGCATGGCGGGCTTTCACATGTTCAATGACACTGGAAAGATAGGCATTCATAAAATATCCTCCTTAAAAACATAAGGTATCTTTGAAACTCCACAGGGGCTATTGTCTTTAGTGTAACATTTGACAGAAAAATAAACAAGGGCAGAAATCCAAATACGCATGAATTTTTTTCTGATATTTCAGAAAATGCAGAAGGACCTTTGTGCACAATGACAGCTTTCAAAAATTTAAAAGCTGCTTTTATGCCTTGAAGAATCCATTCTTATAGGAAAAAGCACGCAAGATTCTTGATTTCCCGCATACAATCGATATAATATTTTGAAAAAACCGTTCTGCCGCTCAGCCTGCGGGCTGTCATGTCATCCCATCAAGAACATTTGTTTCTCTTATGGCCGGCACAGTTAAAAAACTATGGATTCTTTCAACCCTGTGCCGCTATGCGTTGTGCCTGCCTCATGAAAAATATTTCCACGTTCTATGTGCCGTCAGGTAATTACCCGGTTGAAAAGAGCAGCCGAGCTTTTCAAGCGGCGCTGACTATGCCACCGTACTCTTTCAAAATAGCTCAGCACAGGGAAGAAGAAACTTCATACAAAGCGGAAACAGGCTCCCAATATGCCGTCTTTCCCCGCTGGCTTCAATATCCGCTGATAATCCCCCGCCCCCAAGCCATTCGAACATGTTTCCGAGCGGAGCCAGCTTTGTTTCGCAATCCCGGAAAGTGTTGCGCTGCAACGGGTGCAACTGGCAGTTGACAAAGTTCAAACTACCGCGTTCTTGCCTTTTTCGCAGGAGCGGGCTAATATGGGAACCACTCAAAAGAAAGTGAGCGATCGACATGAAAACATTTTCAGAAAAACTGCTGGAGCTCCGCCGCCAAAAGGGAATGTCCCAGGAGCAGCTGGCCGACTCACTGGGAGTAACCCGGCAGTCTGTCAGCAAATGGGAAAGCGGCACAGCAGTTCCAGAGCTCCCCAAGCTCATTGCCCTCTCAGACCTGTTCTCCGTCAGCGTAGACTATTTAGTAAAGGATTGCTTGGAAGTTCCAGAGTCCCCCACCCCGGAAGCTTCCTCCTCTACCGCAAAGCTGGAAAAGCAAGTGGATGAAATTTCCCGGCTCTTCCGGGCCTGGACATGGGAGAGCAAAACAAAGCTCTTCGGCCTACCGCTGGTGTCCGTCTGCCTGTCCTTCTACCCCCACATGATCCATAATCAAAGGACCGCCCGGGGCATCGTCGCCATAGGTAACATCGCCGTAGGAGTGGTTGCCTTGGGGCTTCTCAGCGTGGGCGTCTTCAGCATCGGGGCACTCTCCATTGGAGCATTTGCTCTGGGAGCCCTGGCCTTCGGACTGGCGGCACTGGGACCCGTGGCGATAGGCATCCTGGCTTTCGGCCCTGTGGCGATTGGCCTTTGGTACGCCGGTGGCGTAGCGGCCCTGGGTGGGAAGATTGCCGTGGGCGTAGCCGCCGTAGGGGAAACTGCCGTGGGCTATGATGCAGCAGGTAAGCACATTCTCCTCTGGGGAGACGGCCTGACTCAGACGGAAGTGGAGGCATTCCTTTGTGAGCACCACCCGAAGCTCTGGAAACCACTTCTAAAGCTGCTGGCCTTTTTCGGGGCAAACATCAAATAATAAGACGTGCAGAAAATTCTGAATACCTTAAATTGATTTAAACGGCGCGGGAAACCTGGAAGCGGTTTTCCGCGCCTCTCCTCCTTTTCAGCCGGCGGACATTTGGTCGCCGGGGCGCAGAGCGCCCATGCGTTTTCTATGAATTCAAGCATAGAAAGCCACTGACGCGGCTTACGGCGTTCTAAAACAGCGCCGCGCGGAAAAGAATTCTTTGGCTTCTTTTCATCTGTGTTGACTACATCGACAAACTAAACGGTACTGTGAGAGCAAGCCTTCGCAATTTTTTATGATTCCAGAATCTGCCCCTCAATCAGGCAGTACACCCGCTCCCGCAGCAGCCCCTCCCCGGGCTGCAAAAGACCCCAGGCGCCTGTTTCCTCCATAAGGCATCCCCCTATTTCTTCCCCAGAACCTCCCGGCGGACGTAGTCAAATGCCGCGTCCTCCCCCCGGTTCCAGAGCGTAATCAAAATGGTTTCCAGTAACGCCGCCGTATTGGGGTGAAGCAGCAGCCGTCTCCCCTTCCCCCGCTCAAAGAATTTGTAGGGGTCGCCGGGGTCGAAGGCCGCCCCTTTATAAACCTTGCTGGCGGCCAGACGGTCGCAGAACATCTCCGCCACGTATTTGGACGGCATCTCTACACCGCCGATGCCGCTGCCGTCCCGCTGATAGTCGGTCCAGTACTCGAAGTGATGGCGGTTCCGGCCCTTGTGGTGAAGCCATGCGGCACTGTAGCCCTCTTCCCGTCTCTGCTGGTCGTTAGGGCTGTGGTCGCCCTGGAAGTATTTCACCCCGGGCCAAAACTCCACCGGAGAATATTTGGACAAGTCGTGGGTAACGCCCTGCCAATAGAGACCCAGTCGGAAACAATACTTCCGAACCAGGGCACGATGCCGGCAGACTGTTTTCAAATGCCCCCAAAAATTCACCCCACTCACCCTCCGTTCCTTTTCTTGTAAGATTTGGAGCCCCTTAGCGGCTTTGCCTCTTAAAGTCCCCTTATATCCAAAAAGATAAAAGCAGCCAAAAGAGCTTTCGCTCAATTTCTTGCCCGGTAGTCAATCAGGCCATAGTGTCAGCATCACCTGCCGCTCCCTCCGAGACAAGGCTTCCGTGTAAAGCCAAAATTTAACGCTTTTTCTGCCGGGCAAATTTTCAATTAGGGTAATATACCCTTCTTTCCCATTCACGCGCTCACATGAGAATTCAGTGAAGTCATCTGTAGAAATTAGGCCTTGTTTGAAAATTGGCGGAATGCCCAGCGGCGAAAGATTGTTTACCCAG
>CAJTJA010000100.1 GCA_910576845.1 uncultured Oscillibacter sp.
TGTGGGCCACCATGGAAGAAAAGCACGCCACCACCTACACGCTCCAGGCCAAGGGTGAAATCAGCAGCTCCACCATCCGGCGGCTGAAGGCCGGGGAATCCGTGTCCACCAACACGCTGAACGCCCTGTGCCGGATTCTCCGGTGCGATCTTCCCGATATTGTGGAATACATCGACGACGGCCAGGGGCAAGCCCCTTAAAACCAGCTCTCCCATGGCGCCGTCCCGGAAGGGGCGGCGCTTTTCTCATTTTTCGGCCTTGTAGACCGGCGTGACGGAGCTGGTCATGCCCGATTTTTCAAACTCGCTGATGGTAGCCGAGAGGCTGAGCTTACCGTCCGCCATGTTGCCCTGGTAGCTGCCGCTGACCATGCCGGAGTTTATCAGGGCGTTTTGGTCCGCCATCTGGAAGTCGATGCCCATATGGGTGACCACCCGGTCTCCGTCCTTGGTAACGCCCATATACATGCCGGGCGTCTGCTGTGCCGCCTGGGCATAGAACTCATTCAGCCCGGCTATCGTTTCGTCGTCCAGTTCTCCGTTATTGGCCTCCGACACTTCCTCAACGCAGGCGATCATCTCATCGCCTAACGCGGCAAAGTAGTAGGTATGCTCCACATTGTCTATGGTATTGGTGCAGACCGCCATCTGGAAATCCGCGTAGTCGTAGAAGCCTCCGGTGAACAGGTTCATAAAGTCGTGGTCCGTGTACCCCCGGTGGTCGATGACATAGCCGCCGTTTTTGTCCGTCGCCATGGCCCGGACGGTCTCCTCCTCTCCCATGGCCGCGTTGGCAATGCCCTGGCTCATCCATCCGGCGTAGTCCGCGAAGGCGGTTCCGCCCTCCCGGCATTGGCTCTCCATGGCCGCCAGCATCGCCTCGTTGATGGCGGAGCGGAAATCATACTGGGCGGCGGTGATGTACACCATGCTGTTTCCCACGGCTCCCTCGTCCCCCACGCGGAAGGTCAGGCCGGTCATCTTCTCCCGGAACTGCCGGTACACGGCGTCCAGCTCCGGGGCGGCTTCGCCCTCGGCCACGGGGAAAACAGTCAGCAGAGGGTTCTCTTCTTCCAGGTAGGTCTTCGCCTGCTCGAACTCCCCGTTCTGCAGGTTCGTGAGGAAATGGACGGTGGCCTCCTCCGCTGAATCCGCCGCCTCCTGCTTAGGTCCACCGCCGCCGCAGGCGGTGAGCGTCAGGCACAGGGCCAAAACGAAAAGGACCTTGATTTTGTGAAAGCGTTTCATGTTGAGTTCCTCCTTAGATATTGAAAACAGTAGACTTTTTTCTATTTTATAATTGCGATCTATTCCCCCGGATCACGGCAGACAGCCACAGCCTTGGGACAAAGCATACGGAACAGAGCAAACAGCGCAAATCCCAAGGCAGCCCCGATGGTGTTGTAAATCAGATCATCCACATCAAAACTGCGCCCAAATACCGGCTGAATAATCTCAATCAACAGCGAGCAACTGAAGAACACAAATACCATATTCTTTGCCTGGACCCTTCGGTCAAGCAGCGGGAGCAGAAAACCCAATGGAATAAACATCAGCACATTACCAACTGCCATGAACTGCACCCAGGAACCGCCTGTCAATTCCCCGCGCCAATACCTGACAATGGAGGGAATCAAGCTGTATTCAAGTTTGAACAGTGGACCAATCGTTGTGCCTGGATAACCGTTGAACAGGTAAAACCAGATGTACGTCCAGAAGTTATTGGGGGTCCAAACCAGCGACAGCAGACCCGTCAAATAGCAGACGAATACCGCAAGCACAGCTTCCCGCTCCTTATTGATGGAAGAAAACCTTCTTTTCCGGCTGCAACGGCGGACATATACGAAAACAACCGCCGCCAACAGGCTGATGGGCAAAACTTGCATAAATTGAGATATTACATTGCCCGACAAGAACAGCTTCTCTAGCATGTATCCGCACCTCCCGATTGGCTGCCCGAATCCGTCTTTTGGCTTTCCAGCTCCGCCAGCCAGGCCTCCGCCAGAAAATATTCAACCGGCATAACGGCAATCCGATCCTGCTCATAAAGGCCGCAAGTCTCCTTCAAGGCTTGCCGGCAGCCCTCCAGATCGCCCTTTTCATACCTCTTCACCGCTATCAGAAACTTTGCCGGAACCAGTGCCCGCAGATAGAGCTTTGGGTTGGTTTCTTTCGCTGTCTCCGATAATAGCTGTGCCTCGCTGATTTTGTCCCGGAGGAACCGGACCGGCGCAAAAGCCGGTTCCGTGCCCGCCTTTGTCCGAAGCCGCGCGTTGAGTACCTTTATGCTCTCCCGCTTGAGGTCTTCGTCCTCCATGACAACGGCCATGTAGTACATCAGGCATGGAGCCTGGATGCGGTTCGGCTGGTAATTCGTATGCGGCGCCTCCCGGATGGCCTGGGCCACCTCCGCATAGTGCCCCTGCTTCATACACGCGATGGCAAGATCAATCAGCCATATGGAAGAACGGGCGTCATAGCCCCTTCGGGCCGACTCCTCCGCCTCCTGACGCATCATGTCCCGGCAGACCTCAGCGGCCTCCGCATACTCTCCAAGAGCCAGCAGCGCCCGCACTTGACTGCCCGGCTGCAAGTCTCCGTACTCTCCCGGGTCCGTTTTGCACAGATGCCCCTTTTCCCGGTATACATCGCAAAATTCCTGATAACGCTTTTCCAGGATCAACGAATAATGACCCATACAGATCCCCCCTGAACAATATTCCAAAAAAAGGAAGGCGCTTTGTACTGTGACTTTGCTGTACAGTACAAAACGCCTCTTAACCCTGGGAGCATATCCACTGGAAAACCTGACTGACCGCTCTGCTGCCGGCACGCTCGCTTTCCAGTGGCGCAAACGCTGTGATTCCGCCATTTCCTGCGCCTATGCGCAAAATACTCCTTACTACCCTATCATCAAAAATCCAACTCCGCAGGAACAGCAGCTGTAAAAGGCGTTAAATCATTGAATGATTGATTTTAGAATTTCGTTTGAACGCTGCCGGCAGAGCAGGCAATCCCTCTGCCTTACGGTGGATAGAACACACTTTCAGCAATCTGAATCAGTGTTCCGGCGTCCAGCGCCGCGGAAAGCCAGAAAACCTCCCCCGGTTCCTGGCCGTCCCAGACCAGATAGAGAACGCCATCGGCCGCGGAGTACAGTTCCGCTGCCTGTCCGTTCACCAGGACGCTTTGAGACTCCAGGCCCTTCACGGCCTCCTGGAGTTTTTCTTTCTCCTCCGCCTCTGGAGGACCCAGGAACGCAAATTGGATTTCATCGCCGTTTTCGTCTTCATACTGGCGTTCCTTGGAGCTGGAACCGGCAGAGCCTCCCGTACAGCGATACCCCATAGGAAGCCAGTTGGGCTGCCGGACTATTGGTGAAGGCGCTGCCGCCTCGATGCTCTCCGCCATTTTGAGAATGTCCTCCTCCGGCAAAAACGCGCTAATGTAAAAGAGCGCCCCTGCCTCCGGGTCCTGCCAAACCAGCTCGCTATTTGCGCCTCCTGTGTCCACCAAATACAGATCGGCTGGATTCCTGCCTACAAGCACCTGTTTTTCCTCAGCGTTTTCGTTGGGGTAAAGATACGACCTGGCTCCCTCACGGCCCAGCTGAACCACGAAATGCAACAGACGGCCCTCCGGGTTTTTGTAGAGGAACGAGAACGAATTACCGAAGGTATCATTCTGCATATACAGCTCATAGCCCTCCGGCACCCAGGTGAGCCGGTATTCCACCGGCAGAACCTCCACGCTCTCCGCCATTGCGATCAGCTCCTCCTGGGAGCAGGGGGCGATCATCCAGAACAGCAGCCCGTCCCGGGCCCAGACCAGAGCGTTCCCCTCCTCCTGTGTCTCCTCCAGATAGAGGTCCGCAGGAGCGCCGTTCACTGTAACAGACCGGGCCTCCAGTGTCCCGCCCAGGGTGGAGGAAAGCTGTAGGCTGGCGGTTTCTGAGCCCCGCCGGTAGGCCAAGGTGATCTGATGACCCGCTTCATCCCGGTAGAGCACATGCCCCCGGTTTTCCCGCAGGGAGCGTTCTGCCTCCTGATACCCGGCGGGGACCCCTGTAAGATGTCGTGCCTCCAGGGGCGGCGGCTCTTCCGCCTCCACGCCCTCGGCAATTTTGATCAGATCGTCCCCCGAGAGACTCGCCGAAATCCAGAAAAGGGTCCCGTCTTCTCCTGTCCAAACCAGCGTGTTCAGCGGGTTTTTCACATCGTATTCGTACAAATCCGCCGGGAGATCATGCACCGTCACCTGAACGGGGTTCACATCCTTTTTTCCAACGTAGAAGTTCTGCGCCTCATGGGGCTCAATGGCATAGTTGAAAAGAATGCAATCCTTTTCCGGGTTCTCATAAATCAGATTGACCTGCCCGCTCAGCTCCGGCCCGGGCACCTCCCGGTAGCCGTCAGGAATCCACCCTGGCCGGTAGGCCGCCTGCGGATTGCGGTTTTCCTGTGCCTCCATGCCCTCCCCAATCCGAATCAGCTCCTCCCCGGCAAGGGGGCCGGAAATCCAGAAGAATACGCCGCTCTCTCCGTCCACCCAGGCCAGATGATGGGTCCCTTCTTGGCCCGGGAACCAAACCGCCTGGTTCCCTCCAACCAGTACGGAAACCGCATCCGCCTCGCACTCGTCCGGGCGCAGACCGCTTACATCAAATTCCTGGGCATAGGTGATGGTCAGGCGTCCGCCTTTCCCGTCCTCATAGGACAGGACGCTCTTTCCGGCATCCAGGCCCTCGGGGACTTTATCCCCTTTCACCGGGCAGTCCTCAGCGGAGGTCGCATAGTACCCCTCCGGCAGCCAGGATGGGCGAAAGACCACATTCCGGGGGACTGTCCCCACGCTCTCCGCCATGCGGATCAGCTCTTCCCCACTCAATACGCCGGTAATTTTGAACGCGGCCCCGTTCTTCTCATCCACCCATACGATGACGCTGGCCTCTCCCTCTTCCGAATCCAGATACAGATCGGCGGGGAGCCCGTTGACCTGGACCTTTTGATAGATGATCTCATTCTCTCCCACAATCTGAAATACCAACGATTCTGTCTCTGAAAAACAGGCGAACATTGCTATTTCATTGGTTCGGTCGTTGATATAGCTGACGATCATACTATCTGAAGACGCAGACCGGTACTCGATCCGATACCCGGCCGGCACATAGGAGGGCTGATAGAGGACCTCCTCCTTTGAAACGGATTCTCTCTCCTCGTTCCCAAAAAACTCGTAGAGAAAATAGTTCTCGTGAATCTCCCGCACCCAGCCCGCGAAGACCTCTCGGGCCTCCGGGCTGACCGCCAGCACGGCACATCCGCTGAGCAGCAGCGCCAGCAGCACGCACGCCGCCGCATGGAGGGACTTATACCAGACCGGGTGTTTGCCCCGGCGGAGGAGCTTCCTCATCCTCCGCTCGAAGCTGGGGGAGAAGGTATGTTCCGGCGCTTCTTCCAGTAAACCACCGTATTCCAGCCGGGCCGCGTCCAGCATCACCCGCCGGGTCAGCTGATCCAGTTCGTAGTCCGTCATTTCCGCGCCCTCCTTCGCCCCTCTTTTGCGATGTCACTCCTGTTGTTTACCAACGCTCTCCGCAATCCGAATCTGATCTTCCACGCTCAGCGGGCCGCTCAGCCAGTAACCGCTCCCAGGCTTGCTGCCGTCCCAGGTAAGATGCTGGACACCCTACGCGTCCGTGTACAGCCGGGCTGTCTGTCCGTCCACTTGGACAGCCTCAAAGGCCAGGCCCTCCAGTGTCTCTTGCAACTCCTCCTGTAATTCGCCGCTTTCTCCA
>CAJTJA010000101.1 GCA_910576845.1 uncultured Oscillibacter sp.
CCGACATTGGTTTGCCGCTTCCGCTTATTGTTAGTTTTTTTGAAGATTGCTATAGGAGGGATTTTTTCCAGTGCCATATCAGACCAAATCCACAAGCCATTAACGGAGCAATTTGACTGCGTCTGCCTCACCCAAGTGATGGAGCACATCTATGATGTTCAGGGGGCAATGCGGAATATGAGCCAGATGTTGAAGCCGGGAGGACATCTATACATTGAAGTGCCTGATGCCGGACGATTCCAGGACTTCAGCGATTATCCCATCTGTCTGTTTAATTATGAGCATATCGGGTATTTTGATGAGGCATCAATGCGCAATCTGGCAAGTACAAATGGCCTGCGGATTGTGAATATCATTCATAAAAATATCCATTTCAGCACGGAACAGGATGTGTATCCTTGTGTGGTGGGCGTGTTTCAAAAGCCGAGCCTTGCGCGAAGCGGCTGTGGCCTTACTCTCAAGAAATACGCATCAGAGTTTGAAGCAAACCTGAGCCGCTATGAGAATATCATTCCGCCCCAAGAAGAAGTCGCTATATGGGGCATGGGCAATTTTGCGCGGCAACTGCTTAAGGAAGTCGGAGGACGGTGGAATATCAAATACCTAATTGACAGCAATCCGTTACATCAAGGAAAAATCGTCTTGGGATATCCGATTAACATTCCAGAAAAATTGGCAGAAGATAAATTTTCTGGGACAATTTTAATTACAACCTCTCTGTATGCGGACGAGGTTGCTGATCAGATTCAAAATTTGGGCTTATCCTGCCACGTTAAAAAGATGAGCCCATGACACATATTGAATGTTTGGAGTGAGGAGTTTGGGGGCCAGCGCAATAATCAATGAGGATTTTGGTAAAATTAGTCTGCTTCCTTTGCCTTGGGCCAAATTAAGGGGTGCCAGAATTTTTTGCACTGGGGCCACCGGGTTTGTCGGTAGCTACCTTGCCACAATGCTCAGCAAGCTTGGGAGCGAAAAGGATCTCAACTTGAATCTTAAGCTGTTCCGGCGGGCGGGTTCTCTAACAAAGGTATCAATACCTGGTATTCACTGGATTGATGGGGATATCACGGGGGAATTTTTGCCCCATGATTTTGCGCCGGATATAATCATCCATGCAGCCAGCCCGGCAAATACGCAGGCCTATGCCAAGAATCCAGAAGGGCTGTTTCAGACCAATATTCTGGCCACGCACTATCTGTTGGATCAGGCTAGAAAAAACGGCTCCACATTTATATATTTCAGCAGCGCGGCGGTTTATCAAAACCAGCACGGGCGTCTGTCAGAGGCAGCTCCCGGAGCACTAATGGAAAATGGGGCTCGGTTTACCGTTTATGCTGCAAGCAAGCTGGGTGGTGAGCTGCTCTGCCAGGATTACCGCGAAAAATATGGTGTAGACTGCCGCGTGATCCGGCCATTCAATATACATGGGCCAGGGGAATCGTTTAAACATGGCCGGTTTTTTCCAGATCTGATACGTCAGGCTTTGGAGAAAACAGAAATCGTTGTAATGGGAAGTGGAAGTCCGGTGCGTGATTCCTGTTATATTATGGATTTTGTCAGTGGGCTACTGTACATCTTGTTGAACGGAAAAAGTGCCATATATAACATCGGAAATGAAGAAAATACCTATACAATTTTAGAGTTGGCCCAGCAAATTGCTGAGCAGAGCGGCAAAATTGAGGTCGTGGGGCCGCTGTGTGCAACATTACACACCGCCGGAGATTCACTTGTCCCGGACACCACAAAGCTCCGGCAGCTTGGCTGGCGGCCCCAGGTCAATCTACAGGAATGTATCAGACGGTGCATGAACAGCTATCAATAAAGGGAGCGATGGAATGACAGTCTCCGAATACATCTTCGATTTTCTGCAAAAAAGGGGCTGCGACACCGTTTACATGGTGTCCGGCAGCTCCGCCATGTGGCTCACCGACGCGCTTCAGCGCAATCAGATGCTGAAGGCAGTTTGCTGCCACCATGAGCAGGCGGCGGCCATGGCGGCGGACTGCTATGGCCGCACCCGGGGCATTCCCGGTGTTTGCCTGGCCACCATCGGGCCCGGGGCCACCAACGCCATCACCGGCGTGGCAGGGGCGTTTGTAGACTCCTCCCCCATGTTTGTGCTGACTGGGCAGGCCAATTCGCGGCTGATTCGGTACGAGATGGACACCGGCGTCCGCCAGCATGGCACTCAGAGCCTGAACCTGGAGCCCATCGTATCCCCCATGGTGAAATACTTTGCCTGTGTGCTGGAACCCGCCGATATCCGCCGGGTGATGGAGCGGGCTTGGTATGAAGCCATGGAAGGCCGTAAGGGGCCGGTGTGGATTGATGTGCCGGTAGATGTACAGAATAAGCAGGTTCCGAATGAGATGGAGGGGAGCCCTGTGCCTGATCAAGCGGTGGAAGAAGTGGATTTGACCGCGGTGGCCCAGGGGCTTGCCAGGGCGGAAAAACCGCTGATCCTGGCTGGAGGCGGTGTGCGCGGAGCAAGAGCGGCGGAGCTGCTGGGCCAGCTGTGCCAGATGTTCCAGATTCCTGTGGCCGTATCCCGGGGCGGTATTGACGTGATTGCCTCCGACTCCCCGTATTTTGTGGGCCGCCCTGGGAGCTATGGGGATCGCGCATCCCATTTTGCCATTCAGCAGTGTGATTATTTGCTGATTCTGGGCAGCCGTCTGTCTATATCTACCACCGGCTATTATCCGCAGCGGTTTGGGCAGAATGCCTATAAAGTGATGGTAGACATAGACCAAAAGGAGCTGGACAAGCCGGACGTGCCGGTGGATTTGAAGCTCTCCATGGACGTTGGGACATTTTTAAAGGGACTGATCAATTGCTGTGCCGGGTTAAAACAAGAGGACCGCTCGGCATGGCTGACCCATTGCCAGGGGATGCGGCGGCAGTATCCCAATGTCTTGTCCGGCTATGCCCAGGAGCGGCCCTTGAACAGTTATCATGTTTCAAGGCTGCTGTCCCGGTGCGCACCGGCAAACTGCGACATTGTGGTGGACACGGGCAGCGTCTGCAATATCGTGTCCCAGAGCTGGGAGCTGCGGAAAGGGCAGCGCTATCTGATCTCCGGCGGCTTGTCCGCCATGGGTTTTTGGGCTGGGGCCATCGGTGCGGTCCGGGAGGGGCGGCAGGTGATTGCGTTGTCTGGCGATGGCAGCGTGCAGATGAACGTGCAGGAATTTGCTACGCTGCACTATAATCAATTGCCTGTCAAGCTGTTTGTGTTCCAAAACAGCGGCTATATGCTCATCCGGCACAACCAGCACAACTACATGGATGACCGGTTTTTGGGCGTTGGTCCGGACAGCGGGCTGGAGACGCCGGACTTTTGCAAGGTGGCGGCGGCATATGGGCTAGACAGTTGTGAGCTTACTGCCGATGATGATCTGGAGGCGGAATTCAAAGCAATTTTGGCGAAAGATGGGCCGTTTGTGTGTCAGATTCGGGTGCAGGAGTTCGGGGAGATCGCGCCAAGGATTGCCTCCCGGGTGATGACGGACGGATCGTTGAAGGCGGCGGAATTTGACGATCTCTATCCGTTCTTGTGAGGGAAAGGCGGCGCTGGACTGGCTGCCGGTATCATTTGCTGCAAAATAAAGTGCGCTCCGCAGGCGGGCTGCCTGCCGGGCGCACTTTCCTATGTTCCGGCGCGTCAAAAATCGAATAAAAATCCCGGCGGCTGAAAATTGATTTTCCGATTCCGGCATGGTATACTTTCTCCTGGAGAGGAGTGACTGCCATGGAACCCGTTTATTACACTGTCACCGCCGTTGACGGGGATTATGCCCGCATGATCAGCGACGCCGGCGTGGAGAACCAGGTGGCCATGTTCCTGCTGCCGGAGGGGGTTGATGCGGGCAGCCGTCTGGTACGGGAAAACTTTGAATGGAGCCTGCTCTAAAAACAGATCATCTAATAAGGAGAAAAACGACATGTTAGAAGTGGGAACAAAAGCGCCGGGCTTTACCCTGCCCGATGCGGAGGGGAATCTGGTCTCCCTGGCGGACTTTGCTGGGAAGCGGGTGGTGTTGTATTTCTATCCCCGGGACAATACCCCCGGCTGCACCCGTCAGGCGTGCGCCTATGCGGGGGCCTATGAGGAGTTCAAGCGGATGAACGCGGCGGTGATCGGGATCAGCAAGGACTCTGCCGCATCCCACAAGAAGTTCGCGGAAAAGCACGGCCTGCCCTTCATCCTGCTCTCCGACCCGGAGCTGACGGCCATCCAGGGCTACGGCGTATGGCAGGAGAAAAAGAACTACGGCAAGGTGAGCATGGGGGTGGTGCGCTCAACCTTCGTGATCAGCGAGGACGGTGTGATCGAAAGGGTTATGCCCAAGGTGAAGCCGGACACCAACGCGGCGGAGGTGCTGGCCTACCTCAAAGGGGAAAAATAGGCGCGAAAAGGGCTCCCGCAAGCCGTGGGGAGCCCTTTTTGCGTCAATCGGATTTTAGAAATACGTCGTGGCCCTCGTCTGACATCTCACGCTGAAAACGATACCCCAGTTGGTCAAACGCCCGGATATCCGCCCGGGCAGTGATATGGTTCTGCGCCAGCCAGCGCACCATCTGGCCCCGGGCCATTTTGCACATGGTGCCTTTTTCCACAATCCTGCCGTTTTTGCGCTCCCCAAAGGTGCAGGCGACCAGGCGGACACGGCCGGGTAAATGGGGCTCCACCGCCCGGCTGTACTCTTTGGAGGCAAGATTCAATATAAAATCCGTCTCGTCTGCCAGGGTCCGGGCCAGAAGGCCGTTCCAAAAGCCGTAGAGGTCCTTGCAACCGTCAATGGCCAGCCGGGCCTGCATCTCCAGCCGGTAGGGAACCACGCCGTCAAAGGGGCGCAGCAGGCCATAGAAGCCGGATAAAATGCGCAGATGCTCCCGCAGATAGTCCAATTGAGGGATTTCCATCACCCTGGGGGCCATATACTGGTACTGGATACCCTCGTAGGCGAGGACGGCGGGGGTCAGCTGGCGGTGCAGGTCCATGTCCGCCAGCCGTGCCGCATTCTGCGCGGTGATGGCGTCATTGCACTTCCAGAGGGACTGCAATTCCTGACGGGACATCCCCTGTAAAGCGGTTTTCAACCGCTCTGTGTGCGCTAAAAAGGCGGGCAGTCCCTCTGCTGGGAGGGTGTCCGTGTCCGCCGCCATTTTTTTGGCGGGTGAAATGATGATACGCATGGGCCAGCCCTCCCTGCGCGCAGCGGCGCCGATTGATTGAAACAGCTATTGCGCTGCGCCGTCCATGGTGGGGACAGCGGGATGCGCTTTTTATAAAATACCACAAAACGTGCCGAAAGGCAATGTGCCGGAAGCTTTTGCCGGAGGGGATTTTCGGATGGCGGTATGCGCCGAAAACCGGGCAGTTCCGGCTTTACGCAGACATTCGCTGGAGGGATCTGCCGGGCAGGCCAAATACAAAACGGCGCGCTTCCAGAGAAAACCAGCGGATGAACTTGAATACCCTTCCAAATCCTGCGGAT
>CAJTJA010000102.1 GCA_910576845.1 uncultured Oscillibacter sp.
CAAATGTATTGGGCCGCCAAGGAGCCTCCTCCATGACCGCCCTTTTTACCTAACCCGAAGAAAATCCGGGAAATTTTCTGGATCGCTGATGCTTATCCGATGCTTATCGTGTGAGACTGGTGCAACTTTCGTCTCAATAGTTGCCTCAAATCTCAAAAAGTTGAGAATACTGCGACTGGTGAGACTGGAGTTTTCTCCTGAAACCCCTTTCGGATGCCTCGTAACCCGGAGGTCGCAGGTTCAAGTCCTGTCTCCGCAACCAAAAAAACTCTGAAATCTTACGATTTCAGAGCTTTTTCTTTGTTCTTGCGTCGAAATAATCCGAGCAAAAACTTGGGTCAGCGCCTTGACCCAAGCGCTGACCCAGACGGCGAAATGTCCGGAAACTACCGGAGAGCACCGGAGAGGATTCCGCCCATCGTATTCGCCGCTTCTCTCTTCGCAGAGGTGGTGACGTGGGTGTAGGTGTCCAGGGTGAATCCGGCGGAGTAGTGGCCCAGCATTCCGGAGACGGTCTTGATGTCTACCCCATTTTGCAATGCCAGGGTCGCAAACGTGTGTCTGAGATCGTGGAAGCGCACTTTCGGCAGTCCTGCCCGCTTCAGCACCCGGTGGAGCATATGGAGTACGCTGTCCGGCGAGATGGGGCCTCCGGTGGGGGATGGGAACACGTATTGGCTTCTCCCGCTTTTTCTTTTCTGCTCTCTCAGAACTTCCACTGCGTCTGCCGACAGCGGCAGAACCCGGTAGGCATTCTTCGTTTTCAGCGGCGCCTCCACGATCTCGCCGTCGATCCGGCAGACCTGCCGCTGAACCCGGAGGCTGCTCTGCTCCAAATCGATGTCCTCCCATTTCAGCCCTAACAGCTCTCCGCGCCGGAGGCCCGTCGCCAATTCGATGTAGTACATCTCAAAGACGCCGGTTTCTTTCGCCTCACGCAGGAAGGAGGTCAGCTGCTCTACGGGCAGGGTCTTCATCTCCCTATGCTCCAGCTTTGGCAGGGCACAGCCATCTGTCGGGTTGCCTGCGATCAGCTTCTGGTCCTTGGCGAAATCCATCGCCGAGGAAATCACCTGATTGATGTTCCGCACCGTCTTGGCGCTAAGGCCCTTGGGCTGTTTCTTTGCCTCAGTCCGCTCCACTCTGCCGCCGTTCAGCAGCTTTTTGTACAGCTTTTGCAAATCCAGAGAGGACAACTTGCTCAGCGGAACACTGCCGATGCTGGGCTTGATGTGGTTGTCGATATACCCTCGGTAGGTCTGATGGGACGAGGGCCGAACCTTGATCTTGGCGCAGTTCTCGAACCACACATCCATCCATTGACCGACTGTGTACTGCTCCGCTTTCACGATGTCCAGATTTGTATTTGTCTCAATCGCCGCCTTGAGCTTTGCCTTGACGTCCGCCTGGGTCCTGCCCAGCACGTTTTTGTAAATCACCTTTCCAGTCACCGGGGCACGTCCCGCGGTGTATCGCCCCTCCCAGCGGCTATCTTTGCGCTTGCGGATGTTGCCCTCGCCATTGGCACGCCTTTTTGCCACTGCTATTCACCTCCTATTCTTGTGTCGCCGTCGTTGTCATTTATGCACTCCGCCATCAGCCTGACGCCCAGCCGGAAGCCCGGGATGAAATTCTCGGTTGCTGTGATACTGTTGATCTCATGCTGTGACCGGATGAGTTTTGTAAGAGTCTCCTGATCGATTTCCTCCAGCTGTTCCATGAGCTGATTTTCATATTTGGTGACACGAGCTTCCGCTTTTTCCAGCTCTGAGTCAGGCGCCATCTGTTGATCGCAGGGTGTGATGCTGCCATAGTAGAGATCTTCCAGTGTTTTTCTCATTTCTCTGCCCTCCTTTTCAACTGCACAACATACCAGCACGTTGTTTCAATAGCCAGGGTCGGAGGGCAAAGTTATCAGAAACTTATCATTTTCCAGCCGCAGCTTCTCTTTGTTTACAGTGGCGCAATCAACGACCGCATCTGATTATCCCATCGTCATCGACTGCCCCTGAGACTGCTCCTCATGATCGTCCGGCTTGTGACCCATAGCGATTTTCTTTTCTCTGAGCTGCTGTAGACGCTTGTGGTCGATCTGGATTCCGCCGGGGATGGTTGGGGCAGGTATCTGCTCTTGGAAGATATGGCTCATGTGGTGCAGCAGCCGCGTGACGGACAACATGACTGAGGGCGGCTTCAGGTTGTCCCAGCGGTCCAGGAAGAACTGCGCGTACTCGTTTCCCTGGATCGCTGACTGTGAGAACCAGTAGTGGGCTTGCTCACAGTTCTGCCTGTCCAGATACAGTTTGCCGAGAGCATACTGGGCGTACCGGTTTCCAGTTTCGGCGGACTGAGTGAGGTAGTCCATCGCTTTGGCGGGGTCCCTCTCTACGACTTTGCCTCTGAGATACTCTTTGCCCAGGCGGTAGGCGGCACAGTCATTCCTGTTGCGAGCGGCGCACCCAAGCCACTGCACACCCAATTCTGGATTATGAATCTCCGGATCATCGGAGAGAAGCAGTACCCCCAACTCATACTGCGCGGCAACCACACCCTGGCGAGCAGCTCGGTCGAACCAGGTCACAGCCTCCACACTGTCTGGGATTAGAATAGTCCTGTCCATGTAGAGCCTGCCTGTGAGATACTGTGCGAACGGGTTGCCGTCTTGAGCCATGCTGATGATCTGCGTCGTCGCTTCATCTCTATCTTTCATCGGGGCGGTGTCATCTTGCGTAACCATCCACGGCTCCCAGCAGTTGTATGGCAGGTCAGAGAACTCCGTAAACTCATCCATATCTGCATCCTCGAAAGTGACCTTGCCCATGCGGATGTTTTCTGCTTCCTGGACGACTGCGTTCTTGATAGACCGGAACTCCTTTTGTTCAGAGAGAGGCGGACGCTGGTGCTCTTTCTCCGAGTAAAAATCTTCTATTTGACACTGGAGTTCCCACCACGTTTGATAGCACTCGTTGATGACAGGCAGTTGTTCCATCTGATTAACAATCTCATCTACCGTTTTCTTTACTGCTTTGGGAAGGTAGCCGTATTTTTTCTTGCCCTTTACTGTCTCTAACTAAGCGGCCAACGTCATCATCAGCGATTCCGCCTCTGGATGGCTGCCAAGGCTGGTCTGCATCTCCTGAGCCAGAGACTTCATTTCCTCTCTGGCCCTGCACACCAGCTCTTCTCTGGAGGAGGACTTCTGCTCGTAGGTATGGAGCAGCTCCTGCTTAAAAATATCGTTGGTCAGGGCAGACTTGATTTTGCGGATGCCATCCTTGGAGAGATACGCCTGCTCTGGCTTCACAGACCACGCCATCATGTGGATATGGGGATGGTCGCCCTCATCGTGGAAAGCGGCGTACCAACGGAAGTCACTGGGCGGTATATTCATGGCAGAGGCGATATCGTTGCGGTGGGCACGGATCAGATTTCGCCACTGAGTGGCGTGGTCGTGTCCCAGCCGTTCAGCGTCCTCCCGCTTGAGGGAGATGACGTGTGTCCAGATGTTGCCGGGGTATTCGTTCAGCTCCTTCATGGCCGCATCCATATCCACATTGTCCTCATCACCGAAGAGACCGTGGGACCGCGGCCGCTCTGCCATGTATTCCATGTACCCAGAGGGCAGCAGTTCCACGCCTTCCCGGGTCCCGATGTACTTCAGGTAACCTCCTGGGTCGCTGCCTCCGCCACCGCCCTTGATATAGGGACTCTTGACGATCAGCCTTGCCATTGATCATCACCGTCCACGCTGTTGTCCTGTTCCTTCACCTTCTGCTCGAAGGTCAGCAGACCGTTGGTGGCTTTCACACTCTTCACACTGTTTGCACGCAGCTTCCGCAGGTAGTCAGGGTCCAGTTGGATGCAGTCCAGAACTGCGCTGATTCCCATATCAGTCTCCACCGACAGCTTGTAGAGGAGCTGGGCCAGCCTGTCCTCGAACATCCCCAGCCGCCCGTCGATAGCGGACTGGATGGCCACGGGGAGAACGCCATTCACCTGCCCCGCCAGACAGTCTGCGTAAAAATTCACCGCTTTAACCACGAACTCATTCCGGCTCTGGCAGTCATCCTTCTTGTACCAGCTTTCAATCTTCCACCGGGTCACATCGTCCAGCCGCAGTGGAAATCGGTTCTCATTTTTGTTATCCATCAAAAGGCTTCCTTTCCCGTCCTTTCCCGCTCAAAGACATCATCCGTAAGCCTTGCCGCAGGTGAATCACGTCTTTGGGCGGCCTCAATTTGTGGTTTCCTCTCTGCTTTTGACCTCACTCCCGTCCCCCGCAAACTGCCCGCACTGCGGGCAGAAGTGACCAGCGAGGTGCCAACAAGGCGGCACGCTTTTATCCTGCTCCTCGTCGTCGCGGACTTCATATCCCTCGCTCCGCCGCAAGCGGCAGAGCTTGCTCATTCCGCCGCTCCGCCTCTCCCCACCGCAACCGCTTCGCTGGGTTGCGGTGGGGGGCCCATTTTGCGCCTCTCAACGGGCGCACAGCGGTTTGCACTGTTGGGATGGGGCAGGTGTTACCGAAGCGGAGATCGGGGCACACAGGGGCACCTTGGGATGACGGAGGTCGTATTCCTCTTGCCTTCGCAGAGTACGTCGGCGCTCCGCATCCAACTCCAGTTGACGGAGCTGCCGTTGGTGGAACGCATCCACCGCCGGCCTTATTGGTTGGATCGTGTAGAGGCTGTTGCCCTTCCACTTCATCCCACGCTTGTCAAAGTAGCTGCTGGGCTCCACAGTGATGAGGTTCATTTCCAGGAGCGTGCTGATACTTTTCATCGCGGTGTTCTTAGCCAGGTCTGTTGCGGCGGCGATGGTGTTGTAGCTTGGATGGCAGGTGTGTGTCCGGCGGTCCTCAATCAGCAGCAGATAAGCATAGACCATAAACGCAGAGGGTGAGAGATTCAGCAGAAACACCTCGTTGGGCAGAGTGAAAAATTTTTCGCTGGTGATGCACTGAACGTCCAGCGCAAGAGACCGTTCAGCCGTAACGAGTTCTTTGTCAACCAGAGTCCCCAGATGCTTTTTCACTGTGCTTGATGTCATGTGGACACCTGTTGTGATTACTTCTGGAGTGAGTGTGCCAGGAGGACGATGATAGCAGAGATAGGAAAAAATTACGAACTCAGCAGGCTTGAGGTGATAGTCCCACACTGCGTTGGGGATAGCGAATCGGTAGTGTCTTGGGTCACGGCGAGGCCAGCCAATAGGGGTGGAGCGCCGTCTCATCAGTTGCCACCTCCGGTCGTGTTCTGCTCCACCCACTGAATAAACTTCTCCTTGGGCACGACCATCCTGCTGCCGATTTTCAGAATCGGGAAGCCCAGCTCATGCATCAGCTCGTAACCGCTGGACGGCGAAACACCCAGCACCTGCGACACTAGACTTGCGTTGAGGAACAGCGGCAGCTCGCTGTAGTCTTTGAATTGCGATACTTTCATTTTGT
>CAJTJA010000103.1 GCA_910576845.1 uncultured Oscillibacter sp.
ATGATGGCGTTGGAGGAGGAGGCCAGCATGACATCGGACTCGTTCACCGCGCCCACGCCGCCATGAATTACCCGAACATTGACCTCATCGTTGGAAAGCTTCTCCAGAGAGGCTTTCACGGCTTCCACGCTGCCCTGAACGTCGGCTTTGACGATTAGAGCCAACTCCTTCCGCTCGCCTGCCTGAATCTGGTCGAACAGATTCTCCAGGCTGACCTTCTGCACAGGAGCGGCGGCTTTCGCCCGCTCTTCGGCCTTGCGCTGGTCTACCAGCTCCCGGGCCATGCGCTCGTCGCTGACAGCGAAGAAGGAGGAGCCCGCGGTGGGGGCCTCGCTGAGGCCCGCGATCTCCACGGGAACGGAGGGACCTGCCTCTGTGAGGCGGTTGCCCTTATAGTCCAGCATGGTCCGCACACGGCCCACGGCGGTGCCCGCAATGATGATGTCTCCCTGCTTCAGGGTGCCGTTCTGGACCAGCAGCGTTGCCACCGGACCCCGGCCCTTGTCCAGCCGGGCCTCAATGACGGTGCCCTGTCCCGCCCGGTTGGGGTTCGCTTTCAGCTCCGCCATTTCGGCAGTCAGCGTTACCATTTCCAGCAGGTTGTCGATGCCAATATTTTTCTTCGCGGAAATTTTGCAGCAGATGGTCTCGCCGCCCCAGTCCTCGGGAACCAGGCCGTGCTCCGTGAGCTGCTGCATGACCTTGTCGGGGTTGGCGTTTTCTTTGTCGATTTTGTTGACTGCTACCACAATCGGAATATTGGCGGCTTTGGCGTGGCTGATGGATTCAATGGTCTGAGGCATGATGCCGTCGTCTGCCGCCACCATCAGGATAGCGATGTCCGTAATCATGGCGCCGCGGGCGCGCATAGAAGTGAAAGCCTCATGGCCCGGGGTGTCCAGAAAGGTGATGGGTTTGCCGTTTACCTGGACCTGGTATGCGCCGATATGCTGGGTAATGCCGCCAGCCTCGCCGGAGGCGACAGAGGTGTTGCGGATAGTATCCAGCAGGGATGTCTTACCGTGGTCCACGTGACCCATAACCACCACGACGGGGGCCCGGGGGACCAGATCCTCGGCCTTGTCCTCGGAGACATCGATCAGCTTTTCCTCAATGGTGACAACAATTTCCTTTTCCACCTTGCAGCCCATTTCCTCGGCGATAAAGGCGGCGGTATCGTAGTCGATCATCTGGGGCAGGGAGGCCATGATGCCATTTTTCATCAGTGCCTTGACCACCTCGGCGCCGGTCTTCTTCATGCGGCTTGCCAGCTCGCCTACAGAAATTTCATCAGGAATCTGGACTTTAACGGGTGCTTTTTTGGCAATTTCCAGCTGGAGACGGCGCATTTTCTCCGCCTCATCCTGACGGCGCTTGTTGGAGAACACGGGACCGCCCCGGCGTTGCTGTCCGCCTCGGACCTTTTCCCGGCCGCTCCGCTGCTGGCGCTGCATCCGCTCGCCCTGCTGGCCTCCCAGAGTTTCTAGGCGCTCGTCGTACTTGGCCAGGTTCACGTCGCCGCCCTTCCGGGTGTCCACAATTTTTTTCTGAGGAACCCGGCTGACAGGCTTCTGAACAGGCTGCTGGTTCTGCTGCTGGGGCTGGCTGGGAGCGGGCTTGCTTTGACTGCCTGCCTGGGGCTTCTGCGCCTGAGCGGACGGCTGTCCTTGGGGCTGCTGAACCGAGGCGGGCTGACTCTGAGGACGCTGGCCCTGCTGAGGGGCGGGCCGGTTCTGGACGGACTGCTGTCCGCCTTTGCCCTGAGGGAGCTGAGCCGCCTTCGGGGGCAGAGGCTTTTGTTCCGCCGGGGCCGGCTTTGCTTCCTGATATGTCTCCTGAAAAATAACCTGGATATCGGAGATGGGATGGTCTTGGGTCAAACGGTCAAAAATGATGGAAAGTTCCCGGTCCGTCAGCACCTGCATGTGATTTTTGGGGGCAGAGCCATACTTTGCCAATATCTCGGCAATGGTTTTGGTGGGAAGACCGAAGTCCTTTGCCACTTCATGAACTCTGTATTTTTCAATAGCCAAATAAAACACCTCGTTCTATTCCGCTCCGGGAGTCCGTTTGAAAACCGGCGGAACACGGCCCGGCGGCTTTCAGACGGACTCGGAAGCGGAGAAATTTTATATAAATGAATGGGCCGGCAGAGCCCAATAACATGCGGCGGCACCTCAGCGCCCCCCGCCTCTGCCGTGGCCTCTGCCCGACTGAAAACCGGGATCGGTCTGCTTCCGGGGACTGTGACCGGGAAATAAACGCTCCGGTTTTCTGCCTTGAGGATGGCCTCGGGCGGGTCCTTTGCTATAGTGGGATTTCCTGCCGCGCCCCTTCTGGGAGCGGCCTTCTTCAGTCTTGGCGCCGTATGAGCGGTTTGCGGCGGTGGAGCTGTGCTTCTGATCCCCGCCCCAAGGGCGTGTCCGTGGCCTGTCACCCCTTTGGCCGTCCGGCCTTTGCCGGCCTCCGGCAGACTGGGACCGGCTTCCTTCCCGGCGGGGGGTTGAAGTGCGGCGGTCCTCACGCTGGACCGACGGGTCCCTGTGGGGGGCAGCCCGGCGTTCCTTGGCCCGTCGAAGCTTCAGGTCCATCCGGGCGGCAATGTCTCCGTAGCGCTCCGGGTCCAAAGCGGCCAGCCTCGCTGTCACGGCGGCGGCCAGGCCTGTATCTGTCAATGCCGCGACAGCAGTGCCGCCCCGGCCCAGGGCACCGCCCAGTTCCGCTTTGGTAAAAGGGAGAACCAGCCAGAGACAGCGGCCCTCCTGGGCCAAATGTTCCGTGTGCCGGAGGGTGTTTCCGGCTGCGTCGGAAGCCGTGAGCAGCAGTCGTGCCTGTCCGGCCTTTGCAGCCAGGACTACAGGTTCGTCTCCTATGGCCAAACGCCCGCCCCGGAGGGCCAGCCCCAGAAGAGAAAGGATATTATTGTTCATGTTTCGCCTCCCAGCTCCGCTTCCATGGCGTCATAAACCTCGGGAGGAATGGCGGTATCAAAAGCCCGTTCCAGGGCCCGGGATTTTCTGGCCTTTTTCAGGCAGGCCACGTCCCGGCAGACATAAGCGCCCCGCCCGGGCTTTTTGCCGCCGAAGTCCAGACTGATTTCCCCCTCAGGAGAACGGACGATCCGCAGCAAAACCTTTTTGTCTTTCATCTCCCGGCAGCCAACACATTGCCGCTGGGGAATTTTTTTGATTTTGGGCACGTTGAATCCTCCATGTTTTTGGTGGTCGGGCAGACGGGCTTATTCCTCCGGACGCTCCTGACCGGCCGCATCCACTTCCGCCGGGAACGGCTCACCGCCATCCTCGGGCTGATAGCTTTGAGGCTTAATATCAATTTTGTAACCGGTGAGCCGGGCGGCAAGACGGGCGTTTTGGCCCTCCTTTCCGATGGCCAGGGAGAGCTGGTCGTCGGGCACCACACAACGGCAGGCTTTGCCCTCGTCCGCCATCCATACATCCACTACGTCGGCAGGGGCCAGGGCGGCGGCGATAAACTCGGCGGGGTCTTCGCTGTATTTAATGATGTCGATTTTTTCGCCGCGCAGTTCTTCCACAATGGCGGCCACACGCTGCCCCCTGGGGCCTACGCAGGCACCGATGGGGTCTACATTTTCTTCCTTGGACCAGACGGCCATTTTTGTTCGGCTGCCGGCCTCCCGGGCAATGGATTTTACTTCTACAGAGCCGTCGAAAATCTCCGGCACCTCCAGTTCAAACAGGCGCTTGACAAGCCCCGGGTGGGTCCGGGAGATCAGCACCTGAGGCCCTCTGGTGGAGTGGCGCACGTCCACCACATAAACTTTGATGTGAGTTCCTTCTTCAAGCGGCTCCCCGGGAACCTGTTCTCCGGCCAGCAGCAGGGCTTCGGTGGACTCTGCGCCGGTGCCGATGCGGAGAGAGGCGGCTCCGGTCCGGGGATCAATACGGGTAACGACGCCGGTGAGAATCTCATGCTGCTTGGAGTTGAATTCGTCGTATACCTTGCCCCGCTCTGCCTCCCGAAGGCCTTGAATGATGACCTGCTTGCCGTTGCCTGCGGCAATGCGGCCGAATTCCATCTTATCTACGGGGGTGTTGATCACATCGCCAATCTGATAACGGGCAGAAATGGCCTGGGCCTCCGCCAGCGGCATCTCGTTGAAAGGATCTACATAATCCTCCTCGTCCACGACCGCTTTTTGAACGTACATCCGAAGCTCTCCGTGCGCTTCGTCTGCCTGTACAATAATATTTTCCTCCAGTACATCCTTGTGATCCCGCTGGTATGCGGTGGTAATTGCCTTAATGACTTTTTCCAGCATGGCTTCTTTGGGGATGCCCCGCTCCTTTTCCAGCATTTCCAGAGCGGCGAAAATCTCGCCGGGATTCATGCCGGCGGGTTCCTTTTGCTTTTTGCCTTTCATCTCTGCTGATTCTCCTTACCAAATAAGATACGTTTATACATTAAATATAATATCAATAAACACGAGTGAGCATATAGGGCACGGGGCTTAAAACTCTACCCGCAGGCGGATCAAAGCAACGTCCTTTTTACCAAAGACGCACTCCTGTCCTCCGGAGGTAATGGTAATAGTTCCATCTTCCATGTTATAGGCGGTCAGGGTGCCGGGAATTTCTTTCCGCCCGTCAATGGCGCGATAGAGCTTCACTAAAACGGGACTGCCGATAAACCGGATAAAATCGGAGGGCCGCTTCAAAGACCGCTCCGCTCCGGCGGAACCAACCTCCAGCGTATAGCTCCCTTCAATGGGATCTGCCTCATCAAGCAGGTCCGAGAGCTTCCGGGAAATGGACTCACAGTCCAGAATGTCCACGCCCCCATCTTTGTCCAGCAGGACACGGAGATACCAGGTCCCGCCTTCTTTGACGTACTCCACGTCCCAAAGGGTGCAGCCCGCTTCGGCAATGGCGGGGGCGGCCAGTTCTGCGGTGAGTTCGGTAATTTTTTTCATAAACACAATACTCCATGGAATTATTTCGGACTTAAAAGGAGAGCGGCCGGAAAGAAGAGAGATCAGAGGCCTTTCCGTTTTTAATCAAGAGCGCATCTTACAATTCTCAGAGCGTTTTAAAAATTTGATTGGCCTGGTGAAAGACTTTTTTCGGCAGGCGGCGGGACCAACAAAAAGAGCGGACCCGTGGTCCACTCCGTACTTTACACTCCCATCATATACTAACATATGCAATATATCACAGTTCCTAGAAAAACGCAAGTCTTTTTAAAAATTTTCGGCAAGACGGAAGGGGAGCGGGCATTACTGAAACAGCTGCTTTCTCTTTGAAAAAAGCAAAAATTCGGAAAATTTTTTCTTGACATAGGACGGTATTTCGATTATTATATATGGGCATGCGGCGGAAGGAACAGCCAGATGCCGCACGACCGCGATGAACCGGGAGATTGCTCGAAAGAGGTAACTTCCGGGGAGTATGTC
>CAJTJA010000104.1 GCA_910576845.1 uncultured Oscillibacter sp.
CACATGTTCTGCACTTCGGTGGAATAGATCATAGTCGTCCAATCCTTTCCTTTTTGTATTGTTTCGGGAATCCGCCGAAGCGGCGGGCCTCCCGGAGTTTCGCGCGGCTCATATTATATCGGCAAACGATTACCTTGTCAAGGAGGGATATTCTGCAGAAAACCCGGAAATTCCGGTCGTCCGCAGGGAGAAAATAGAGCTTGCAGCGAGAAAAGCCATAGTAATTTTTATTTGACGGGGGCGTCGAGTTTTGGCGCTGGTGGCTGAGCTGGAAGTCATGCCACGGCTGAGCGGTTGTGTTTTTGTAGAGAAGAAGCGGGAAAATACCGGCAGGGCGATTAAAAATCTGCAAATTGAAAATTTTCAGCCAGAGAGTCTGGTTTATTAAAGAGAGAATGCGAAGAACCGTGGTTATAAAGTCATGCACAGGCCTGTTTCTACGGCTTTCGACGACAGAAAGCACCACTGGAGTAAAAAACCCACATGGAGCGGCGGACAGCCTGACTCTGGTTTAACGGTTTCCTGCGCCTGAACCTAATAAGGGAAACCGCCTCCAATCAGATATGAAAAAACCTTAGAGCCGTTGAGGCTCTAAGGTTTGTATCTGGTGGACGATACAGGACTCGAACCTGTGACCCCCTGCACGTCAACGGCACTTTGATGTTTTTTGTGATCTTTTCCGGTTGTTTATAGGCGTTTTCACTCCGGTGCATTTACTTTCCGGCACTTTCTAGAAATGAGAATTCTACTGTTTCCAGCGGTGTCTGTGGCTGTTTGTGTGGTCAAACTACAACACGACCCAGCAGCCTTTCCGGCTAGAACCTTCCCGCTTGATGGTTCCATTCTCTTGCAGCTCTTTCAGAATTCGTAAAATCGTGTTTTTGGAAATGCCGAGATCCTCAACCAATGCACGCACTGTTACCTGGGGATTTTCTTGAATCGCAGAGAGGATCAACTGTGCCCGCTCAGTACGGCGGTTTGGTGCAACTTGTTTGGTCCCATCTTTGGTCCCATCTTTGGTCCCATCTTTGGTCCCACTTGGGGATAGAAATTGAGGGTGGATGAAAATCGTTGTACAGAAAGACAGGCGCTCAGGGTCCGTTTCAAAGATCGGGACGGGAGAGCCGTTGCGTTCCAAGGCGTTGAGGATCTTTCGGAATCCAGTGTTTCGCCCCTCTGTCAGGTGCATTTCTTTCAGAAAATCCCCGATGCGGCGATTGCGGTATCTCCGGTTGAACACCCGGTAAGTTCGTAGCCCCTCCTCCGAAATAGACCGGTCTGCCCCCGGATGGCTCACAATCTCAATACGGTCGGGGAGGATGCGGACCTCAATGGGTTCCCGCACATCGTAGCCCTTATGGTACACCGCATTGCAGAGACTCTCCTCAATGGCCGCATAGGGATAGTTGAAGAAACGATCTGCCTCCGCCCTGTCCGGGAGCTTAATCACCTGCTCCTGAATCACGCTGTTTCGAATATATTGGAGTGCCTCCCGCAGCTGCTGGTGGAGCGGCCCCTTGAAGGTCTTTTCAATGATCTGGTCTCCGCCCAGATCCTCAGGGAACTGGACTACATCAATTTGGGCGTAGGGAAAGAAACGGTCCGGCTCCAGGCTGAAGAACATCAGCCCCACATTCTTCGGCTTGGTGTACTCCGGCAGGGTGTTGACGATGTTCATGCTCCGGCACAGATCAAGGAAGTCCATATGCCTGGACTCCTCGTACAGAGAACTTTCCACCTCTTTAAGATAGGCCTGAATCAGCGTGAGATTCAGGTCAGCGATGTCCGCCTCGTGGTTGATCCGGTCATCAAAGGGGACGTTGTTGGCAAGGTTATAGAGATCCCGCTTCTCCTCCTCGGAAGGCATGATGGTGCTGGACATCTTCCGGATGTAGCAAACACGCTCTTTCTCGTCCTTGGCCATCGACTTGGGGGAAGAATAGGGACGCAAGTACCCGCCGGGTACCCATATCACAATGAATTTCTTGTCCTGGTAGTCCACCACCTCAACGATGGGCAAATATTCCGGCTGGATACGCTTGCACTTGTTGAGCATATCCTTCAAATAACCATCTACCTTGTCTGCGGGGACACCTTTTAGCGGGTGAACCGGTCTGCCATCCTTTTCCTGAACGCCGATGACGAGGTAGCCGCCGCCCCAGTTGTCAATATCATTGGCAAAGGCGCAAATGGTCTTGAGCGATGCCTCGGCATCCCACGTTTCCTTGAATTCGATCCTGGCCCACTCAACGGCACTTCCGGAAAGCAGGGTTTTGATGTTAGTTGGCACTGGCAAGGGATGCACCTCCAATCCTGACAGATATGGGGATTTCAGGTATTCCCATTTTACCCTATCGTTGGATTTTATACAAGTGTTTTCGGGCGTATCAGCAAAAAGCTCTTTCCCGATACGCCCTTAATAGATTGCACCTCCGTCTACAATGAGAAACAGAGCCTCCAACCGCAGGTGGTACTGGGCAATACGCTACATTTTCGCCTCTGCTTTTCTCCTTTTCAGATTACAGTTTTGTATTGACTTCCAGCCAGCCTTTCGGCATTGTGTTGTTTGCCAAAGGCCCAGTAAAAATGCGGAAATGGAGAAAATGCTATGAAGAACAAAGGAAGACCGCTCCAGATAGCGGCAGCCGGAGTCCTGTCCGCCGCAATGCTGGCGGGTCTGGCTCAGGCATCGGAACCGGCCATTCGGGTGAGCAGCTACAAAGGTGTCATCCTGGAAACCGGAGAGAGAAGTCTTCTCATTATTGGCCCTGCCGAGGCGGAATACACGGCAAGCTCTAGCAGTCCGGCAGTCGTTAATGTTGAGCGAGTGCTGACCTATTGGGTGGCCGTCGCCACGTCGGAGGGCACAGCGGAGATTACAGTCACAGGCCAGGACGGAGCCGCCGGAAGCCTGACGCTGACGGTGAGAACGCCAAAAATAGACTCTGCCTCCGTTCCGAGTGAGGGCATTGATTTGACCGCCAACATGGAACTTCGGCAGGAGATGATCCGGCTCATCAATGAGGTACGCCAGGAGAATAGTGCGGCGGAGCTGGAGGTGAATGAGGCACTGATGAACGCCGCCCAGGACTGCTCCGCACAGATGTTCACCGACCATGATTCAGAATATGAGTGCGAAGCGGCCAAGCGGTACGGATACCCCTACGGCTTTGGCGATAACCTGACGTGGTTTACTGGCGTTTCCCGCCTGGAAAATGCGGCGGAAACGGCAGTGAACAACTGGAAAAACTCACCCTTTCACTTCCAGACCATGACCGACCCCGCCAGCGATACCGTTGGGGTTGGCGTCACCATCCAGGACGGAAAAGCCTGCTGCTATATGTTCGCGGGCGTCCCCAGCAGCATCAGCTTCTACGGATAATACAACAGGGATGAGGGAGGACGGTTTTATGACCGCCCTCTCTCATTTACGGTAAAGGCTGCTCCGTGCGGTGTGAACCGTCATCATTTTCTGCTCATTTACAGCAAACGCGCGGTCAAAATTTGCTATACTGTAGACAAAGAGGTCAACAAACATTTTTCAGACAATTTTTGATGGTTTATAGTTGTTTTTGCTCTGTTCCATTTGCTTTCTGGCACTCTTTGAAACCAGTGTTTCCACGTGTTCCACGGCTGTCTGTGGCTGTTTATGTGGTCAGGAGCTGTACCGAGGGCAAACGGATGCCCCGTGGACGCTGTGTAATATGTTTCGTTTTTACCCACGCTTTTCTCCATTGCAGATTGCATTTTCTTCTCGACTTTGGGGTGGCTTTTCTGTATTGTATTGATTGCAAAAGTCCCACAAAATACAGAAATCAGGAAGAAAAGCAAGTGACCAACATGAAAAAACGCATTGCCGCCGCACTGACTTCGGCCACCCTCACTATCGGTCTCACCATCCCTACCATGGCAGCCGAAACATCTGGTGAACCCATCCGGGTAAGCAGCTACAAGGGCAGTATCTTGGAGATGGGAGAGCGCAGCGGCCTCATCATCGGCCCCAGCGGTGCGGACTACACCGTCATCTCCAGCGCCCCGGACGTCGTGGCGGTGGAACAGGTGCTGACCTTCTGGGTGGCTATCGCCAAGGCAGAGAGGAGCGTGGAGATCACCGCATCCAACAGCGCCGGGGAGTGTGGAAGCATGACACTGACAGTCAGTTCCACTACTCCCACCATTCCAGAACCCCTATCCGATGGGGACAACACCAGCCTGACAGACAACCTGGAGATACGGCAGGAGATGATCTGGCTCATCAACCAGACCCGCAAAGCCAATGGGATCTCGGAACTGCCTGTCAACGAGGCCCTGATGAACGCTGCCCAAGTCTGCTCCAACCGGCACTACACCTGGCATCACGCTCTGGAGGAGGGCCAGGCCGCTGCCGATGCCGGCTATCCCTACGGCTTCGGTGACAACCTCACCGTGTTCACCAGCACAACTGACGCCGCCCAGCACGCTGTCGACAATTGGATTAACTCGGAGTGACATAGTTAAAGATACTAATCAATCTTGCCAACAAAGCGGTAAACAATCTCGATTTCCTGTACCCTGTTGCCGTCCTCGTCCTTGGTGGCCTCATGGACAAGGATTTTTTCAATCAGGGTGTTAAGCATATCGGCGGTTAACTCCGTGGGGCTGGAAAACTGCTTGATTAACTCCACCCACTTGTTTATGCCGTCCTCCTGCTCCTTGGTGCTGGCAAGCTGGGCCGTCAACGCTTCAATCTTCTTCTCAAGCTCTCCCTGTTCCTGCTGGTACTTCTGGGACAGCATGGAGAAATTGCGCTCCGTGATTTTCTCGTTTACCCTGTCCTCGTAAATCTTGGCTAACAGGTTGTCAAGCTCGGTCAACCGCTTTTCTGCCCGTCTCTTTTCCTGTGCGGCCCGTTTGCTTGCGGCGGCTTGCTCCGTCATGGTGGACTTGGAAAGCCTGTCCAATATGGCTTGCTCGTCCTGATGAACGGCGTTAATCCAGTATGGTTGACAGCAACCTGCAAAGGGAAAGCCTGCTCCCCAGCGAGAGGGCCTTTGCCTACAAGATGAAATTGGAGGCCATCAAACATCAAGGAGGCAAGATAATATGAACAGCAACGAAAAGAATACGGCCCTTTATGAGAAGA
>CAJTJA010000105.1 GCA_910576845.1 uncultured Oscillibacter sp.
ATCGCTCCATTTCAGCCCCAGCAGTTCTCCCCGCCGGAGTCCAGTTGCGAGATCGATGTAGTAGAGCTCGAACACGCCGCTGCGCCGGGCCTCCTCGAAGAAGGTGCCCAGACTCTCCGGCGGCAGGATTTTCATTTCCTTCCGCTCCAGCTTCGGCAGGACACAGCCCTTCGTGGGATTGCTGGGAATCAGCCGCTGTTCCACAGCGCAGTTCAGGGCAGAGGAAATCATCTGGTTGATGTTGCGCACCATCTTGACACTGAGGCCCTTCGGCTTGTTGCGGGATTCGGTGCACTCCACTCTGCCGCTCTCCAGCAGATGCTTGTACAACCGCTGTAGGTCCATCGCCGTCAGCTTTTCCAGCGGGACATTTCCCAGGGTGGGTTTGATGTGGTTTTCGACGAAGCCCTGGTAGGTCTTGTAGGACGAGGCCCGGATCTGGAGCTTGGCGTAGTTCTCCATCCAGGCATCCAGCCACTGGCCTACAGTGTAGCGCTCTGTCCGCAGGGACTGGACGCCGCTCTTCTCAATTGCCGACTTGAGTTTTGCCTTGACTTCCGCCTGGGTCTTTCCCAAGACATTTTTGTAGATCGTCCTTCCGGTCACCGGATCACGCCCCGCGGTGTACCGCCCCTCCCAGCGTCCGTCCTTCCGCTTACGGATACTGCCTTCTCCATTCGCTCTGCGCTTTGCCATTGCGTATCGCCTCCTATTCAGCGACACACATTACCAGTAACCTCGGTGAATAGCCAGGGATTCATCGGAGAGTTATCAGAAAGTTCATAGTCTGCGGTAGAAAAAGGCAGAGAGAAAAAAGACCTATTCTTTGATTAGGCGGCGCAATTTTTGCGCTGTATGAACTCTCGAAAACTGGTTCTGGTTGGGTAGAGTGACCGCGCCTCTTTCTCCTTGTAGACAGTGGCGCAATCCATGGATGAATCTCCCAGACTTTCCACCCTTGCCGACAACCGCCCACAAAGCCCCAACACAGCGGTTTGTCTACTGGAGAGGAGTACCATGGGCGATCCTCCACAAAACCGCACACAGCGGCTTACACGCTGAAATACGGAGGACACAGGCACTGTTGGTGGGCTTTCTTTTTCTCTGTGCTATTTTGATACCTCTGCTCTCCCCGTTTACAGGAAAACCGGGAATTTCTCTGCCATGCCACAGTTGGTGCCGCTGAATTTGCTGCCACCGTAAACGTTGAGGATAACAAGACGTCAAATCCGAATCCAGTCCTGTATAATGACGTCACACGACCAATTGCACAAAAGCCTTGAAAGAATGTCTGTATTCCGTCAAAAGCTCTCGTTTTCCGTCTTCCTGGCCCGCACTGCGGGACGATGTAATCCGGCGTGGCGGCACAAGACGCCACGCCTTTATCCTGCTATAATTTCGACCAGCTATACTTTCGACCGGTGGGGTTCACTTCTGATTTTGTCATTATTTTCCTTCTTCCACTTTGAGAAAAATTCCGCTGCGCTTGCAGATCCAAAAAATTGACTGCCCGCTTTTTGTATACACTGGCTCAATCCGCAAATCGTTCAGCAGCATTTTGGCATTTTGCAAGCGCTGCGAGAACAAACTATCTCAAAATCCATCCCACTCCCCTCCCCCCAAAAGACATTTGCCAAATCTCCGCCCTTACGGTATAATCCCCATAAAACCACTATACTGGAGGAGAGGCTCCATGGCAAAAATTCTGGTTGTGGAAGATGACCTGGCCCTGAGCGCGGGGCTGTGCTTCGCGTTGGACGAGAGCGGACATCTCACCGCTGCGGCCTACACCTGTCAAAAGGCCCGCCAGCTCTTGAAAACCGACCGATTTGACCTGGTAATTCTGGACGTAAACCTTCCGGACGGAAACGGCTTTGACCTCTGTCGGGAGTGCAAATCCTCCGCCCCGGAACGGCCGGTCATTTTCCTGACCGCCAACGACCTGGAGCAGGACGAGCTGAATGGCTTCGACCTTGGCGCGGATGACTACATCACCAAGCCTTTCAGCATCCAGGTCCTCAAGCGCCGGGTGGAGGCGGTCCTGCGCCGGGGGACCGCCGGCTCCGACTGCTTTGACGACGGATTCCTGCGTCTGGATTTCCAGGCCCTGACTGCCGCGCGGAACGGAGAACGGCTGTCCATCACGCCAAACGAGTACAAGCTCCTGCGGCTCCTGACCGCCAATGCCGGGGCGGTGATGACACGGCGGCTCCTGCTGGAAAAGCTGTGGGACAGCGGCGGCAATTTTATCGACGACCACACCCTCACCGTGACCATGAACCGCCTGCGCGCCAAAATCGAGGACGCCGGACACCCCTACATCCAAACCGTCCGGGGCATGGGCTACGTCTGGACAGGAGCCCAGGGATGAAGCGGGACGGATTGGCTCAAATACCTCTTCTTATAACTTCAGCCGCGATCCTGCTGATCCTGCTGGGAGTCCTGGATCTCCCAGCAGCGCTTCTGCGCCCGGCGGCGATTGGTTTGGGAACGGCCATTCTGCTTCTGACGCTTCTGTGGAAGCGCCGCCAGGAACGGCGGGAGTTCGATTTCGCCAACAGCTTCTGTGATACCCTGGACGCCCTGTTGAATGGCCGGGAGCCGAAGAGCGACCGCCCTTATGAGGACTCCCAGCTGGCCAAGGTGCAGGGAAAGCTCCTGCAATACCACGACTACGTTCAGGCGGGACAGCGGCAGAGCGAGGCGGACAAGCAAAATATCCAGGAGCTGGTCAGCGACATTTCCCACCAGGTGAAAACCCCCATCGCCAACATCCGGATGTTTACGGACCTCCTCTGCCAGCACCAGCCGCCGGAGGAAAAACGGACGGAATTCCTCTCCACACTGTCCACCCAAGTAAACAAACTGGACTTTCTCATGCAGTCCCTCATAAAAATGTCCCGCCTGGAAACCGGGACGTTTGCCCTGCGGATGGAGGACGCCAGCCTGTACGACACCATCGCCCAGGCAGTGGGCGGCGTCCTGACCGCGGCGAACCGGAAGCGCATTCAAATTGACGTGGACTGCGCCGGCGGGGAGACCCTCCAGCATGACTCCAGGTGGACGGCGGAGGCCCTGGGCAACCTCCTGGACAACGCGGTCAAATACACACCGGAGGGCGGGAGCATCCGCGTCCGCGTCCGCCCCTGGCAGTTTTACACCCGGATCGACATTACGGACACGGGAATCGGCGTCCCCGCGGAGTACTATCATGACGTATTCAAACGCTTTTACCGGGGGCAGTCCTCGGCGGAGGGCGTGGGGCTGGGGCTGTATCTGGCCCGGGGGATTATCACCCGCCAGCGGGGCTATATGACATTGAAATCCGAGGTGGGAAAGGGTTCCACCTTTTCCGTGTTTCTTCTGCGGTAACAAGGAGAGCTTTATGGATATGGTAACGGTTTGCGGCCTGAAAAAATATTTTGGCACGGGGATCCGGCAGGTGAAGGCCGTGGACGGGATTGACATCTCCATTGAAAAGGGAACCTTCACCGCCGTCGTCGGGGCCTCCGGCAGCGGAAAAACCACGCTCCTGAATCTGATCGGCGGCCTTTACCAGCCAACAGAGGGAACCGTCACTGTGGACGGCACGGAGCTGAGTACCCTGCGGGAGGAGGAGCTGACGGTCTTTCGCCGGCGGAGGATCGGCTTTGTCTTTCAGGACTGCCGCCTGATCCCGGAGCTGACGGTCCGGGAGAACATCCTGCTCCCCCTGGCTCTGGACGGCTCCAGGCCGAACCCGGCCCTCTTCGACAGGCTCACCGGACTGCTTGGACTGGAAAGCAGGCTGGACAGCTTCCCCCACATGCTCTCCGGCGGCGGACAGCAGTACACCGCCATCGCCCGGGCGCTGATGACCCGGCCCGCCATTATCCTGGCCGACGAGCCCACGGGGAGCCTGGACGCCAAAACCGGCCAAAACGTGGCGGGACTATTGAAAATGACCGTGGATGTCTTCCATCAGACGCTGATAATGATTACCCACAATCCGGAACTCGCCCAGCTGGCCGATCATGTGGTGTGCCTTCAGAATGGGCGCGTCGCAAAATAGTCCTCATCCCCTGGCGCCCCGGTCTCTGCCGGGGCGCCGGCCTTTAGCAGTGGTAAAAGGCACAAAACTGTAACATTTCTGTACCGCAATTGTGACATTGGACTGATATTCTGGGTCCAGCAAGAGATTCAGGAGGAGTTTCCCATGGAGGATATGCTGAACATTCTAACCCGGCGGAGCTTCGCCGCCAGCCGGGTCCGGAACGGGATCGCGGTGCTGGCCATTGCCCTGACGGCGGTGCTCTTTACCGCCATCACCACAATTGTACTGGGCACGATGGAATCCTTCACCCTGACCATGCAGATGCAGAAAATGAGCCGCTCCGACGGCGAGCTCCGGTTCATGACGGCAGAGCAGTTCGAGGCCCTGCGGCAGACGGACTTCATTGAGACGGCAGGACTGCGGATGCCGGTGGCCTACCTCTCCAACGCCGTCCGCCATAACATTGAGTTCAACGTTGAGGATGAAATCCAGGCGGGGCTGACTTTCTGTACCCCCACCCACGGCAGGCCTCCCGCCGCGCCCAATGAGGCAGCCGCCTCCGACCTCGCCCTGCGGGCCTTGGGCGTGGAACCGGAGGCCGGTGCGGAGATCGTCATCAAGTTCACCGCCCACGGGCGGGACTACGCCCTCCCCATGGTGGTCACCGGCTGGTACGAGGCCCTGGATAGTCAGCTGAGCGTCATGTGGGCCGGACCCGCCTTCCGGGAGGCCCACCCGGAAATCTTCCAATTCACTTTCCACGAAGACCGGGATATGACCGGGACCTATTTTTCCGATTTCACCGCCCGCAGTGCCGCAGGCCTGGAAAAACGCCTCCGGCAGCTGGTCTATGACCTGGGCGGCGAGCCGGATGACGCCGGAGCCCCCAACTATATGCAGGCCGCCGTGAACCGCGTCACCAACGTCCAGCCCAGCCCATTCCAAATGGCGGCGGCGGGCGCTTTTGCCGTGCTGTTTGCCCTCTGCGGCTATCTGCTGATCTACAACGTGTTCGACATCGCCGTCATGCAGGACATCCGCCGCTTCG
>CAJTJA010000106.1 GCA_910576845.1 uncultured Oscillibacter sp.
GCCGGTGCCAGTGTCTCCACCGGTGCTGGTATCTCCGCCGGTGCCAGTGTCTCCACCGGTGCTGGTATCTCCAGTCGTGCTGTCTCCAGCAGGCGGTTTCTCATCTATCTCCCCATCTTTTGGAGCATTGAGTACCAGTTTTGCCGTCATCTCCTGCTCTCCGTTGTCTTTCGAGACTTCCTCCGCATCGGAAGCAGCCGCTTTCTTCTCAGCAGCGGAAGTATGTTTTTTCACCTCCCCACTATTATAAATCAGCCAAAGATCATTCATCTGCTTGGCCTGGCTCGGCGTGATACCAGGCAGCTTGCCGCAGAAAGCCTGGAAGCTGATTTTATCCTTTACCCCGTAAAGAGCACGCAGCTGACCTGCTGCGGCGTTAGCCTCTTTCCACTGCGAAAGCATGCCGGCCGCCTCCGCCTGTTCCTGCGTCATCCCCAGCAATGTTTTCATTCCTTGAATCTCCGCCGGGTCCTTTCCTTGAAGCGTCAGCATCTTTTCTATGAACGACATTTCATTTTTTTCTGAATAGGCACTGTGAACCGCCTTTACTTTCCGTACCATGGCTTGACTCTCCGTAGCGACGCTGTCGCCGCCAACGTGAGTACCGCCCAACGCCTCTTCCAAATGGAGAAGACTGTCCTCCATATCTGCTGTCAGGCGGATCACCCGCTTGATATCGTACGTACCGCTCTCCAGACCGCTCAGCGCATCTTCCATATCCTCCAATTGAGTCCTGAGTGTGAGTGTAGCATCCGCCATCTCATTCAAAACCTCTTTCGAGTCTGTCACTGTCTGGCTCAGGAGCTGGACCCTCTGCTCTACCGGCTCCAAAATGTCAGCAATATTGCTCAGATCTCCCCGAAGGCGGTCCGTTCCATCATACAGCACACCCTTGCCGCCGGAAAATGTCCGCCGGGCCGTCTCCAACTGATCCAATCCCCTGGCGGAAGCATAGAGGCCGCCCTGAATATCACTGAGCGCATCCAGTAAGCTGTCCAAACTCCCGGACAGAGCCCGGTAATCCTCCTCAAGATCGTCTTTTCGCTGGCTGAGCTTTGCAATCTCTTCCAGTTGGGCCAGCGTGGCGGGAACCATCAAAACCGTCAGGCCTCCAAAGGAGAAATCATTGCTGCCAACCCGGATGACAAAGTGCTGCTCCTCTCCCGGCAGGGCCAAAAAGAGCGCCGTCCGCAGATTACCTACCAATTGGACCTGTGCGCCAGGGGCCTCCAGAGAGAGGATATCATCCTGGTTAAAAACCGCCATGGCCTCCAGCGTGTAGTTATACCGCGCATAATCGCTGGCATTTTTATTCGGCACAATATCCAGCAAAATTTCTACCATGCCCTGCTTCCCCGCCAGCTCCTCCGCCTTTGCCGGAACACCGTTGAGCTTATAACGCAGGGTAATCGTCCACGGCAGATTCTCAAAAGGCTGTTCCGTCTTCCCCTCAAAGTAGAAATGATCCGGCACGGCTCCGTCAAAGCGGAAAGATGTTTCTTCTCCTCTGATTGTTGGCGCAGTACCGTTGGTGAGATTCACAACCTCATCATAGGCGCCGTAATCCGTCAGGCTGTCTTTACCGTTAAGGGCATAACTTTTCACCACGCTTCCCTCCAGCAGATTGCCATAGTAATCCAGTGTTGCGTAATATGCCTCATCATAAGTAGAAACAACACCATCACCAACCGATTCCGCTGCTGCCGGCACAATACAGGATACCGTCAGCGCTGCCGCCAGCAGCAGAGCAGGTATGCGGTGCTTCAAAGTTCGCCTTGTCATAATGATTCCTCCACATAATCAACATATGTCTAATAAAATATTTTTGTTGACTTATTGACTTGAGTTGATTATAGTAAAAGCAGGAAATCTGGTCAATAGACAAAAGCGGCCATATGCCTAAGCGGTGTGCATTTAAGCTCCAGTAAATGTTTTTCGGCAAAATTTGTCTGAAATTCTACGATTTGCTTGATCTGAACACCTCGGGCATATCCAAAAGGAGGTCTATTATGCTGAAAAACCCTGAAGACCGCCGGGCCCGGCGGTCCCGAAAACTATTGAAGGAAAGCTTGCTGGAGCTGATGAAGCAGAAGACATTTTCCGACATCTCTGTCCGGGATTTAACCGACGCGGCAGATATGAACCGTGCAACCTTCTATCTTCATTACTCCGACACCTCGGAGCTGCTTCAAAGTGTGGAGGAAGACCTGCTGTCGGAACTTCAGGCCCTGGTAAACACCCATATGCAGGAGACTGTAGCGGTCGGCAGCGTAACCCCGGTGTTTGAACCGGTGCTGGACTTCGCCGTCGAGCATCGGGAAACCTGTACCATCCTTTTTGCCAGCAGCGAGGCCAGTGGATTTCTCCAGTCTCTACAGCAGCTGGTGCACGAGAATGGCGCTCCCCTGGTAAAAACCTGGTTTCACCCTGAGGACCCCCGGCTGGCAGACTACCTGCTGAACTTTCTGGCCTGGGGTTTTATCGGTCTTTTAAAAGAGTGGTTTGACCAGGACATGGCCCTGCCCAGGGCTGAGCTACTGTCCGCCGCTCAGCACATGTCAGATGGAACCGCCGCCGGGCTCTTTCCTCGCTCAGAAAGGAGGCGCTTATGACTTCCCCTGCCAGAAAAGCTATCAAAAATTCGTTTCTCAAACTATTGGAGGAACGTCCTCTCCGGGAAATTACCGTAAAGGACATTGTGAAGGATTGCGGGGTAAACCGCAATTCGTTTTACTATCATTTCAAAGATATTCCCGCCCTTTTGGAGGAGATTGTTACAGAATATGCCAGCCTTATCATTGCGGCTCAAGGACCTGCCCTTTCCCTGGCGGATTGCTTGGAAACGGCTGCCCGCTTTGCGTCTTCTCACCGGCAGGCAGTGCTGCATATCAACCAATCGGCCCACCGTGACCTGTTTGAACTGTGTTTAATGGACGTGTGCCGCCGGGTAGTGGAAAGCTATGCGGAGGCCGCCATTGGAACGCTTGCCATACGGCCGGAGGACCGGGAAATTTTGATTCGCTTCTACCAATGCGAGTGCTTTGGTCAGATTGTAGAGTGGCTGAACTGCGGAATGCGTTATGATATCGCCAGTCAATTTCAGCGGCTCTGCCAGCTGGGAGCAGGCATGACGGAGCTCATGCTGAAACGGGCGATGAAGGTGGAACCCGGTACATAAAAAGCTCTCCCGGAACCTTGAAAGATTCCGGGAGAGCTTTTTCGGAGAAAATTCTCTTTGTAAACAGCATGGCTGTACCGTCCCCTAAAAAGGGAACGCACTCAAAGCGGCTGCCGGAACATAGGGTATCCCAAAAGATAAGCCGCCGCCGGCAGTCCCCGCAGCTTCGTCTGCCAGAGGACCAGCGCCAGCGGGAAGCAGCGCTGGTCCATTCCCCCGCCTGCCCCGCAGATGGCAAACGCGTTCCTCGTAAGCCTCCGCACACCGCTTTTCTCCTTCTGGGGTCCATCCGGGGCGGAATCATCTTAAAACAATGTAATCTGACTTGTCTCCGCCATTCCCGCAAAAGCCCCCAGAGCCTTCAACTGCTCGATATGGGTCTTGGAGAGCTTATTACAGCACATGGCAAATTCCTCAATGGAGATAAATTCCTTCCCCGCCCGTTTCTCCACCGTATCCAGCGCAGCCGCCTCCCCCAAGCCATGGACGGTTGTAAAAGGCGGCAGAAGACCTCCGTCAGTAACAAGAAACTTCGTAGCGCCGGAACGGTAAATATCAATCGTTTCAAAGTGGAATCCACGCAGGTAAAACTCATAGCAGACTTCCAGCGTAGTTAAAAGGTTTTGTTCCACGGCGGTAGCGTCCTTGTTATTCTCAATCTCCCGAATTTTCCGCTTCACCGCCTCTTTTCCGGCACAGCAGAACTCTGCATCGAAAGCCTTGGCCCGAACGGAGAAGAACGTGGCATAGAACGCCAAGGGCTCATGGACCTTGTACCAAGCAATCCGAAACGCCATCATAACGTAAGCCACCGCATGTGCCTTGGGGAAGAGGTATCCAATCTTCGCCAAAGAGTCAATGTACCAATCGGGCACGTCATGCTCCCGCATGGCTTCCTCCCAGCCCGGCTCGAAACCGCCCTTTTTTACCTTTCCCTTTCGGACGGACTCCATAATTTTAAAGCTCATTTTCGGTTCCAGGCCCTTGGAAATCAGATAGAGCATAATATCATCCCGGCAGCCCACAGTCTCCAGAACCGTGGCCGTCTTGCTGACAATCAGCTCTCTGGCATTCCCCAGCCACACATCGGTTCCATGGGAAAAGCCTGAAAGACGGACCAGCGTGTTGAAATCCTTCGGCTGTGTATCAATCAGCATCTGCCGGGTAAAGCGTGTGTTGAACTCCGGAATTGCCACCGCTCCGGTTGGACCTAAAATCTCGTCATTTTCATAGCCCAGCACCTTGCTGGAAGTGAAAATGGACATGGTATCCGGGTCATCCAAGGGAATTTTCTGGGGATCCACCCCGGTGAGGTCCTGCATCATACGGACCATTGTCGGGTCATCATGACCCAGCATGTCCAGCTTGAGAAGGTTCGCCTCCATAGAGTGGTATTCAAAGTGAGTGGTAATGGTGTCGGAGTCATCCGCATCCGCCGGATGCTGCACAGGGCAGAAATCCTCCATGCTCTTATCCGCCGGAACCACCACCAGGCCGCCGGGGTGCTGGCCGGTGGTTCTCCTGACGCCCACACAGCCCAGCGTCAGACGATTCTCCTCTGCCCGCCCGGCAGTTATCTGGTTTTCCTCCAAATACTTTTTCACGAAGCCGTAGGCAGTCTTTTCCGCCAATGTTCCGATAGTCCCCGCCCGGAAAACCTGGGTCTCGCCGAACATCTCAATGGCATGGCGGTGGGCCCGGGCCTGATACTCACCGGAGAAGTTCAGGTCGATGTCCGGTACT
>CAJTJA010000107.1 GCA_910576845.1 uncultured Oscillibacter sp.
ATCTTCCGGGGCAGGAGGAAGTTCCGGGCGTAGCCCTCGGAGACCTCCACCATCTGGCCTTTCTTTCCCTGGCCCTTCACGTCCTGCTGTAAAATAACTTTCATGGTTCATTCTCCTTAAGTTTTGTTGATTGTTTTGGAATTCCCGGATTCTCCAGAGTCCAGATCTGTTCCCCCAGGCCCTGGATTCGCTTTTCCAAGGCGTCGATCCGCTCCTCCTGAGCAAGCCACACCGTTATGAGGACCGCCAGCAAAAACGCGATGGCTGCGAAAGCGCGGAAGGGGTGCCTCTGGAAATCAAACAGCATGTATCCGCCGAGAAACAGGAACACCTCCGAAACCACCAGACACATCGCGTAGGTCTTTAAAAACTTCAATATGCTGCCCCCCTTGTTTCTCAAAATAGGCGTCGATGTCTTAGGGCCGCCGCTCCTGCCATACCATCCAGGCCGCACTGGGAATCGCCGGCAGAAGCGCCGCCAGGGCCCAGGGAAGGAAGGGCTGCCCATCAAACACCAGCAGCAGCGGCATGCCGACCGGCGAGCCCATGCACAGGACCGCAAGCAGCCCCAGCAAAAACACGCACACCGCATATGTCTTCCAAAACCGCTTCATGTCCTTCCCTCCTATTTCTCAAAATACGCGTCGATGGCCTGGGTCAGTTTCTCCCGCACGTCCAGAATATCCCCGTTTTCAATGCGCCCTCCGGCAGTGGCGGAGTTGCCACCGCCGCCCAGAGCCTCCAGGATCACCTGGACGTTGATCTCCCCCAGGGACCGCCCGCTCATAAGAATCGCCGAGCCGTTCCGGTACACCACGAAGGACGCCTTGACTCCCTTCAATGTCAGAAGCTCGTCGGCAGCCTGGGCGGCAGCCACCCGGTCCACGCCGTCCTGCCCCACCACGGCCAAGGCAACATCCGGGCGGTAGAGCTCCGCCTGGCGGATCACATCGTACTTGGAAACCATGCCCTTCAGGTCTCCCTGGAAAAGACGCTGAACATCTGCGGTATCGGCTCCCGCCCGGCGGAGGAAAGCGGCGGCCTCGAATGTCCGGCCTCCGGTGCGGAGGGTAAAATGCTTCGTATCCAGCACAATGCCCGCCAGCAGCGCCTCCGCCTCTTCCCGCAGAAGGTTCGACGGCTCAATGAGATATTGCAGCAGCTCTGTCACCAGCTCCGAGGCGGAGGAGGCGTAGGGCTCGTGAAAGCTGAACGCGGCATTTTCAATATAGCTGGCGGCACGGCGGTGGTGGTCGATCACCGCCACCCGGCTGCTGGACTCCAAAATCTGGGGACTTTCCACCATGTCTGGCCGGTTGGTGTCCACTACCACCAGCAGAGTTCCCGGCCGCATCTTTACAAAAGCCTCCGCCGGGTTCACAAACACGTTCTCATATTCCGGCAGATTCCGCAGCTCGGACAGCACCGACTGAGCGGCGTTTTTTTCCATATCAATAACAATCTGCGCCCTCCGCCCCAGCTTCCGGGCAACGCAGCACACACCCGCCGCAGCGCCTACCGCATCCATATCAGCAAAGCTGTGGCCCATGACATAGATATCCGCCGAGTCAGCCAGCAGTTCTCCCAGCGCGTTGGCCATAACCCTTGATTTGACTTTGGTGCGTTTCTCCGTCGTCTTTGCCCGTCCGCCGTAAAAGGCGAAGTCGGTCTTTCCCCGAACGACCGCCTGGTCTCCCCCCCGGCTGAGGGCCATCTCCAGGGAGAGGGATGCGTTTTTATAGAGAGCCGGGATGCTGTCCGCCTCCCGCCCCAGGCCAATGGAGAGCGTAGGATGCCCGCCTTCTCCCACGCGGATATCCCGCATGGCGTCCAAAATGGAAAACTTCTCCTCCACAAAATGAGCGTAATATCGCTCTTCGAAAAGGAACAGGTAGTGGTCCCGCTCGGTTTTGATGAGAAGCCCGTTTCCCACGGCGGCCCAACTGCTGAGCTTCTCGTCGATTTGGGCCAGCACAGCGCTGCGCTGCGTGTCGGCACAGGCATTCATCATATCCTCGTAATTATCTACCATCAAAATGCCCAACACCAGGCGGGAAGCGTCGTAATCCTCCCGGAGACGGTCCATCTCCGTCGTGTCCACCCAATAAGTGGTGGCCACCAGATTCTGTTCTCCGCTCCGTCCTTTGGCTCGGACCAGGCTTCCATAAACCCGAAACTGCCGGTTGTTCATCCGCACCCGCTCAGGACACTCCTGCCGTCCCTCCAGCAGCCACTGGACCGAGAACTCGGGAACAGCGTCCTCCACTTTTATTTCAAAGAGGTGCTCCCGGACCCCGGCCAGTTGAAGGAAGCTCTCATTGCTCCAGATCACTTCCCCGGTATCGGGGCGAAAAACCATAATGGGCAGCGGAGAGTTAATCAGAGTGGATTTGCTGGCGGTATCCACATTGCCGGTCACATTGTCAATATACTGCAGGACGCTCTGGCGGCGCTTTTTATTGCTCCGAATAAAGTAGGCATACAGCGCCACGGTAGCAACCCCTTCCGCCAGCGCCAGCAGCGGACTGACGGTCACGGCGGCCAAGGTAAACGCCAGAAGACAGAGAAAATACAGCTGTAAATTCGGCTCCAACAGACGGGAGAGTTTCTTATTGTTCATGGCGGCGCTCCTCAATATAAAAGTAAGCATACCAATAGATTTTAATAGTATAACAGTTTCCCGCGGAAAAGACAAGTGTTCCTTACCGTCCTCTTCTGAGAAACGCGCCGGCTGCTTGCAATTCCTCCAATTTCATGGAAACAAAATGAAAGCGGGCGGTCACCATTGAATCGTGACCGCCCGGCAAATCTGAAGTTATAAATCTGAACGGTTTCCCGAAAAGTTGGACAATTTCACCCTTTCTTTCGTGTTAGGCAAACCCCAGCAACCGCTCCAATCAGCGCAAGCGGCGCCGTTCTAACGAACAGCCACTCAAACGCATGAAAAACCACTCCGGTAACTGCGGTATCGGGCTGGCTATAATCCCAACCCAAGTAAGAACTGTTTAATACGATCAGGGCAGCAAAAACAGCCGCTATAACTGCGCACAATGAGATAAAAAAACAATGAATCGCTTTTTGCCGCGTCGCTTTTCCACGCGCAAGCTGCAGGTTTATCACCTCAAGTTTCTCAGAAATTACTCTTATGTCATCAGCCTTCGTCTCGATAACGGTTTCTCCAAGCAGTGTGCTCACAGGTGTCTCAAATGCCTCTGATATGGAAATCAGCATATCGGCATCCGGAACCGACAGACCTTGTTCCCATTTAGAGATCGTTTGCCTCACCACATTCAGCTTGACTGCAAGTTCCTCTTGCGAGAGCCCTTTGGATTTTCTGATTGCTCTGATGTTTTCGTTCAGCATCGGGGACAACCTCCTTTCACCGTCATTATACAAAGGGAGGCCCGTTGCGGCAAGCAACGCAAATTAACATTACAGCATTCTTCCCGCAGACACCGGCTTATCGCTCCGATTACAGCATTGAATAAACCCACTGATACCTCGTTTTCATATAATTTCCAAAATCTTAGTCACCAACATCCATCTTGAACGGGAAGAGCGGAATTTCCCTCTTGACATTTCTTCACTTTTCCTGTAAACTAAGAGCCATTGTAAAGCCCATGAACTTTACACAAACGAAGGGAGCCCTCCTTGTGAAGAATCAGACCTATCGTATGACGATGCTCTTCGACTTCTATGGGGAGATTCTGACAGAGCGGCAGAAGGAATTCTTTGACCTCTATTATAATGAAGACCTTTCCCTCGCCGAGATCGCCGAAAACGCCGGTATCTCCCGGCAAGGCGTCCGGGACGTTATCGTCCGGGCTGAGGCGGCCATGCAGGAAGTGGAGGACAAGACCGGCATTATCAAGCGCTTTCTCGCCCGAAGCGCCCATGTGGACGCCATTGCCGCCGCCGCCGCGGAAATTACCACCATCAATTACAGGCACTACGAGGACCGCCGTCTGGCGGAGCTGGCGGATGTCATCCGCCGGGAAGCCGCCGCTTTAAAGGAATGAGCTTATGGCATTTGAAGGATTAACCGAAAAACTAAACGCCGCCTTTAAGCGTCTCCGGGGCAAGGGGCGGCTGACGGAAAACGACGTTCGCGAAGCCATGCGGGAGGTTCGCCTTGCCCTGCTGGAGGCCGACGTCAGCTATAAGGTGGTCAAGGAATTCGTGGCCTCCGTCACTGAGCGGGCCGTCGGCTCCGATGTGCTGGACAGTCTTACCCCTGCACAGCAGGTGGTGAAAATTGTCAACGAGGAACTGACGAATCTCATGGGCGGAGCCAATGCCCGGATTGCCATGGCCAACTCCGGACCTACCGTTGTCATGATGGTGGGACTCCAGGGCGCCGGCAAGACCACCACCACGGCAAAGCTTGGCGGTTTGATGCGCAGGCAGTATCAAAAGCGGCCTCTGCTTGCCGCCTGCGACGTTTACCGCCCCGCCGCCATTGAACAGCTGAAAGTGGTGGGCGGACAAATGGACCTTCCGGTTTTTGAGGAGGGCCAGGGAGACCCGGTGAAAATTGCCGAAAATGCCATCCGCCACGCCAGAGATTACGGCAGCGATATGGTGTTTCTGGATACCGCCGGACGGCTCCACGTAGATGAAAACCTGATGGACGAGCTAAAACGGATGAAGGCCGCCGTCCATCCCAACGAGATACTGCTGGTCGTGGACGCCATGACCGGTCAGGATGCGGTGAACGCCGCCTCAGCTTTTGACGAAGCTTTGGGCATTGACGGCGTAATCCTCACCAAACTGGACGGCGACGCCAGAGGCGGCGCGGCCCTCTCCATCCGGGCGGCTACCGGAAAGCCCATCAAATTCGCAGGCACCGGGGAAAAGCTGGACATGATCGAGCCCTTCCACCCGGACCGCATGGCCTCCCGCATTT
>CAJTJA010000108.1 GCA_910576845.1 uncultured Oscillibacter sp.
AACGTTGGTGAAGCGGGTCTCCATTGTGCCGCTGGAGGTCATTGTGCGAAATTTGGCGGCGGGCTCCTTCTCCAAGCGGTACGGTGTGGAGGAGGGGACGGCGTTTGATGAGCCGACTCTGGAATTTTCCTACAAAAATGACGAACTGGGCGACCCGCTGCTCAACGATGACCACGCGGCGGCATTGAAGCTGGCTGACCGCGAGGAGCTGGCCCTTATCCGGGGCTATGCATTTCAAATCGACCGGCTGCTCCAGGAGATTTGGGCAGACAGGGGCATCATTCTGGTGGACTTCAAAGTGGAGTTCGGTCGTCTGCCCGATGGGACCATCGTGCTGGCGGATGAGATCAGCCCCGATACCTGCCGCCTGTGGGACGCCAAAACCCGGGAAAAGCTGGACAAGGACCGCTTCCGCCGGGACCTGGGCGGAGTGGAAGATGCCTACCGCCGGGTGATGGAGCGGCTGCGCGGCAGTTTTTGACGGAGACATAGCGCGGCCGGGAATGGCTGCGGCGGCAGGACGAGGGCGGACGGCGCCCCGCAGGTGGGCCGCAGACAGGGCCGGCAGATGACATTGACCCGTGCAGTTATTGGCTGCACGGGTCATCTATATTTCTACAATGATGTAAAAATAATGGTTGACATTTCTATGCCTTTGTAGTAGGATTGGATCATCCACAGTGGACGCACTGGGACAGGAGGGTGACTATATGGATCGATCCAAAAAAATGTCTGAAACAGAAGCTGAGATCATGGAGGTGCTGTGGAACTCCGAAGCGCCCATGTCGGCGGCTGAACTGATAGGGCATTTTGCCGAGCAGCGGGGCAAGGTCTGGAAAGCCCCCACGCTGGCCACGTTTTTGTCGCGGCTCAGTCAAAAGGGGCTGGTGGGTTCCGTTCGCAGGGGGCGGGTCCCCTATTACCACCCGATCCAGACACGGGCGGCATATCAGCAAAGCATCGCCCAGGAGTTGCTGGATACCATGTACCAGGGGTCGGTGACCAAGTTCTTTGCCGCGCTCTGCGGCGATACGCCGCTCTCCGCGAAGGACCGCGAGGAGCTGAGGGCGTGGCTGGACGAGGAGACATGAGATGGCTGTAAATTTGTTTCCTGCCGCCGTTATACTCAGCGTTACAGGTAGTGTCGGCTATATCCTGCTGAAACTGCTGGCGGCAGTCAGTGGCAATCATTTAAGCCAAAGCTGGCGCTATCATGGGATCGTAGCGGTATCTCTGCTGTTTGTTCTGCCCGTCTACAAGTTGTGGGAGTTTATCCCAGTTCCTTACAGCGTCTCGCCGCCTGTCATTTCGTTTGGCGGCGGTGTTGAACCAGCGTTCCTGCCGGGTTCTCCGGCTGGCGTGGATATGTTAACTCCACAGCCGTTACCAACTGCCGGGATCGACTGGGGGACGGTGCTTGAACGGGCCGCGGTTTTGTGGCTTTGGGTGGCCGTCAGCCTTGTCCTCTGGAATGTCTGGAGACTTCTGCGCTACCGCCGCCTGATTGAGCAGGCGGGCAACAAGGTAAACAGCCGCCTTCAACAGATTGCCGAGGAAGAAGCCCGTCTCGCTGGAATTGGCGGCGAAATTCGTTTGCTGGCCTCGCCCTTGGCGCAAAGCCCCATGCTGGTCGGATTTTTCCGCCCAACGATTTTATTGCCCTTGGAGCATCTGCCGGACAGCGACGCCCGGTTTATCCTGGCGCATGAGCTGACCCACTTCCGGCGAAAAGATCTGTGGAAGAAGCTGCTGTTCCTGATGGTGCGGTGTGCTCACTGGTTCAACCCCATCGTTTACCTGTTGAATCGGGATTTTAGCCGCTGGCTGGAAACCTCCTGCGATGAGCAGGTCGTCAGCTCCCTTGACCGTGACCAACGCAAAGAATATGGCCGCCTTCTGATCGATTACGCTCCCGCCTCTCGGTATGCAGGGCCGAAACTGTATGTTTCATTTGCCTCATGCCGATACAAACTCAAAAGGAGAATTTCGATTATGCTAAACTCTGATAAGAAGTCCCGCTCCCTGCTGGGGTTGGTGCTTGCCGTTGCCCTCGTCGTGGGGTGTTTGGCCACTACCGCACTGGCCGCGTCTGTTGACAACGACAACGGAACAGATGACTTTGCGCTTAGTGCGCTTAGCTTTAGGGTCGAACAGAACGATATCATCAAAGCATATAAATGTGAGGATACCGGCATGGTCACCGTTGTCGATACCTCGGACGCTGAACAAGTGACGGAATATACCTCCACGCTCGATCTTTCGACAGCGGTTCGTATGGATTTGGTCAGCGATGCCAGCGACGTGAAAACCATCAGCTGGGATGTTCCTTTCGGCGCAAAAGCTGCCGCCACGAAAGCGTGCAGCATGGAGGCTGGTGAAAAAATCAACGTCACTGTCGCAATCTCACCTGCGTCTTCCGATGTGCAGGTTGGCATTGTTGATTCCAATGGTGCTTTTCGTTATGTACTCGCTGCAAGCGGGTCTGTGAACCATGATTTTTCCATTACTGCTCATGGCGTCTACTATGTCTGCGTAGTAAACGGCAGTTCCAACGATGTGTCTGTGGCTGGATTCGTGAATTGTTGAGCCGCTGAATCATAGCGCAGGGCCCAGAGATTGTACCAGTCTCTGGGCCCTCTGCTTATGTATAGAAGATTTCCGTATTTGCACCCTCTGCTGCGCTGCCGCGAAACGGAAGCCGTTTCGCCTTGATGGCGCCGCCTGCCGCCGTACTCTACAGGTGCCCACGCCGGATGATCTCCGCCCTCGGCGCCGAGCCCCGGAAGAGGACCAGGGTGGACAGAAGAACCGCGCTGAAGCCAACGCATACCACCGAGGGGTAGATCATCCACAGTGCGCCGCACAGCAGGGGGATCAGGGGGAGAAAGCCGGCAAGCACGCACAGGCCCAGATAGAGACGGATCTCCCAATGCCAGACTAACAGCCGGTATTGTACCTCGGTACGAGCCCGGCTGTTTCTTTGTTCCTATACGGCTCCGCGTCCACTGCCGTGGGCCGCCCCTTCGTCTGACTTTCCTAAAAAATCAGGCAAAGGAGGCTGTCCCGTGGAACAACGAAACGATGGTCAAAACGAAGCGTTCGCCCTGTAAAACTGCTTTACAGCATATCTTCTAGCATCTCTAAAGCGAAAAAGGCGCGATCACATCCAGAAACAGCACCGCGTTAAACAGTACGAATTTTCCACCGACTTTCCAGAGACTTTACTTGCGGATGATTCTGCCCGTGACACGTTGGATAGAGTTCCTTTTTCATGGCAATGTGAAAATCAAGTGCTGTTGTCGGCCTTGGATCAGTTAACAACGCGGGAGCGCTACATCCTGTTAACGCGTCCTGAATGAGCGTAGTTACAACGAGCTGGGCAGATCGCTGGGGCTGCGGTATAACGGTACGGCGGCGGCCTATCGCCGGATCATCATAAAGCTGCGGAAAAAGTTGGGAGGTGATTAGAGAATGAATTTCAAAGACATTCTGCCGCAAGCCCAGGCAGGCCGGGAAACCGCAGTAGAGGAGCTTTTGACACGTTACCGGCCGCTTCTGGTAAAAGAGTCCATATACGATGGCGTGTTCGATGAGGAGCTTTACCAGGAGTTGTGCCTTATCCTGCTCAAATGCATCCATACTTTCCGCATCTGAACGCAATGGGACGGGCCCCGATGGAGGCCCGTCCCCATTGCTGGTTTTTTAGATAGCCCGTGGCAACATATCGTTAACGCCAAAATAAATCAGAATTTGCTACTACAACCATCGGAGCAGCTTAAGCAACCGGATATGGGAATGGCATGATAAAAGCAAGTTACCAGCAAGTTAGGCTTTAGACATATATGGTACGGGTAGAGCTCGTTTTTCCACAATATGCAGTGGATTCTGAAATCAATTTGTTCATCTGGGGCTTATCCCAGCAAGTTACCAGCAAGTTAGATCACGCCCATACGGGGATATACTTCATATGTTTCGGAGCAGTGGCAGGATCAAGCGGTTTGATGAGCTTTGCTTCAACGGCTTCTTTGATTAACCTGGAAATACTGCTCGATGCAGAATCTTTCAGCCCAAACCGCTCACGCAACGAACGATTTGTTAGTTGTTCCCCTTGAACCTGTTTTATACAGGCGTGAAGGTAACAGGCCCAGAGCTTTTCCTCCGATGAGATACTGGAGAACGGCATCTCTGAGAAAAGGGTGACGCGGGTGCTTCCTTCATATAGATTTATCCTTGGGGCAGGGAGCTGTTGAAGCTCGGCACTAATTACAATTTTATCCCACCCAGTTTCCAATTCCTCGCACATTCTTAGACGGCGCATGAGGGCGGCCAACTTTTCGTTTCTGGATTTTGGAGGGTTGTCGATGATACCCCTTACGTCCACAAGAGGAGTCCCGGGATTTGTGATCTCTATGCGCGTTTCAAAGATTTCTACCACAGGCCCGGTGCCTGTTATCGAAAAATCCTGATGGATCAGGGCATTTGCCACGGCCTCCCTAATCGTGACAAGAGGATATGCCGATTTCTTTTCACGCAGCGCACCATTGATAATTTCTTGTGTTGGGATCAACGCCTCAATAAATTTGATTAGGCCCTCAAAACCGATGGCGTATCCCTTTCCACCCATATCTTCCTTTAGTAGTTCTAATCGGCTATTGCCGCGATACTGCACGACGCGAATCGCTTTGTGGGATAGCCGTGGGAAAGCGGAAAGCCGTTTTGCAAAAAGAATTGCGCCGAGGTTGGTGATAGCGTAAAGGCCATTATCCTGCTATACTTTCGAACAGAGCAAACCTGCAAGAATATGCATCCAGTAT
>CAJTJA010000109.1 GCA_910576845.1 uncultured Oscillibacter sp.
ATTCGCTCCAAACTGGCCACCTTGTCTGATTGAAGGCTGTACAAATCCGCCGGATTTGCAATCATATTCGCCTCAATAAGCTGATGCAGCACGGCAGGACCACATCCGTCGATGTCCATGGCATCCCGACTGGCAAAATGAGTCAGATTCCGCAAAAGCTGGGCAGGACACTCCGCTCCAGTACAGCGAATAGCGGCTCCATCCTCATCCCGGTGAACCGGAGCACCACAAACCGGACAAACGTCAGGAAACAAATAAGGCGTTGTCCCATCAGGACGCTTTGAAACATCCACTTCCACCACTTCCGGGATAATCTCTCCCGCTTTTTGCACAATAACCGTATCGCCAATTCGAATATCCTTTTCTGAGATATAGTCTTGATTATGAAGAGTGGCATTGGTAACCGTTGTGCCTGCAAGGCGGACAGGCGATAATACGGCCTTGGGGGTCAGCACGCCGGTACGGCCCACCTGGATAATAATATCCAGCACTTGAGACGGTTTTTTTTCCGGCGGGTACTTAAAAGCGGCGGCCCATTTGGGAAATTTTGCTGTGCTGCCGAGTTTTACACGATCTGTTAAGGAGTTTACCTTTAATACTGCTCCATCGATATCAAAGGGATACTTTAACCGCTCCTCATTGATTCTCTCAATCTCCGCCAGACAAGCAGAAGCTCCGGCAAGCGTTTTATGAGGAATAACCCGGAAGCGCTGGGATGCCAGATAATCCAGTGTCTCTTGATGGGAAACAAATTCTTTTCCCTCCGCCAGCTGTAAATTGAAAACTTGAATATCCAGTTTTCGTTCTGCACATATTTTGGGATTCAACTGCCGGAGAGAACCCGCGGCAGCATTCCTTGGATTCGCCAAAAGCGGCCGGCCTTGAAGTTCCCGCTGGGCATTGAGTTCCTCAAAGACCGTGCGGGACATATAAACCTCTCCGCGAACAATAAGCTGTGGAAGCTTATCCGGGAGCGTCATTGGGATAGAACGAATGGTCTTTAAATTTTCCGTTACGTCTTCTCCGATCCACCCGTCGCCCCGCGTGGCCCCCCGAACGAAAATGCCGTCCCGATATTCCAGGGCTACAGACAATCCGTCAACTTTAGGTTCCAGAGAATATGTCGTTCCACTGCCCAAAGCCTCCTCCATTCTTTGGCAGAACTCTGCGATTTCCTCACCGCTGAACACATCCTGAAGACTTTCCAAGGGTACCTCATGGGTATATGGCGCAAAGCCCTCCAGGGTCTTTCCTCCTATGCGCTGGGTGGGCGAGTCCTGGGTAATTTCTTCGGGATGCTGAGTCTCCAGCTCTTCCAAACGCCGGTTAAGCATGTCATATTCATAATCGCTGATAATGGGAGCGTCCAGCACATAATATCGGTATCCATGTTCATTCAGCTTATCCCGCAGTTGTTTCATCTCTTCACGGTAGTCCATAGGGTCCTCCTGTCAATTTAAAATGTAATCCTTTGCATCGTTTTCATAGCTCTCCGGCGTGGAGCTAAAATATGTGTAGGTGTCTGGAACAGCGCCCACGATTACCGTTTCTGCCACTGTAACAGCGTTTGAAACCGTTGTCGCAGTGGAAAAGCCCGGCAGCAGGATACTAACGGACACGTCAATATTCAGAACAATCTGATGCTTGGTTTGATTAATACCCGCCGATGCAAATTCATTTTCAAAATTTGCGGAAGAAGAGCCTACCGACTCCATCCGCACAGAAATCCTTGGTCCCCGCCCTGCCAATAGTACAGACCCCGTCAAACTGCCCACCGGAATAGAGAGTTCCCGGGCAGATACCTGATCAATTCGTGCTAGAATAATATCCAGAATCTTAGACTGAAGACGATTAAACGCTGCCATATTGCTGTAAATGGCGGTGATTTGCCCATTATTGTCCTTTTCAAAGGTTATCAGGTCACTGTAACGGATGTTCCCGCCCTCAATCGCTTCATCAACTGCTTCAGAGACAATACGGTTGACCATATTAGAGACTCTGGTAGTTGCCAGACTTACCAGAATAGGACGCATTTGCGTTGTTGCAAATATCATCAAAGTCAGTACCAGCGTCATAAGGGAGAAGGCCAAAACACCTAATATTGTCCGACGGGACATACGCCGCCGGTAATAAAAAAAACCAGGTCCCATAGAATCACCTCAAATAATTCTATGCGGTGCGGGCATGGTTTTATCGCTTTTACATCAAGTGATTAACGATCTCCTTAAAGACATTCCCCCGCTCCATAAAGTTAGCAAAGCGGTCAAAAGAAGTACTGGCGGGAGATAAAATCACGACATCCCCTGCCCTAGCCCGGCTGCGGGCCAAAGAAACTGCCTGGTGATAGTCCTCCACATCTATGATCTCTAAGCCTCTGTAGTTTTCCGCCTGCTCCACAGAGGCGCGGATTACACCAGCAGTGGCTCCGCAGAGGATGAGCAGTTTTACATGCTCATTGACCACTGGACCTAAGCTGTCATAAGAAATGCCTTTATCCTTCCCACCAGCAATAAGGATCACCTTTTCTGAAAAGGAATTCAATCCAGCAATTGTCCTGCTGGGGCTGGAGGCAATCGAATCGTTATAATACCGGACGCCGTCCAGCTCCCGAACCAATTCGATCCTGTGTTCCACACCGCCGAAGCTCCTGGCGAAATTCCGAATAATCCCGTCAGGGACCAGTCCATCTACAGCGGAGGCGGCAGCCATATAGTTCTCAACATTATGGATTCCCGGAAGCTTGATTTCCTTCAAAGGCAACACCATCCGACAGCCTTTTTCGTTGGCTATCCAGATAGCCTGCCCTTCCCCGGAGTCAGCCGAAGCGATGTAAGCGCCATACTCTACGGTTCCCCGGCGGCTGAAAGTACGGAGCCTTCCTTTTTCCCTCCCTATAAAGGAACGGGTGACATCATTGTCGGCATTAAAGACAGCAATATCTTCCAAAAACTGATGTGTAAAGATGTTTTCCTTTGCAGAAATATATTCCGCATAGTCCTTGTGAACATCCAGATGATTGGGAGCCAGATTGGTAACAACCGCAATATGAGGGCTTTTTTCCATGGTCATCAGCTGAAAAGAACTCAGTTCCAGCACAGCGATATCCTCCGCCTTCATACCTCCGGCCTCTGCCAGAAGCGGATGACCAATGTTTCCTCCCAAGTGAACGGTTTTCCCTGCTGCCCGGAGCAGTTCCGCAATGATGGTCGTGGTGGTGGTTTTACCATCACTGCCCGTAACGGCAATAATAGGACAAGGACAAACTTCGAAGAAAATTTCCATTTCGCTGGTTAATATGCTTCCATGCTCCACTGCGGCAGTGAGCTCCGGCAGGTCTGGACGTATGCCTGGTGTGCGGAAGACGACGTCCTCCGTCAATCCTTGCAAATATTCCGGCCCCAGACGAAGACGGCATCCATTTTGTTCCAGTTCCTCCGCCAAAGCGCCCAAAGCAGCCCGGTCCTTCTTATCGCAGGCAGTCACCGTCACACCTCTGGAAAGCAGCAGATCAATTAGAGGCCGGTTGGAAACTCCTATGCCAATAACAGCAACGGTCTTATTTTGTAAAGACGACAGATATTCCTCAAATTTCACAGAAAACGCTCCTTACCTTTCTCGCCTACAGGCGAAGCTTTTTATTACATAATATATACGCCTCTACAGAAGCGAAAAATAAAACTGCTTTTTATTTTACCACGCCCAACATCTCTCGGCAAGACTTGTCCAAAAAGGAAATTTATAATATTCTGTCGAACAAAGCAGAAAGGATGTTTCAATATGGAGCCCAAACTTCTTCGTATCAATCGCATTCCCGCCGCCCTGTGGGGCGCGCCCTCAAAGCGGCTGATTGTCGCTGTTCATGGAGCGCAGTCCAGCAAAATGGATGACCCTTTCCGCATTTTGGCGGAGGCGCTCCCACATTGCCAGGTTCTCAGCTTCGATATGCCGGAGCACGGAGATCGCAAAAATGAGTCTATCCTTTGTAAGCCTCCGGTTTGTATCGAGGAACTGTCCGACGTTCTGGACTATGCGGAGAGCGGGTGGACAGAGATTTGTCTTTTTGCCGTCAGCCTGGGAGCTTATTTCAGTCTCTTGGCCTGCCAGGGCCGGACGATTTCTCATGCCTGGTTCCTCTATCCAGTAGTGGACATGGAGCGTTTGACACATGACATGATGGGTTGGTTTAAAATCTCTAAGGCCCGCCTGGAAGCGGAGGGAACCATACCAACACCCATGGGACAGGCCCTCTATTGGGACGATTACTGCTATGTCCGCAGTCACCCTGGCGGCTGCTGGCCCTTTCATACTGATATCCTTCGGGGAGCTGAGGATAATCTGGTGGCGGCGGAAACAGTCGCCGCTTTCGCAGAGCGCTTTTCCTGCCGTATGCGGATTGTAGAGGGAGCGGGCCACTGGTTCCATACACCCGAGGATATGGATAGACTTTTCCGCTGGCTTCGGGAGACAAATGAAGCTTAAATGCTTCAATGTCATGAACTAATCTGTTAAGCAAGCTCATAATCTCCAGCCCCAGAAACCAGTAAGCTGAATTGATTGACTTTTTCAAATTTTCTTGATAAAATGAGAACCGCGAGTAAAACAGACGGCCGCGTAAACAGGCCGAAAGACCGTTTATGAGGAAAGTCCGGGCTCCACAGGGCAAGGATAACGGGTAACGCCCGCCGAAGG
>CAJTJA010000110.1 GCA_910576845.1 uncultured Oscillibacter sp.
CTCTTGTTGTGGTATAATAGACTTCACAGGAACTAAGAGATCGCCAGCAAATTCCGACTGTTTTCAAGAGATTTCATGAAAAATGGCAGGAAAAACATGCGTTTTCTCAAAATGAAACGCATGTTTTTCCTGCCGTTTTTCTATTCCTTTTCTCCGTTGACTTCCAGTTTTAGAACAGCATCAGCTGTTCCATCTGCTGTGGCTCATCAAATTTCGTTGGCTTTCCCAGCAAAATCTGAATATTGCTGTACTGCTTCTCTGTAATCACCAGCATACGAACAGATCCTTTCGATGGAACCGCTGCGGCGAGACGGAGCTTGTGGGCGGCCACCGAATCCGTACCGTTGCAGATTCTGGCATAGACAGAGAGCTGGATCATATGGTATCCGTCCATCAGAAGGAAATTCCGGAATTTCGCTGCGGCTCCCCGCTCCACCTTTGTCTTCACCGGAAGGTCAAAAAATACCAATATTCTCATAAGCCGGTTATTCATAACGGTAAGACTCCAACGGAATCAGCTCCGGCAGTTCCAGGGAGGAGGATGGCTGAGCCAGTACCCGGGCAAAACTCTCCGTCATCCGCCCCACAGCGGAGATCATCCGGTAGCGCTTTCCATTTTGGCGCACCATGTAATTGGTAAGATTAAACAGATTCTGCTTCATCTTCGGCGTCAAGTTTCTCTCTTCGTCATTGACTTGGGATGCCACGTACAAATCCACCAGAGGGCGGTAAGGTTCCATCAGATCATCCGCAAGATTGAATTGATTCAGCTCACTGTGATGAAAGATGCCAAGACATGGCTCTATTCCGTGGACAGCCAGATTTCTAGCCACCGCACCCCGCAAAATGGCATAGCCGTAATTCAGCGCCGCATTGGTCAGACAGCCGGTATCCCGCGTAAACCCCTGACCAAACAGGGCAGGAAAATACTGTACAGCGGCGGACGCCTCGCAGTTGTCCGGATCGCCGGACCTGACCGAGCGCGCCAGTTCCAACAGGTCGCCGCCTTCTGGCCGGCTCAGCAGCTCCAGGCACCTTGCCTGATTTCGGATTTTTGCCATGACCACAGACTGCCAGAGCCGTTTCTGCACAGGCTTCGTCATGGCGATTTGGCCTTTCAGCACCTTTAATTGGCGGCTGTGCCGGTTGACCGGCAGCAACAGCGCCGCGGGAAGGTGCTTTTCGTCACAGATGTATACGGTCACGCCATACTCCGCCAGCTTTTGCAGCGCCGCGGTGGAAATGGTAACCGCCTGGGACTCCAGCAGCAGACTGGTGATGTCCTCCATTGGAACTGTGACCTCCTGAGCCTGCCGGATCACCAGTTGCTCCCGCCGGACGGAGAGCTGGGCCTGATTCGCGATGAAGATGGCACGGAATTCCATACAGCCTCCTTTCCTTTATCGGAAGGTCTGACGCTTCTCCGGGATATGGACTTTGTGGTACTCGCCGAGGGGATCAACCTCGTACTTTTCAATGGATAGGAGCGTTTTTACTCCTAAACTTCCCTTTTGATATTTTCGGTCATGGGTAGTTACGGTTATAGATCCAGTCGAAATTCCCGCTCCAACATAGTAGAGCATCCATTCTTTTCGCTGTAACTCCGGTTCACCAGAAGCGTCTTTGCTGGTCAACTGCAATCCGATGGGTTTTTTTGCCTTGATTCTGATCAAGTCCCCGGCGTAGAGGGAGAACAGAAAATCCGTATCCTTCATATCTTTCCAATCATTCACGGCGGCCCCCTGCACCACTGCCTTTCGTGGCAGCTCCGCTTTTACCGTGTCCGCCGTATAGATGGGAATAAAGTAGTATCCGTCATCCTCCACATGGAACACGTCAATCCGCACCATGCTGCCGTTGTCCGCAATTCCACCGCAAGCCGCCACGTTCAGACTGCTCTTTCCATAGGTCTTGACCTTGTTGACCACCGGCCCCGGTGTGCCATCCCGCTTCGGCTTATGGAAGGGCTGGGCAAAGGCCTTTTTTCCGTCTCCTCCGAACTGCTTCAGCCGCGTCTGTAAGGCCTCGTACAGCAGCCGGTCACTGGAAGGATCGTAATAGTCTTTGATCTCCCCGTTTTTGTCCAATTTCAAATCCGTCAGGGCCGTCTTTACGATGGAATATCCAAGCAGCTTCGCGCTGCGGATGGTCTCCTTGTGAGCCGCGCCGCTGACCTTGCGGTTCGGCATCCGGGAAACAAACACCGGCTTGATGACCTCCTCCGGATCATAGTGGGGCAGGCCCAGGGCCTGAATCTCGGCGTCCGGGTCCGGAGCGAGGCGGGCCATAAGTTCTTTACGGAACCCGGCCCAGGGTGCCGGGAATCTGCGGGCATGCTTCCGGTCATACGCCTCCCTGCTTGACACTTCTCCGGTTTCCGCATCAATGTATCTCCCATGATCATTTCTCTGGAGTTCACGGCATTTCGCATAATCGGAAATACGCTCAATCATCCAGTCCGTTATGGCCGCCACCACAGCGGCGTCCATAGCGTGGTGCAGGTCTCCGTCGGCCCGGTTTTTGCGCAACCCCAGCCGCTTGCGCATATAGTCCGTCACAGCGCCGTTGATTGCCCGGACCGGCTTTTTCGCAAAGGGCGTGTCCTCCGCAAATTTCAGATGGTCATTCAGCAGATTGTAGACCGCTCGGGTGATGTACTGGGTATCGGACAGGTTCCGCTCCTTGAATCCTTCCAAATCCTCTTCCGTCAGCTCTTTTTTCAGCAGCCGCTGCCGCTTGCGGTAGTCCCGGACACTGGTCTCCACCAGAGTGATGAACCGCTCCGTTTTCTCCGTATCTCCACCCATATACTCCAGCGGGAGCCGGTTGCCCTTCTGCCGGTTCTCAGAGGCCAGCACAAGGACCTTGTTCCGGTAGCCGTCGTCAAAGCAGAGACTGTACGGCACAATGTGGTCTACATCCACATAGCCAGGTTCAAACAGCCGTGACGAATCCAGTTTTGTGCCGGAGTAGAGGCACACCTCGTTTTGATCCCGGAAGAGCTTGAACTTTACCAGGTCCTGTCCAGTGGCGCGGCTGCCCTTGATCTCCTCAACCTGCTCCATGATCCGCGCGTTTGCCGCCTGGTTCTCCTGGTACTGCTTGTCCATCTTCTGGCGGTCCTGAAAATTCCGGCTCATCTCCCGGGCCAACTCAATATGGACCACCTGAGGAGAGCCGTATTTGCGGACAATGGCGTTGATGACCTTACAGGTCTGGGAAACCGCCCGCAAGACCACGGGATTTGTGATGGCCTCCAATTCTCCCTGCTGCTGCAATGCCCCATAGGAGAGCGTCGCGCTTCGCTCTGTGTTCGTGTGTCCGCGATGATCTCCATACACAGCCCTGGCCGCCTCATCATAATTGACTCCCCGCTCCAGATGGGGAATCAGCTTTTTCATGGCAGTCAAAGAGAGACTGCCTGCCTTGCTGAAAGACAACGGCAGCAGCGCCTCAATCACAGGATCCTCCAACTCCAGCTCTTTCAGCCGTGCCACTCTCCGCTCATCGGACTTGAACAGGCTGAGGACCGTGGCAATGGCATCCAGCTGGTCATGGGGGAGGGAGGCGATATACCCCTTCCCAAGGGCGTCCAACGCCTTGCGGAGCTTGTGGTAGGACTGCATCTCCTGAAACTTCGTCTTCTTTTCCGCATCCTCCACCGTATCCGTGTGGTAGCGGACGATATTGAATCGTTCTTCTTCACCCAGTGCCAGCTCTTTCCGTAAATGTCCATAGTGCAGGTTTGCGCTTTTCATGGCAAGAGCAGTCAGACGCTCCCGCTCGTCCGCCGTCAGTGCGCGGGAACTCCGGTCAGGAGATAAAACACGGATATGGTTCAGATCCTGAAGCAGCTTGAAATACTCAAATGTGTAGCACGCTTTAAATGCCCGCAGTTCGTCCCGCTCGAACGCGCAAAACCCTCTCCGATCTCCCTGCCGGAAAGGGCTGTTCCCTCCAGGGCCGGCGTCAAAATTCCGCTGAGAGAGGAGAATTTCACAATACCGTACCTCCAATTCCTCTGACGCAAAGAGATTTCCACACCGCCGCTGGGCGGCAAACAGGGTATGCGCCTCCGTTTCCACCATTTCCCGGGTTACGGTAAAGCTGTATTCCCCCGCGGTATTCCGTGTTTTGCGCCAGACCTGTCCATTCGGACCCGGCATCTGAAATTTCTCATCCAGACAGAACATCTCGCCTGCCGTGCGGTAGTTTTTCGAAATCATCAGCGCCTGGTTGGCAGATAATGCCGTTTTTAAAACGCCGGTCTCCTGATCCTTTGCCGCCTCCGCCGTGCTGTTGGAGCGGTAGCCCCGCCGCTGGGCCAGATGCAGCAACACCCTGGCCCATTCGTCCCGCTCCAGCGGACGGTCCAGTCCCTCCGCCCGCAGGGTGTAGACGTCTTTCGCGAAGCCGGAGGATGCCAACAGGGTCTCCAGTTCTTCCCGGCTGATACACCCAGCCTCCTGAAGCAGTGCTTTGATCCGTTCCTTCCGGTGCCGCTTCCGCCGAAGGCGGCGGCGGGCGCTGCGGGCCTCCCTGCGGGGCAGCGCCAAGCTGGCGC
>CAJTJA010000111.1 GCA_910576845.1 uncultured Oscillibacter sp.
GGAAAATCCGTTCCAGATACTCGCCCGCTTCAAGGTGGTCCCGGCCAAACCGGGATAAATCCTTGACTACGATGCAGTTGATTTTGCCAGCTTTGACCTCGGCCATCATTTCTTGAAAGGCAGGCCGGTCAAAATTGGAGCCGGTGAAACCATCGTCCACCTTCATGGCGCACTCCCGCAGTTCCGGGTGGCGCGTCATATAGTCACGGATCAAGTCTTTCTGACCCGTGACGCTGTTGCTTTCCTCCTTGTCGCCGTCCTCGCGGGACAGGCGCACATAGCCGCAGGTATTCCATACCTGTACGCTGGTCTTATCCATATGCTTGCACCTCGCAGTAAAAGTTCGTCAGAAAACAACCTGGAACTTTACCACGCACGGCAAGCGGGGGCATATTGACTTGTCCTGTTTGCCGCTATGTTAACATAACATTTTGGCATTGTCCAGAGTGTTTAGCAAAAAAATTTTTTACCGGCATTTTGACCGTATGTAGGAAAGCAGTCTGTCCTCCAAGGTCACATCCGTGTCGGTAAAGCTGATCTTTACCACATATTTCCCATGCCGGTAGCAGTAAGGGTTGCCAATCTGCCGCATGAAATCCAGTATTCGCTCCTGCTTGGGCAGGTCGGTATTGACCGTCACATCCCGAATATCCCGCAGCGTGGCCGGGTCCACAGTCCGAACATCAACGGCCTGCATCGCTTTAAGCTGCTCCAAAGTATAAGGACACTGTTCCATATTCCTGCCTCCCTTTCAGCGTTTGAATCGGTATGGGAGGTCTTGCCCCTCACCGTTGTACTTATCCCGGATGATACGGGCAAAGCGCAGGGCAATATCAGTCTCAATACGGCCCAGCCGAATGATTTCCTCCGGGCTGACGATGGACATACGCCGGATAAAAGCCCGGTCATTTAATTCTGCCTCATAGGTTTTGACAAACAGCGCCATGCCGGAGAGCATAGAGGCCCGGAGAGAATTGGGGGTGCCTTGCCACGCTCCGGCCATCAGAGACAGCATCCGGGAAAAGGCATCACCGCCCAAAAGCTGGTAGGCGTTCATAAGGGCACGGATGGGAGCGATCTCAAAGGGTTCCCCTGTTGGTTCCTCCAGCGCCCACACAAAGCCAACATTCTCCGCCAGCCGCTTGATCTCCATAACACTGGCATCCGAGCCGGATTCCACCAGAGCCTTGGTGTGCTGGCGCGGGGTCAGGGGCCGCTTTCCTTTGTCCAGCTTGGCGTATAACTCGGCCTCCTGCTCATAGGTCATGCCGGTGTAGATCATGCAGGGAACGATCACATCCCCGCCGCCCGCCATCTGACGCATAGCGGCGATCCGGTTCTGCCCATCGACCACGTTAAACTTACCATCCCGAAAGCTCACAATGACAGGGTAGAGTTCCAGGCTGTTCCAGTGGCGAATCAGCTTATCGACATTCTTTTGCTCCACAGGCCGCTGATAGGGCAGGCCGGAGGTCAGTCTGCTGGTGGAGAGAGTGCGGATAGCGCCGGGATTGCTATACTCTACTTCGGCAGGAGGGAGAAAGGTCTGCTGCCCTGTCTTGGGCGGTTCGTGCCTCTTACGGTAACTCATTTTTTCATGCTCCTTTTCATTTGTTGCAGTAAGTCATGTATGGCAGTCGAGATCGTGCCAAACCGTTTTTGCAGGTAGTCAAATTGCACGTGGGATATGTCAGGGAAAACGACTGTGCAGAAGGGGTCGCTATACCATTCAAATTCCTTCTGGAATTTCTGGATGAAAGAATCCAGTTCAGCCAACAGCGCATCCGGGGTGTAGCTGCAATCCTTATCATGGTTTTTCAGATCGGCTATGGATTCCTCAAAAGTGGCGTAATGTCTGCCGCTGGACGCATAGGGAACAGCAGGAGCCTTCGGCGGCGGTATGGCTGCCTCTGGGCCTGTTGGAGAGTATTCATCCACCGAATGAATATCACCCGCCGCCAACTGACGGGCCGCTTCACGCTGTTGCTCCGGGGCCAGCCGGGACAGCTTCAAGGCGGATTGCTTTGTAATTTTTGTATCTGAATCACGAAGAATCTCTTTTGCCTCCGGGGTCAGATTTTTGGCGGTTTGAATCTGGAGTTCCACTGTTCGCGGGCTGACACCAAGTTTATCCGCGGTATCTTGGACAAATGATTTTGTGGTGGCCGAAAAATTTTCGCCCACCACTTTCTGATGCTGGTTCCCGCGAAACTCGCCGCCGTCATAGGTCGCCCTTGTCTCCGGGTGCAGACTTTCGTATATTTCCTTTCGCCGCAAAAGCAGTTCCCGAAATTCAGCGTCAGATAAATCCTTGCGGATAAAATTTTCATCTATCTCCGCCAACTCCGCTTGCAGTCCAGCCAAATCACTAACAGTACACTCAATCTCAGTTCTGCCCAGCATCTTCATGGCCTCCAGACGATGAAGCCCGGCAATAAGCGTGTGGCTCTTGTCAACCATAATGGGGTTAATCAGCCCCACCTCGGCAATACTGTCGGCCAGTTCCTTCACATCTCCCGACTGTACCTCCCGCCGTCCGGGACTAATCGTGATCTCGCTGATTGGAATGAGCAATATCCTCACCTCCCTGGTCACAAGCCGTATTCTCGTACATCCTCACCAGATGAAACACCTGGGGCCATAGTCCGCCTATGGCGTCAGGTCTTTCATCCGGCTGGGGTGGGAAGAACCGCGCCGGTCTTGATTGTGGCCTCATTCTTTGAAGCATCGTGACCGGCGCGGGTTCCCTTTGAATACCCTTTCTGAAAAATGTGTGCCGTATTATCAGGCGGCATGACCGCCCTGCTGCTCACCCCCGGCACGGGAGTATGTAAGCCCGCCTTGGTGCGGCGGCGCGATACCAACAGACGGTGGCGGCAGGTGACTAAGCTGCCCAGGCCGTTCCCTCAGTACCTCCCTTTTACCCTGCGATACGGGTTTTTGCGGTGTCTCCCGCGTCTGCGGCGTTACCAGCGCCGGACGGCCACTCAGGTGTCGCTCGTACCTTTGATGCTATCGTTTTGACGGGCAGGGAGCGGAAGGAATCACCTCCTTTTCTCCGGCCCTGGTCCGCAGGTAGTCTCCGCGATTGAATGGCTGATGCAGGATGCAGCACTTACATACTGATTATGAGTAGGGCTTGTCCCACTGTTTGTCAAAGTGCCGAGGGGATGCGTCAGGGAGCAAGCTGGAAAATGATACTGCTGATCGTAGCGAGATCATCGCCGTCAAGTTGGGCGCTCAGTCGAATGAGCAGCGTCACTTGTTTGGCGTTGAGGGTCTTGCGGTAGGGTAAATAGTCATCCTTAACTTGGACACCCCCACCGTAGCGGCCACGGACAGTTTCAATGGGGTAAGAACAGGTGAGCGCCGTAATATCACGCCGGATCGTCATTTTGGAAACATTGAACTCATGCGCCAGATTGTCGTATGTATCGTGTCGTCTCAGGCACAACACTTCCAACAGGCGCTGGCGGCGTTCGGATAGGCTCATGTTCTCACCGCCCTTCCGTTGCTCTCTGCCTCCAATGGTAAACGGTAAAGTGTTCTCGCCGGGAACACATAAGAAAAATTCTTTTGGGAATTTTCATATGGACTGAATTTAGGCATTATTTGACCTCCGAAAATCTGAAAGTGATAGGGTTTCAGACTTCCGTGGAGGCCCGCGGCACCGGAAAAGGCCATCGTGTTTCGACCTAAACCGACAAAAGAAACCGCCAGGGAGTTTTCTATACTCTCTGGCGGTTTGTCTCCACACCGGAAATCCGGCGTGATAGTACGCTCTAAAAAGGTCAAATTTTGCGTTTTTTAGTTTGTGGAAATCCTCATGGGGTGCAACAATTTTTTTGGCGAATCACCAAATCTGTTGTAGACAAGAAAAATACCCATGATTTCCTCCAACGGGCAAATCACAGGTGGACGTGCAATAAGCCCCTGCTGTGAGAGCCGTTTTTTTTATGGCTTCTCAACAGGGGTTTGATATTTCATATAAAGCGCAAGATTTTACTTAATAAATAGGAGTTATCCGGGAATGTAAATATAAAAATCGGTAAGATAGAATATATCTGAGTCTAATGGTATGAAGTCAAGAGGAAAATAAGAGGAAATTTCGGGGAAATCAG
>CAJTJA010000112.1 GCA_910576845.1 uncultured Oscillibacter sp.
TGGGTTCTATGAAAATCACCTTCTTGATAAAATGCGCCGCCCCTGCTATAATAAGAGGCAGCTCCTAACAGATGATTGTGGCACAGAAAGGACTGACGCTGAATGATGTATCCTTTTTTGACGCTGGATGACGGAACGGAGATCGTTCATTCTGAAATGGGTTCAGACGGAACCGTAAAAGTCTACATGGAACGGCCGGACGAAAAGGATTGCTTTCACCATGCGGCGTGCTATCTGCCCGATTACCGGTGGGAGGACGTGCTGGGCTTCTCGGAAGGCGAGCTTTCCCGCCTCCGGGAGGTCATTGAATCCACCGCACATTTGATCCTCCAGTTCTCGAAGGAAGGCGGATTTGAGAATGCCGCAAGTTTTTAAGATCGGATCGTACTGGGTGTACTTCTGGTCCAACGAAAATGATCCGCTGGAGCCAGTCCATGTCCACGTGTCACAAGGCTCTCCCTCTGCAAGGGCCACAAAAATCTGGATCACCAGGGCAGGGCGTTGATATCTTTGCCACAACAATTCCGCCATCCCGCCAAGAACCCTGAATAACATCATGAAAATTATTGAGGCGCGGAGCGGCGAGGTCCTGCAAAAGTGGCAGGCATATTTTGGCCGCACGGACTATTACTGCTGAGACACACCTGCCTTTTCGCATATCGGAAGCCAGACGGGGCGGCCCCTACCGGAGCCGCCCCGCGATTCACGTTAGTACCCCGTCTGGGGCAGGGTGGGCACAGGCCCCAGCCTGCGCACGATGGTGAGCCAGGAAGCTTGGGCGGTCTGCCAGGTGCCCTGGTACTTGCCGCCCACATCGGCCCGGTTGACGAGCTGGTAGTTGTTGGCCGCCGTGCCCAGTACCTGCACCATCAGGGTGGGCTTAGCCACGGACTGGAAGCCCACGGGCACCTTGCCGAACTCGAAACGAATGTCGGTGACGTGCTCCCCCGCCTGCATGGGGATGGCGTTCAGGTGGAAGGAGTAGTTGCTGCTGGTGAGCAGGTTGGACGCCAGCAGCTGGTAGTCGGAGCGGTAGTTGGTCTTGTACAGCACCTGGTAATTCAGACGCGCGCTGTAGGTGCCGGTGGTCAGCACAGTGGCCCGGGCGGCGTCGGTGGGAATGCGGTCATGCCAGTAGAACTCAGAGAGCGGCACGGTGGAGGTGTTGGCGATGGTGAAGTCGTACCGCATCTGGCCGCCCGCCAGCGTCTGGGCGTTGCCCCGTTTGGTGATGGAGACACCCAGCTTGGCGGGCTTGTCGTAGTCGGACAGCTTGATGATCTGGCCCGAATGCTCCAAGGTTTCGTCAAAGGTCTTGCCGCTGAGCTGCCAGTAGGCCGGAGCGGTCACTTCAACAATTTTATACCGGCCTAACGGCAGCGGCTTGGACGCCGCAACACCCCGGGCATCGGTGGTGATATAGTCCACAACCTTTCCGCTGCGGGCCTCGCTGATCTCGTACACCGCGCCCTTCAGGGGCGCGCCCGCCGGGGTGCCGGTGATCTCGTTGTATTCGGCGGCGTATTTGTAAATCTGGAACTGGCCTGTGACGGGGGTGTTCTCCCACACGATCTCCACGGTCCGGCCCGGCTGGACGTAAACGGTCTTGTACTCCTTGTCCAGCTCGTACCCAGGGGCCGCCTCCAGCTCGCGGATGTACAGCCGGCCCTTGCCCTGCACGGTGAGGTCGTCGATATAGACATACCCCTGGTTGTCCGAGCTGTACTCGCCGATGGGGTTCTTGTTCTGGTCATACACCAGGAACCGCACCCCGTAAATTCCCTTCTTGGTGACGGAATCAATCTTGCCGGCTAAGTCGGCGGGATTACTCCCGCTTTCTCGCCTAAGAACCGTACGTGAAGGTTTCCCCTCATACGGCTCAAGCATTTCATCACGCTTTCGCGCGGCACTCCATGAAAATTATCTGGCAATGTTTATGGACGTAGGCCATGTTTTGAACCTCGTCTTTGCCGCCCATGGACTTCGGGATTTTATAGAAGATATCCTTTTCGTCGCTGTCGCTAATGTCCATGGGAAGACCACAGTGATAGCAGCATCCTTTTTGGTTTTTCCATATCTTTTTGAACTTTCCGGATAACCGTTTCATGCCGTGTTTGAATTTCCGGTCGATGAAATATTGGGTGTCAAAGTAGGGATTTGCGTTCATTCGTACCTTTGTATGGCGGATAATGGGGATGTAGCTGAGGGCTATCAACTCTGAGCTTTCTGAGGAAAATACCCAGTGCCGTGTCCCTTTCGTGTGCCAATATCTATCCTTTACCCACTTGCGGCCCTTTTCAGGGTGACGCCGCTTCGCCCACTTCCACAACAGCTGGAATAACCTGTGGTCAATGAGGGAGAAGGTTTCCTGGGCACAGACGGACTGATGATAATTAGCCCATCCTCGGATTTGCTGGTTCAGCTTTTCAATGAGCACTTCCTGTTTCCAGGATTTCCCTCGTCCGAGAACGGTTTCGGACAGACTGACAATAAAGGCTTTTACAGCTTTCTTCGACGGCTTGATAATGAGTTTTTCGTTAAATTTGCGGAAAGTCCATCCCAGCATATCAAATCCATCGTCAATGTGAGTGATGACCGTCTTTTCTTCCGACAACTCCAGACCTCTGGCTGCCAGAAAACTGCGAATGAGTTCCTTGGCTTCTTCCGCAATTTCCTTCGTTGCCGCTGTGACGATGAAATCATCTGCATATCGCACCAGATTGACTTTATTGGCATTTTTCTTCTGTACATCTATCTTCCCTCGGCTGTTTTTATGGAAGCGGCTGGCCAGAAGTTCCTGCATACCGTCCAGTGTCATATTTGCCAGGATTGGGGATATAACGCCGCCCTGTGGGGTGCCTTCGTCCGTTGAGAACAATTCGTCTTGGAAAACAAACCCGGCCTTGAGAAACTGCTTGAGCACAGATTGATCCATGGGGATATGCTCCACCAGCCAATCGTGGCTGATATGGTCAAAGCATCCTTTAATGTCCCCTTCCAGAATCCACTTCGGGGCGCATTTCTTGCTCAGTGCCCCAAAGATATATTCACAGGCATCCTGCGCACAGCGTCCCTTGCGGAAGCCAAAGGATTTTGGGTCTGCCGTCGTTTCTGACACCGGGTCGAGTGCCAGCGCATAGAGTGCTTGCATGGCCCTGTCATACATACAAGGTATGCCAAGCGGTCGTTTTGCCTTTTTGCCCTTTTTCTCAATGTATACCCGGCGCAGAGGTTTCGCCTTGTAGCCAGTATCCGTCAGGGTCAGCGCGCCGCGCATTTTATCTGCTGGAGTATTCCATAATTCTTTATCCACGCCCGGCGTGTTTTTCCCTTTGTTGGTGGTCACTTTTCTAACCGCCAAAACTTTTGCATAGTACGAATGAGTTAGAAGATATTGAAGTCGCTTCACTGTGTTCCATTTCTTTTCTTGGGTCGCCTTAGCAATCCTGGCTTGCAGCCTATTAACTTCAGCTTCGGCCTTTTTCCAGTCTATCGACTTCCACTGGTAATCCAGCCGGTCTGTGTCCGGCAATCTCTCGGGGCCGTTCAACCCCGTCGTTGAACGATTACCGTTCATAGGTTTACCTCCATTTCTTGCCATGAAATACCATGGGATAAGTCAGCACCCTTTCAGGTCAGGGCAAATTTTGAACCCCTATCCCTCCCCATTACAGGGTGGGCTTTCGCTTTTTATCCCGTTCCTCTACCCTCTGCGCCATTTCTTCCCCTTGCGGGGTCGATACCTCTATGGAGGGACGCATAGGGCTTACCACGTTCCACGTAACAAATAATTGTGTGTGCTTTAGGAGCCATCTATGAGCCGGGAGAGACTATGTCCATTTGCTGAGAGGTATCCACAACCCCCTCAGCCGCTCTCCTCACCTTTTGGTCCAGGCGTATCAGCCTTATTTCGCCTGCGCAATCCTGACGACTCTTACAATGGTTCACATTAATCACCATGCCGACCGCCAAGCGGTCTGCACAAATAGGAATGAAAGAGTGC
>CAJTJA010000113.1 GCA_910576845.1 uncultured Oscillibacter sp.
CAGCTACGGCTTCCAGCAGCCCCCCCGGTTCAAGGGGCTGACGGTCCGGGACCTGTTGACTCTGGCAAGCGGGGACGGAAAACTCTCCAAGGACCGCTGCTGCCAATACCTCACCCGGGTGGGACTGTGCGCCAACGACTACCTGGACCGGGAGGTAGACGCCTCTCTCTCCGGCGGCGAGGTGAAGCGCATTGAAATCGCCTCCATTCTGGCCCGCCAAGGAAGGCTGATGATTTTTGACGAGCCGGAGGCAGGCATTGATCTGTGGTCCTTTGCCCGGCTGACAGAGACTTTCGAGCAGCTCCACGCCGCCGGAGGGGCCACTATGATCATCATCTCCCACCAGGAGCGCATTATCTCCCTGGCGGACGAGGTGATTGTGGTGGGAGACGGGCGGCTCCGCCACCGGGGAACCCCGGAGGAGATTCTGCCCCAGATTTTGGCGGACACCTTAGGCGGGTGCCCTGTACTGACAAAGGAGGCGATGGCGCAATGATGGACACTGAGATCGACCGCGGCTTATTGGAGAAAATCGCGGACCTGATTGGAAAGCCCGTAGGGGCGTTTAATATCCGCAAGGATTCCGGCTGCGACGGCCGCCAGTCCACAGAGCATATTGAAATCACCTCCAAAGAGGACAAGCCCGGCATTAACATCCGCATCAAACCCGGCACCGTGGGAGAAACCTGTCACATTCCCGTCATTATTACCAAGCCGGGCATACAGGAAATGGTCTACAACGACTTTTATATCGGAGAGGGCTGCGACGTGGACATCGTGGCCGGATGCGGCATCCACAACTGCGGAGACCAGGAGTCCCGCCATGACGGCATCCATACGTTCTATGTGGGGAAAAACTCCAAAATCCGTTACACGGAAAAGCACTATGGCGAGGGAGACGGCAAAGGCGGCCGGATTATGAATCCCGAGACAGTGGTCTATCTGGAAGAGGGAGCTTCCATCCAGATGGAAACCGTTCAGATCAAGGGCATCGACTCCACCAAACGCAGCACCAAAATTGTCTGCGGAAAAGGAGCGGAGGCTGTGGTGACGGAACGCCTGCTGACCCATGGAGAACAGACGGCGGAGAGCGATATGGAAATTATCCTCGACGGCGAGGACTCTAAGGGCCGGGTAATCTCCCGGTCCGTAGCCCAAGACCGCTCGGAGCAGGTGTTTTACCCCAGGATGGTGGGAAATGCCCAGTGCTTCGGCCACGTTCAATGCGACTCCATCATCATGGGAGCGGCCAAGATTAAGTCCATTCCCGCCATCACGGCCAACTGCACTGAGGCCCAGCTTGTCCACGAGGCGGCCATCGGGAAAATTGCCGGGGACCAGCTTTTAAAGCTGGAAACTCTGGGCCTTACCGAGGAGGAGGCCGAAGACTGCATTCTCAAGGGTTTCCTAGCATAAGCATATTGGGGGATAGAAACCACCGGAAAGCTCTGTTTGAAAATTGCCGGAAAAGGAGCGGCGGACCATGCTGTTAGGCGTCGATTATTACCCCGAACAGTGGAGCCCCGCCTTGATGGAGGCCGATATGGAGACCATCAGGGAAATGGGCGGCAATGTTATCCGCATTGCCGAGTTCTCCTGGCACCTGATGGAGAGGACCGAGGGGCAGTATGATTTTTCTTTCTTTGACCAAGTCATTGCCAAGGCTGCGGAGAAGGGCCTTCATGTTATTATGGGCACCCCCACCGCCACTGTTCCGGCCTGGCTCGTCAAAAAGCACCCCGACATTCTCTCTCAATTTGAGAATGGACAGCGGCGGGCATTCGGCGGACGCCATGTCTGCTGTTATAACAGTCCCGAACTATATCAATACTCCGAAAAGATCATCCGGGCCCTGGTGAGCCATTATAAAGGCAAACCGCAGATTGAAGCTTGGCAGATTGACAACGAAATCGGTCATGAGGACAGCGACCTATGCTGGTGCCCCCATTGCCGGAGGGCCTTCCAGCGTTTCCTTCGCGACAAATTTGACGGAGATATCGAAAAACTCAATAGTACCTACGGCACCGCCTTTTGGTCTCAGGAATACAACGGATTTGATGAAATCCCACTTCCCGCTGCTACCATCACTACCCATAATCCCGCCCTCCGGCTGGACTGGGAGCGGTTTCGGAGTAAAAGTCTCTGCGATTTCCTGGATTTTCAGGCCCGCCTGATTCGGGAAATTGATTCTCAGGCCAACATCATACATGACTTTCCCGGCGGAGGCCTGCGCAAACACGTGGATTATGCCCAGGCGGCCAAGTGCCTCGACGTCGCAGCCTATAACAATTACCCCGTCTGGGGAGGCCAAAAGGAACCTCTGCCGCCCCATAAAATTGCCTTTGGTCTGGATTATATCCGGGGGCTTCGAAGGGAGAATTTCTGGATTACCGAGGCCATCATGGGAGCCCAGGGCCATGATGTCACCGGCTTTCTCCCCCGCCCCAACCAAGCCAGGATGTGGTCCTGCCAAGCTATGGCCCACGGCTGCACTTCCATGCTGTACTTCCGTTACCGGGGGGCTACGAAGGGTGCGGAACAGTTCTGCTATGGGATACTCGACGCGGATAATCTTAGAGGCCGGAAATTTTACGAGGTTCAAAACTTCTTCCGGGATATCCGTCAATATGCCGAAGCTTTGGAAGCCCCTATTCACAGCGACGCCGCCATTATTTATGATTATGATTCCCTGGCCTCCTTTCGCATCCAGCGTCAAAGCGTACTGCTGGACTGTCAGGAAGAGATGGAAAAACTATATAAAACCTTTTACGATGTGAACGTCTCTGTAGATGTGATTCCGGCAGAGGCAGAATTCACCGGCTATAAAGTGGTGGTGCTGCCTCAGCTCATTATCACCAAGCCGGAACTCCGCGCCAAGGCGGAGCGATTTGTTCAAGAGGGCGGCACACTGATCCTCACTTATCGAAACGCGGTAAAGGACCCGGACAACAACCTCTTCTTTGGAAAAACAATTCCCGTTGGCTACACGAAACTTGTCGGAGCAACGGTAGCGGAGACGGAAAGTCTTCAGGAACTGAAAGCTTTTCCAGTTGTTGGAGAGGGTGTCTTTTCCGGAACGCAGGGATTCGGTGGAATTTTCCGAGACATGCTGGAGGTTCAGGATGCCGAAGTGCTTTTCCGATACGGTGATCCCTTTTATGCGGGCTATGCCGCTGTTACCCGCAAAAAGCAAGGCGCAGGCGCGGTGTATTACCTGGGTTGCTCCCTGGATGCGGATATCACCTCCAAGCTGACGAAAACCATTCTGGCAGACTGCCGGATTGAAGCCACTGCCTCCCCTGAAGGGGTAGAAATTGCAACTCGGGGCAGAAACGGTCAAAAAATCCGCATGCTCATCAATCACAATTCTTACGAGGCAACGGCCCTCGGCACAACGCTGCCCCCCTTTGGCTATACAATTCAACTGCTCTGAACTTTTTTCACCACAAAAGGATTGACATACCCCTTGCCCCGCTATCATATTCGCAGCATAGAAAACCGGCAGGACACCATGGTTCCTGCCAGTTTTCTTCGTCTCACAGCATGCGGCGGAATCGTCTTTTTATTAAATTTTTTGTGGACCAGAAACCATGGCCGCTCCAGCCATTGCCGCCCATGTCCATGGATATAGTGAGAACAGCATAAGAACCCAACTGCCGGAATCCCGGCAGTTGACACCGTCAGCCAATGCTCGGTTTTCAGTAATTTACCGTTATTTCAATCCAGAGTAAATCTTTCAAAGCTTCACGTTTCGTTACGCTCCTTTCTCATCTCCAAGCTCTTAGTAATCCATTATGTCTAACTGCCTTAATAGTCAGAATTATGCTTAAAATAATGTTCCTTCCTTTTAAAAGCTACTCATATTTTTTCCGTTTCTTTCCCAAATGACTTATCGTGATCGTTGTGAAAATCCCAGCACAGAAAAAAACCGAAGGGCGTGTGCCCTTCGGTTTTTCTCGTTCATCAAAGCTGACCAGTGCCGCTCCGGATAAACA
>CAJTJA010000114.1 GCA_910576845.1 uncultured Oscillibacter sp.
TAAAAGCCGCTGGAAACTTTCGCGTTCCGTATCGGTTCCCGTGTGGCCGTCATCCGCCAATGTCAAGCACGGAACAAAAATTAAATGTAAATAAACTATGAACACTTTCGAATGGTTTCAACTGCGGGACTACTCGACCTCAGTATCAAAACACTTGGCATATCTGCTAATTAAATCTTCCAGCGCGGTGTGCCCGTTCTCGCAAAGTCGGTTCAGGTTTGTTTCATTTACAATGCCGGTGTCGTGAATCAGAATATCCAGCAGCCGAAGGGCTTCAAAAACCGCTCGTCTGTAATGGTACTCCATTTCACGTCGGTACAGCCACCGGAGATTTCCGTTACAATCTCCCGAATGTTTTTGAGCGTCTACCATTAGGCTGAGTGATGCGAGGATACTGCAAACCCGGTCCTGATAGGCGGCTTCTGTCGTATCGGCAAATCTAATATCCATGGTATTTCACCCCAATTTTATACGGATTAAGGGCCTCTCCGTCCAAGTTCTTGGATGGAGAGGCCCCTGCTTGGGACTATCTGTAATCTGTCCTGCTTGTGTTCACCAACTCACGCAGTATCTCGGTGGCCGTCTGTGGCACAGCGCCGTCAGCACAGACCACCTCAACAAACTGATCTTCCAGCCAGCGCAGATAAGCGTCCGTCCTTCCAACATCCCGCCCCAAGCGGGAGAGGTCTGCTACCAGCAGAAGGTCGATTTTCCCATCAGCCACCGCACCGGAAACCTCGGCCAGCCCACGGCGGGAGAAGTCTAACCCGCTGGCCTGTTCAGCAGTCGTGCCCACAACCTTAAAACCGTGCGCTTCCGCATATGCCTCCAGACTGGCCTGTTGAGCCGCCAGCGCGTGTGCGTCAGGGTGTGCGACCCTGCAATAAATCCAGGCTCTTTTATTCTCCATCCTGATGATCTCCTTGCAAATCAAGTATCAGCTTTTTCAGCTCGTCCCGGTAATTCCAGACGGTTTCAATTCGCCCGCCAGGGTGGATGTGGACCTCTTTCAAAACATCCGCCACAATCTCATCGGTAATTTCCTCTACCTCCTGATACTTTCCAAAGGCAGAAACAAAACCGTTCCGCAAGCTACCGTCCGTGTCCATATTCTCCAGCGAGGCCTCCAACTCGGTGATCTGGACAGCGGCATCGTCCCGCTGTTTTGCGGCGGCGGCTTTTGCGGTGAGATATTCCGCCTTGCTGATCTCGCCCAATGCAAAGGATTCATAGAGGCCGCTGACCTGCTGGGAAAGCCGCTGGTGTTTCTCCCGCAGTCCCGCGAGTTTTTTCCTCGTGGCGGTAATATCCTTTTTCCGGCCCTGGCACTGTTCCTCCCATAACCGTCTCAGTTCCACCGCTATCAACGCCTGCATACGAAGCCCTTCGGACACAGTATCCAGAACGTCCGCTTCGGGTATCCTCACCCTGCAAGTATAGGCGGAATTCATGCGAGAAGTACGGCACACGAAATACGGCGCTGACCCCTGTACCCGACTCATGGCATAGCCGCAGGTTGCACAGCGGACTTTCTTCTGCAAGGGATGCCTATGATTTTTGACCGCTCCGCATTCCAAGGCTCGTATTGCCGCTTGTGCGCGGTCAAATTCTTCCTGAGTAACAATACCCTCATGGGTATCGTCTACAACTATCCAGTCCTCACGGTCAACCCGAACCACATGGGCATGACCGATCCGGTCACGAGTATGCTTCCCATAGACAACCCTGCCCACATACCGTTCATCCCGCAGGATGCCATAAATCAGACCGCCCGTCCAAAAGTTTTCGTCAAACAGATTGTTCCATTTGGTGCGGGTACACCCAGCCGCCCGCTTGTAAAGCATGGGAGTAGGTACGCCCTCCGCGTTGAGCTGCCGTGCAAGCTGTTCCTTCCTCTGGCCGTCCGCCGTCATGCGAAAAATACGCCGCACCGTCTCCGCCGCCTCCGGGTCTATCACAAGGCGGCTTCTGTCAGCCGGGTCCTTGACGTAACCATAGGGAGCAAAAGGGGAAAGAAAGTCTCCCTGCTGGGCACGGAAACGCTTTGCGCTCCGCACCTTCCGGGACAGGTCCCGGCTGTATAGGTCGTATATGAGGGCCTTAAAGGAGGTTTCCAGGCTGTCAATATCGGCTGGCCGGATGCTGTCAAAGCCATCATTGACGGCGATAAACCGCACTCCCAGGAAGGGGAATACGCTGGAAATGTAGTTGCCGACTGTAAGATAATCACGGCCAAACCGGGATAAATCCTTCACCACGATACATTGGATTTTCCCCGCCCGCACCTGGGCGATCATTGCTTGAAAGCCGGGACGCTCGAAGTTTTTGCCGCTCCATCCGTCATCACAGAACTCGACTACATGGGAATCCGCCAATTCCGGGGTGCGGCTGATAACAGCGTCCAGCAGGTTTCTCTGGTTCGTGACGCTGTTGGATTCGATCTTCCCGTCTTTTCCTAAATCAACGTCCTCAGCAGACAACCGGATGTATTTAGCGGTCACGCCGGTCATGCGGACACCGCCTCTCCCTCTGCCGCCAGCAGCCGGAGCAGGGCATTGTATTCATCCCGGTAACGCAAAGTGATGGATACATGATTCTCTGCGTCAATTTCTACCCGCTCAATCAGGGCGTGGGCCATATCCGCCGTCAACGCCTGTTCTTCCCGGAACTGGCCGCAGGCGGTGAGCCAGGGGTTTTCCATGGTCTGCTGGCGTTCGTCCTTCTGCCGCTGTTCCAGCTCATCCAACCGGGCCTGCGCCCTTTCCATATCGGAGCGGTACTGCCGCTTCATTTCCGTGTATTCCCGCTCTGACATCAGTTTATCAGCGTAATTCTGATACAAGCTGTCATAGAGCATTTCCGCACGGCTTAGGGCCTGCCTTGCAGCAGCGATCTCCCGCTTGACAGCCGCCTCCCGACCCGCCGCTTTTGCTGATGTGCTGTACTGGCGCACCAACTTATCCAAATCCCCAGCCAGTGCGATCTCCTGCTGTAACGTGTCCCAAAGAAGCTCAATCAGCTTCGTCTCATGGAAATACTTCTTTGGGCAGGAAGCAAGATCATTGGAGTGGGTCTGGCAGATGTAAACATAGTAGCGTCTCCCGATACTGCTGTTCACGTTTTTATATCTCACCAGGGGCCGCTTGCAGTCCGCGCAGTAGACCAGCTTTCGGAGAATATTGGGTGTTGCACCCAATCCGTCATATTTTCCCTCTCGCGCATGATAGGTGCTTTTGGCGTCCTCTGCCATCCGCTGAACCGCTTGAAAGGTTTCTTCATCCACCAGAGGTTCATGGGTATTGCGGACGATAATCCACTCGGATTTTGGTACACGGCAGGTCTTTCTGCCCTCAGAAAGCCCGGAGCGTTTCCTTCCCTGCACCATATGACCCAGGTAAACCTCGCTGGACAGTATGTTTTTAACGGAGCATACGTTCCAAATCGCGTTGGCATATCGTTCGGATTTTGAATTACCTTTCAAATAGTGATAGCGGCCAGGAGAGGGGATATTCCGCTCGTTCAGCTTCCGGGCAATATTCTGATAGCTTATGCCGGAGAGCCGCCATTGAAAGATTTCTCGAATCACGGGCGCAATTTCCGGGTCTGGCTCAATGCGGTGGTAATCGTCGGCGCATTTCTGATAACCGTAAATCGCCCAGTTACCGATAAACTCCCCGTTCCGCTGTTTTGCCGCGAATACAGGCAGCAGCTTCCTGGAAATGTCCTTGCTGTAAACCTCGTTGATGATATTTTTCAGCGGCACAATATAGCCG
>CAJTJA010000115.1 GCA_910576845.1 uncultured Oscillibacter sp.
GCGCGGTGATGTCCTGGAAAAAAAGGTTGTTGACGGTATTCCAAACCGCCTCTTTTCCCGCACCCGTCAAGGACTCCCTCAAAAACAACAGCAACACTCCGGCCACAAGGCCGCAGATCAGGGAGATGCCCATTTTTTCCGCCAGCGAGAGCGCATGGCGCTTGCTCTGATTCCCCATGTGTACTCCTCCTATGTCATATTTTTGGGATATGCCCAAACTTTCGACACTATACCATAGTTCGCCTCATTTGTAAAGCCCTGAATTTTTATCGTTAGGATTCCTGTGCCATAACCGGCAAGTCAACCATTTGCGCCTGCCCAAAATTCCTCCATTACTCGATTAAATTCCTGCGGCACATCCATATTAACACAGTGTCCCGCATTTTCAAAAAGAACTACTTTACAATCGGGTTCACTGCTTTTCCATGCTTTTATTGCCTCCAATTCCATTGGGATATCAAATTTTCCGCACCCGATCAGCAAAGGGTAATTTCTTCGCCCGGTTTCATGCTTGTTTACCATAGTATTAAGCGTTGCCAAAAACATAAACGACTTTTTTGGAAAGCATATATTCATAGCATAAAAATCATTTTGAGCCTGTGAAGTATATGCAGAGATTTTCTTGTTTGCTTTTGCAAACCATTTAACCGAAAAAAGCGCCTTCAGCATCATCAGCGTCTGCTTTGCACCATTATCATGTTTCATTTTTGCGTCGAAATTATTGATGTCATACCCTCCAAAGCAAGCCAGCGAGCTTACTTTGTGTGGATAATGGTTAGCAAAATCCTGTGCTAAAACTGCGCCCAATGAAACACCGACAATATGCGCTTTATCAATGCTTTCAGTTTCTAGAATGTCAAATATCCACTTTGACATCTTATCTACCGTATCGCCTTTTTGAGTATCCGTTGACTGTCCGTGGCCAATGATATCAATAGCCAGAATGTTATGTTTATTCTCAAAATACTCAAACTGCGCTTGGAACATATTGTGGTTTACGAAAGCGGCGTGGATAAACAATATCCATTCGGCTTGCCCTGCCCTGCTTACAAAATATGTAATTGGCGAATTGGCTAACTTTATTGGCGTCATTGTGTTTCGTCCCTCATCTCATCAAGAAGTTTTTGATACCACTCGATCCTGTTGGTCATACTGCCATTATATAGTCTCTTTTTGGCTGCGTCAATATCGCTTTGTCAACCGGCATTGTACTGCACCGATGTGCGCGGGAGAATTTTATGTCCCCGCCGCCCTCTGCCACGACATAAATATTAATAAGTAAAAGGTATGGCGCTCCATGCGGTTTGGGTATGGCGCTCCATGCGGTTTGGCGGCGGAGAATGCCGAAGCCTGGAAGGATTTGCGCCTGCCTCTTATTTTGCGGCGGAAAAAGCCGAATTGGTATAATGTACCGGCGCTTTGGCGGAGAGACAGGATACCCTCGACTTCCGCCGGAGGAAATGAATGATTAGGAGGAAAACGGATTATGAAGAAAACAGAGAAGCTTCTGGCCCTGCTGCTGGTTCTGCTGCTGGCGTGTGCCGGGTGCTCCCCCTCTGACCCGGGGGCGGAAAACTCGGACAAGGGAACTCCCTCCGCCAGCACTGCCCCCAGTCAGGAGCCTTCGCCCACCCCGAGCGAGCCGGAGGAGTCCCTGGACCCGGAGCTGGTAGACAGGGTGAAGTATAACATCTACGTGGATATGAACAATAAGATCGTGGATGTGCTGGATACGCTGTACAGCTACTATGAGGTAGTGGAGTACGCGGATGAGTTCGCCCTTCTTTCCGACAGCGAGTATACTTATAAATATGATATCTCTCCCTATAACACCGACCTGCTGGAGGACGCAGAATATGTGGCTGGGCTGGAACCAGCCTTTGAACCGCTGGACGAGCTGACGCTGGAGATTATTGAGCCGCTGCGCATACTGATGGACACCTTCTCCGATATCTATTCCGACTACAGCTATGCCGACGACCAGTATGCCCGGCCCAAGGAGTACCATAAGGCCATCCAGGCCAATGCGGCCATTTTTGAGGATCTGGCCTATGAGTATATGGACGCCCTGGAAGCGGTAAGCATCCAGCGGGTGGAGGTGGAGGAAAAGCAGATGCAGGAGGATGGCCGCCTGCTCATCTACGGCTTCAGCCACGCGATCACCGTGGTTAAAAAGGTTACTTCCGAGTGTTACAGCCAGGATATCTCCGACTACAACATTGAGGAGCTGAACCTGGAGCCCATCCGTCCGCTGTACCAGGAACTGCTGGACACCATTGAGGCGTATAAGGCCGCCGCCGGGGATAACAACCAGCTGATGGAGGAGTCCATGAGCGCGGACAACGCCAACTATTATGCCAGCCAGATGGAGCGGATGGCGTCGGCCATTGAGTGGATGATCCGGCAGGTGGAGAGCGGCAATCCCATTGACGACCCGGGCCGGGAGTATCTGGGCGGACTGATTCACGTGGAAGAGGTACTGAGCGACTGCATTGATTTGTATAACGACGCGATGGCGTCCTGAAACAGAGCCTGAAAATGGGCGGGGGTATTGGGGACAGTCCCAATACCCCCGCCTCCACATCTTTCCATCATTGTTCCCCCCGCCATCGGAATATAGGTGCAATCCTCTGAAAGCACAGCGTATCGCCTCACTTTTAATATGGACACGCCGCCGCTGCATACAGTTTGGGTGGAGGTGGTGTCCATGTGGACGGCATGGCTGTTATTAACACTGAATGGTCTGTTCTTCACCCTGCGCCTGGCGGGGAACACGGGCTCCTTTCCCCGGGCCCTCACTCGGGAGGAGGAACAGGATTGTCTGGACCGGATGGCACAGGGCGATGAAGATTCCAGGGATATGCTCATTGAGCACAATCTGCGGTTGGTGGCGCATATTGTAAAGAAGGGGTACAGCGGAAGGAGGATTTTTCCCGGTCAAAAACGGCCCTCCACGGGCCGCCGGATTTCAGGTGGATATCCAGGTGAAGTTCCTCTTTGGTACTGCCTTTTTTGACCACGATCTTATCTAAAATCGTGGTGACAAGAGCGGAATTGATACTGTTCGAAAAGGACAGCTCCTGTTCCAATGCGGCGCGGATCTCCTCCAGCTGCGCCGGCGTGCGCCGGTCTTTCTCCGCCTCAGCCCGGAGCGCGGCCCGCCTCCCCTCCAGGATGGTCATTTGCTCGTTAAAGCCGTCGTTGCGCTGCTTGAACTCCGCCATGGAGATGACGCCCTCAATGCTCATCTCCAGCAGGCGGTCTTTTTTTGCCTGGATGGCGGACAATTCTTCCTCTATGTGCCGAATTTCCTGGGTGTAGTCATGTTCGTCAGGGACAGACTGGAGGACGGTCACCACTGCGTCGACGATGGCCTGTCTGTCCTGGGCCAGTTGGTCAAAAATGCCCGCCATCATCTGGTCCAATTCGGTAGTGTAGAGCTGCGGCGCGGAGCAGGCCGCCCGGCCCCGGTTCCGATATACCCGGCACTGCCAGACCTCCTTCTCCCCCGCCCTGCTTTTCAGCACCTGCCGGTGGAAGCTGGTTCCATGCTCCTCACAGATGATCTTTCCGCTGTAGGGGTAGCGGTTGTGGAATTCTGCTCCGCTCTGATGGGCCATCATTTGTTTGCTGCGCCGCTTGTATAGGGCGTTGGCCCGGTCCCACAGCTCCTCCGGCACGATGGCGGGGATAGACGGGTCGGGGTACATCACCCACTCGCTCTCGTCCAGGAAAACCTTCCGCTTGCTGCGGTAGTCCACCGTCTG
>CAJTJA010000116.1 GCA_910576845.1 uncultured Oscillibacter sp.
CGGATCATTTGCAGGGTGTCGATGATGATGAGGGAGGTGTCCGGGTGCTCACTGAAGAACTGCTCCAGTTGCTCGGTCAGCCCATCACCCAGGATGCGGCTCTCAGTGCAGAAGTGGACATTAGCCGGTGCGTCCTCCGTCACGTCGAACAGCCGGTTCTGGATGCGGAGCTGGGTGTCTTCCAGACAGAGGTACAGTGTCGTGCCCTGTTTTACCTGCATTCCCCAGACGGGTTCGCCCTTGGCAACGGCCACCGCCAGCCATAGTGCCAGCCAGGATTTCCCGACCTTGGGAGAACCAGCGAGGATGTGCAGGCCCTGGGAGATCAGTGTGTCCACCACAAAGCTCAGCGGCTGGAGCGGGCGATTCATCAGAGTCTCCCCGTCGATGGTGTTGAGCGATGAGAGAATGGTGTTTTTCATCGTAGTACCTCCTTTGAAAATTGATTTGACTTTTATTCGCTCATATGATAGTCTTATTTTATCTTTTGTTATATGAGCGGTCTCTTCACGTTCCAGTTTAGCAGGCTCCCGGGTTCCTGTCAAGACCGTTCATATAATTATTTTATTGACAGTCTATTTTCGGGGGTGTGAAATGAACCACTATACATTCAAAACCTACATCTCCAACCGCAGAGAGCATTTTTGTTATGGCCCTGACTCATCGCTGGCAAAAAAAGACTTCCCGTTTCCGGAAAGTCTTTTGAGGCTGCTGCGTCTGGATATCTGGAAGTATGAGCCCATGATCAAGAATATGGAGAAGGCGGTCCTGCGGTTCTATCAGACCCGGGATTCGCAGGACGCGGCCATCGTTCTCGCCGGATTGGACGAGCTGGCGGAGGCCCACATCTATTTCCACCAGCTTCGCCTGGACTGGTTGCAGCGTTTCAATCAAGCGGCAAACTCGGACGGCTCTGATCTGATCGACCTTCTGCCCAGGAAGGACCTGACCCACATCCCCAGCAATCTTGACACCATGCAGAGGCAGATCCAGCGGCTCTTCCAGGAGGTCCTGGACATTGATCTGGGGAAAAAGGCCTCCGTCCAGGAGCTTATGGCGAGTTACTACAAGCGTGAGGGCTCCGACACACTGAACACGTTCCAGTTCTGCGTCCTGCCTCTGAAATTCGAGCTGGTTGACTCCCACACCTTCACGGAGGTCCTCTATCCCAAAACCATCTACGACCTGATCGACTACTTCCTTCGGGAGTGCGTCCAGCGGGAACAGCGGATGCGCGTGTGCAAGAACTGCGGCCTCTACTTCGCCGTCAAGGGCAGGGGCACCGCCGAGTACTGCGACGTCACCACGGATGAAAAGGGGCGTGTCTGCAAGGAGATCGGCGCTTTCGTCCACTGGTCACAGAGCAAGGAGAATGACGAGATATTCAAGGTCTACCGCCGGGAGTACAAGAAGCGGTTTGCTTGGACGAAGACCGGAAAGATCACTCCTGCTACGCTCTACGCCTGGGGTGAGAGGGCCAGAGAGAAAAAAGCGGAGTGCGAGGCGGGGAAGATCTCGCTGGAGGAGTATCAGGAGTGGCTCAAAAACTCCTAAATAAGCCATACAACAATACATGGCTGAGATTATCAAACCGGGAAAACCCAACAGGAGTGCACTCTGTTATACGTGATCGACAGATGGGATGTTCTGTTCCCCCACGCATCCTGACTCCTGATATATTTGCCTTAAAAATTGTCCGACCTGCCTTGTTTTGCATTTGTTCATGCTGTATAATGATAAAGTCCCAATTTGGTTCCGTATTCCCGGCATGGTCTAAAGCGTCATGCCGCAATAGCTCAAGAAGAAACGGGAACACGAAAGCAAATTGGGCGATTATAAATAACGGCTGGATGCGCTCTTCGCAACGCGTCAGGAAACCAGAGTTCATAAATCAGGATGTAAGGTGATGCAAAATGGCAAAAAAGAAAACCGCAAAGACTGACAGAACAAACAAAGCTCCATTGGAACCAATTACCGCAGAACCCAAGGTTCAAGCTGCCGGGGAGGACAGTGTGAACCCGCTGGCGGAAAAAATTGAAGCGGAACCTCCCAAGGCTGCAGAAGAGCAGATTGAAAAGCTTCCGCAGACCGAACCCGCAAATGCGGTCCAGGAGGAACGGCCACAGCCGGCAGACATAGAAACTACGGAAGAGAATACCCCGGTGGAGGAACCTGCAGAAATACCTGCTCCGGAGGATGTCGTGGCGGAAGAGCCCACAGAAGCGTCCACACCGGAACAGGCTAATCCGTCCCCCAGAAGGAGCGTCGTGTTCATCGGTTCGGAATGCTATCCATTTGTCAAGACCGGCGGCCTGGGCGATGTGATGTACGCGCTTCCCAAGGCGCTGGTGAAGCAAAACTGCGATGTGAAAGTCATCCTTCCCCGCTATAAGTGCATCCCGTGGGAGTATCAGCAGAAAATGATTTACCGCGGATCTTTTCAGATGGACCTCTGCGCCGATGGCCGGTCTTATTATGTGGGCATCATGGAGTATGTCTGGGACGGCGTGGTATACGATTTTATTGACAACGAAGAGTTTTTCAGCTGGGGAAATCCATACACTAATCTCATTGACGATATCCCCAAATACTGCTACTTCGCAAAGGCGGCTCTTGCGGCGCTGAACTACATGGATTGGATCCCCGATATCATCCACTGCCACGACTGGCAGGCCGCCCTGGTCCCGGTGTATCTGCGGACGCTGTTTGCCAACACCCGGCTCAACAGCGCGAAAACGATCCTGACCATCCACAATCTCCGTTTCCAGGGAATTTACGATATTCCTACAATTCGCTACTGGTCCGGACTGCCGGATTACGTCTTTGACATGGATGCTTTGAAAACAGGCTATAACGACGCAAATATGCTCAAGGGCGGATTGGCCTACGCAAACATCATTACCACCGTAAGCCAGACCTATGCGGGGGAGATTCAGAGCGCGTACTACGGAGAGACCTTAGACGCCCATCTGCGGTATCATTCCGGCAAACTGCGCGGCATTGTAAACGGCATCGACTATGATATATGGAACCCGGAGACCGATTCCTGCCTGCACGCCGGCTACAACATCTCCAATGTGCTGGAAAAGAAAAAGGAGAACAAGCAGAAGCTGCAGGAGGAATTGGGCCTGGTCCAGGACAGCGGCAAATTTGTGATCGGACTGATCTCCCGGCTGACGAATCAGAAGGGACTGGATTTGGTCAATGCAGTTCTTCCCCAAGTTGTGGACAAGTATACGCAAGTCGTGGTGCTTGGCAGCGGAGACCGGGTATATGAGGACTCTTTCCGGTATTATGAGAATGCGTACAAGGGACGCGTGTGCGCGAATATCATGTACGATGAAGCACGGTCGCACAGGATCTACGCAGGAGCCGACGCCCTGTTGGTCCCGTCTCAATTTGAGCCCTGCGGGCTGACGCAGCTCATCGCCATGCACTACGGCACCATTCCCATCGTCCGGGAAACCGGCGGTTTGAAGGATACGGTGGAGCCTTATAACATGGGCCTCAACTCCGGGAATGGCTTTACCTTCGACCGCTACGACGCCGGCCTGCTTCTGGACGCTATCAACCGGGCGAAGGCGTTCTATTTTGACCAGCGCAAGTATTGGGATGAAATGATCCTGCGGGATATGGTGAAGGACCTGTCCTGGGAGAACTCCGCAAAACAATATAAAGACTTGTATCTGAGCC
>CAJTJA010000117.1 GCA_910576845.1 uncultured Oscillibacter sp.
TTGTATTCGCCATAGATTTTGAACAGGTTGGCGAGGCTGAACACCACAAAGAGCGTCAGGATGGAGCGTTTACAGAACTGCTTAATAAACTCATACCGTATCAGACGTATCATGGCGCTCCCCCCTGCAATATCGTCAAACAACGCGAAAAACAGCAACGCTGTTTTTCAGACGGGCAAAGCCCGTCTGCGTGTGAAACACGCTGTGATTGACGATGAAATTCAAACCGAGGCCGCTGAATGCGGCCTGCTGCGGCGTTTACGCCGCAGCGCATGAAAGAGATATTGATCTTTTTCATGCCGTTTGATTATAGTACAAGAACACATCCTCCAGGTTGGGCTGGACAGGCCGTGCGGTCTTGATTGGGCATCCATCCTCAACAATGCGGAGGGTAAACTGTCCGTCCTCCTGCTTCATGTTGCTGACACAGTACATATCCGTCAGCAGCGCGGCATCCTCGGCCCCGGCGGTCACATTCCACACCTTGCCCTCAATGTTCTGCTCCAGCGCGGCGGGTGTTCCCTGCATGAGAAGCGTCCCCTGTTTCAGCAGCAGGATTTCCCGCGCGATGCACTCAACATCCGAAACAATGTGGGTTGCCAGCAGGATCGTCCGGCCCTGGGCAAACCGGGAGATCAGGTTCCGAAACCGTATCCGTTCGCTGGGGTCAAGACCGGCGGTAGGCTCGTCCAGAATCAGAATTTTGGGGTCGGACAGCATGGCCTGCACAATGCCGACGCGCTGACGCATACCGCCGGAGAGCGCGCCGATTTTCTTGTCCTGTGCGTCCGTCAGGTTCACCGTGGCCAGCAGCTCGGAAACCCGGTCTTGCCCTTCGTGGGCGGGAATGTCTTTCAGCGCACACATATAGAGCAGAAAATCCTTGACGGTAAAATCCCGATAGAAGATAGGATACTGCGGCATATAGCCGATTTGGGACAGGAACGCTTTGCCCAGCGTCCTCACATCCTGGCCGTCCACCCGGATCGTGCCGCTGTCCCCGCGCAGGATGCCCACAAAGGTATTGATGAGCGTGGTTTTTCCGGCCCCGTTTTCACCCAGCAGGCCGTACACGCCCTCGCTCAAGGTGGCGGTAAAGTTTTTCAGCGCATACTTTTTCTTGTATTGCTTCGATACGCTTTCAAATGTGATTTCCATGTTACGCTCCAAACTCAAATGTGGATACCAGCGTATCAAGTTCGTCGATACTGCCTCCGAGAACAACTACGGCGGTTTTGGCCCCGTCTAAAAGGTAAATCCTGGGGATGCGGTAGAAATATGTGGGGTCGGAGTTCTCAATCACTTCGGTGGCAACCAATGCGCCGGAGGCCACGTCATAGACGCGAACGGTCAGACTGCCGTCCAAAACGGCGGTTGCCACATAGTTCCCCTGCTCCGAGCCGTACACGCCGTCTTTGCCCTCACCGCTGGCAGAGAAGGAAAGCGTATTGGCGCTGCCTGTTGCCCGGTCCACCCAAAGCAGCGTTCCATCGGCCTGGGTAAAGGTCTGCGGGAAAAACAACCGGCTGACGCTGCTCTGTATTTCTTCCATTTCATAGCCGGACGGTTTTGTGAGCTTCAGACCGCCGCCATCCACGGCGATACTCCCATAGATGGAAAAATCTTCCTCGCCGTCTGCCGCGGGAATCGAGCTGCCGCTGCCAAAGAACACGATCTGGCTGTTATCCTGGGCAAAGGCAGCACCATTCAGCATGGAAATACGGATGCTGGCTGTTCCGGCGTCTTGGGCCATGTCCAGGAGGGTAGTCAGGCTCCCGCTTTCCAGGTCATACAGATACAGCCCACCCAAGGCGGCGAAGGCCAGCTTTTTCCCGTCTGTGGAGGCCGCTACGCCCCCGGTTTCGCTGACAACAAGATCCCCCTGTAAAAGCTCATCCACCGCGATCTCCTTGTTCAGAGAGAGCGAACTATCGTAGATGTACGCCATCATGCCGCTATCGCCCATGCCGGACAGGACGTACCCCCCGTCAATGGCCTGCACTTCAAAATCGCTCAGGGGCGCTTCTGCGGTGGCCAGCACCGTGGAAGTCCCGGTGTCGTAGAGGTACAGCTTGTCCGCCAGCACAAAAAGCGTCCCATTTCCAGCATAGGCGCAGCTCTGGAGCTTGCCGCCAAACAGGGCGGGGTCGAAGGTGCAGGATGTTCCAGCCTGGGAAACGGGCTGGTTCTGCTGTCCGCCAGAGGGCGGGACAGCGACCACAGATGTATCGGAGGGGGCGTTTCCCGAAACCGCAGGAGCCGGGGAATCCGTCTTGCCGCAGGCGGCCAACGCCAGGGTAAAAAGCAGCGCCAATGTCATGCAGAATGTCTTTTTCATATTCAGCTCTCCTTATACAATAAAATAGAATTGGTCTTAAAGAACGGGCCGGAGGCTCCGTCCTGAGGGACGGCCACACAGTAGAAGGTGTGAAACCGCCCCAGCTTGTCCGGGTCGATCACGGCCTCAAGCTCCATGACGCCCCCCTTGCTCAAGGTAACAGAGCGGCAGGTGCTTTCATCAAGTTTCACCGGCTGATGATCCAGGAAAAAAGCGATGCTGTAACTTGTTCCGGCTGTGCCGCACATGGTAAATCGCAGGGGGACGGGAGCGGAAACGCACAGGTTGTCATAGGTGATGCCGCCGTCATAGGAGAACGTATAATAAATTCCGCTGTCCAGCGTGTCCATGCTCACACCGCCCCAGCCGTATTTGGAAAGCTCGTTTTCCACATACTGCGCTGTGACCTTTTCCTCCCGCACCTCGCTTTGTGAAAAGATTTCCCGGACAGGCGGAAGGTCTGAATGGGCGGCTGGCGCGTCCGCGTTGAATTTCAATTCAACACAGGACTCCAGCGTCTTATGATACCAGCCATAGCTGGAGGTGGCTTCCATGTCCGGCTGGAAATCCGGGTTTGTGATGCTCACCACGGTCAGGGCCAGCGTATCGCCGGCGCTGCCGGTTACAGGCTCAAAGAGGAAGGAAAAGCTCTGATCCTCCTTTGCGGGGAAGCTATGGCAATACTCATACTCCGCTGCGGTATCGTTCACCTTGTAGGGCTGGGGCTGGCCGTCCAGAAACAGGAGAAATCCAACGGTATCCATCTTGCCGGTGAGGGAGAATCGGTAGTCCAGCCGAAACTCGCCGCCGTCATAGGGGAAGGGCAGGCGCTCCCCGCTCTCGGAGAAATCAGCCGAAGCAGCTTCGTGGGTGAGCATTGCCAGAAATCCGGCGTCCTCCTCCGCCGCCTCAAACGGGTTTGCGGCAACAGCCTGTGACGGCGGGGGCGTACTGTCTGGAATGGCATAGTTCCCGCAGGCGGCGAGGGATAAAAGTGCGCCGCACATCAGGGGAACAGCGATCAATCGTTTTCGCATACATGGCCTCCTTTGCTTTGATGGGTCGAGTATAACGGGCAAAGGTCAAAATTCGGTCAAGAAAAGCGAAATGCCGCCCAAGTTTTTTGAGCGGCATCCGGGGGATGGTTTTCAAGTGAAATCCCCCGTAAAATTAGAATCTACAATCGTCAAAATGACAGAATAGGCAGTGAGCCGAATAGCCCACTGCCTGATAAACGATAATTTCTAAATATTTTCAGTGCTTTTTTGAAGAAACGGCGGCGCAAACTACAAGCAAAATTAAGTCAATCCAGTATC
>CAJTJA010000118.1 GCA_910576845.1 uncultured Oscillibacter sp.
AACGTATGCAATGCGGGTGCCTCCCCGGTCCCAAGCCCTGTGGGCTCGGCTCCGCATTTCAGCGGAGAACGCACAAACAATCAATTACAGTGATACTATAACACAATATATTGCGGTTGTCAACAGGCTATTTTCTGTATGTTGTATTTTCGGCGTGTAACACACCGAGAGGAACAGCGGGAACAGCAGCCCAGCAGGGCGCAGGATGTGTAACAATAACGGACAGGGCGGCGGGATGGCGTGTCCACCGTCTTGAGTTGTGTGCGCCTTTGGCCGATTTAGGCCGGAGGCAACTCTACAAATATCATATCGCCATCGTGATAGATTTCCCCAGTACAGACCAAGCGCAGGAAGGTGTCAAAATCCGGACAGAGCTGGCTGGCGTGTTTCTCCATAAATGGACGGACTAAGGAGGAATCATCTACCATATCCAGGGGAGCTTCTTCCCAGATTTCTTCGTTATGAATATGCAGGACGGCTGCGGTTACGAGGTCATAGAACACGAAATAACCCTCTCCGTCGTATTCCCCAATCAGGATATATCCGGCTTTCAAGAACTGATCCATCATCTCATAAGGTTCTTCCCCAGGCGCCCGGCGTTCCCAATATTCCTCTCGGCTGAAACCGCCTTCACCGCCCCAGTCAAATTCGACTTCTACTATGTTTTCCGGTTTTACCTCTGGCACGAAGGTGTCCCTTTCTTTGGAGCGGATGTAGACGTGTGAAGTGCAGAAGCGGACGCTGGTGCTGATACGCGGCACCTGATATGCCTGTAAATAGCTCCGATACTGCCTGGGAAACGGGTAGCCGACTCGGTTTTCTAACTGTTGAATGTCGTGTTCCGTCAGCGGTGATGGATTTAGCCCGCTGGGGAACAGTTCAGGCCTTCGTTGATACAGCGTTTCCAAATATGCTTTTGCGGTTTGCATAGAGGTTCTCCTTCTCGTCGTTTTGGCTTTCCTGAAGTATTGAGTGCTTTTGCGAATGTCCTTCAAGTATAGCATATCTCCCCGTTGAAAACAATTCCCCGCTCTATTCGTTCCGACTATCCAGACTGTCAAGGAGTGCTTTTTTACCATCAAGGGGCAAGATTGATAATCTCCAGCCCGTTCTTCTTGGCATAGTTCACCGTATAGGCCGTCCCGCCGCTCTCCCTGTTAAAGTAGCAGACACACACGCTGCTGTTATCCACCAGATGGCGGTTCCGCTTGTGCATACAGCCCTTGGTGTACTGCTGGGCAGTATAGACCACTTTATCCGCCTGGGCCTTGATGCGCTCATACTCCGCTATGTCCTCCGGTCTCCAGCTCTGCGTCTGCGTCAGGCAGGGCAGCACCAGGATCAGCTTCATGCCGGGACAGCTCTCCCGCAGGCGGAGCACCGTCTGAGCGGCGAGGCAGTCGAACCCCCATGCGCCCCCGGCCCCGTAGTATAGGATGCCCCTTTGATACAGGCCGGTGATAACGCGCTCCAGCTGTCCGGCGATCTCCGCCTGTTTCCCCGGCGGAAGCTGCCGGTGTCCGGTAAAGCAGCAGGTATGACTCCTCATAGCAAATCCCCCAGTTTGAATAGTACAAAAATCAATTTTCTTTCGGGTTTAATAATTATACTACCAATACGGAGGAAATCAAAGAGGAAATTGATAATCTGACCGCTGATACTCTCCGACAATTCAAGGTACAATAATGAACAGTCAGAGAGGAGGCACGGTATGGACGAGGTTCAGCAGTACGAGCGGTATCTGCGTGAGCGGATCACAGCGTTACGAAGTCAAAAAGGGGTGTCGGAGCACCGACTGAGCCTGGAGCTGGGGAAAAGCGGTTCCTATATCCGCTCCATCACCAGCGGGGCCACGATGCCCTCCATGAAAGAGCTGTTCAACATCATGGCTTATTTTGAGGTCAGCCCCGCGGAGTTCTTCTCCGGCCTGCAAGGGACAAATACACTGCGGGCGGCGCTGACAGAAAAGCTGCGGGAGCTGAGTGACGAGGATTTGGAAAAGGTATCGCTGTTTATTGGGTGGATCACGAAGGTGTAGGTCTTGCGGTGAGGCGGGTTCCCGGCCAGGGAGCGGCGGTCTCACCGTGAGGCTTTTCTTTCGGCATCCAAAGCAGCGGGAGCCGCTGCCAGAGGGCAGAAAAAAGGCGGGCGGCCTGGAGCGTGTGTTCCAGGCCGCCTGCCTGAATTTTCGGCAAAGCTAAAGGTGAGATGCTCCTTGCTCGGCGGATCATGCAGCCAGTTCCCAACCCAGAATCCCATATTTTCACTCTCCTTTACAAATTTTAATCTGGGGGTTGTAGTTTTGAGATAATGATGATAGAATACTATCAGAATAATAACGAGGAGGGCTTGCGATGATTATTAAACCGTCTACCGCTCTGCGAAATGAATACGGGACTATTTCTGATATGGCCCATGAGGAAGATGCCCCCATTTATATTACTAAAAATGGAGAGGGCGATCTGGTGGTCATGAGCATCGAAGCCTTTGAGCGCCGGGAGGAAATTTGGCGGCTCCGGGCAAAGCTGGCGGCGGCGGAGCAGTCCCGGTTGTCTGGACAGCCAGCCGTTTCTATGGAGGAATCCCGCAAACGCCTGGAGGCCATCTATGGACAACAGATGTAAGCTGGACATTCTCCCGCCAGCACAGGCGGAATTGGAGGAAATTGCGCGGGTACACATGGCCCTCTCCGGGCCGCAGTCCGCCCGGAACATAACGGACAGGATTTATGACGCGATGGATCAGTTGACCCGTTTCCCGCTGTCAGGTCCTCCAGTCCGGGATGATGAATTGAGCGCCGCAGGGTATCGGTACATCCTGGCGGGGAAATATCTTATGTTTTACCGCCTGCTGGGGGATACGGTGGTGATCTACCATATCGCCCATGGCGCGTCAGATTATCCCAAGCTACTTAAAACCTCATTCTTTTCCTGATATGAGCGGCCCCGGTTTTGGGGCCGCTCATATCAATGTTTATACCGGCTGGCTGGTCCTGCCCGGTAGCAGGGCAGGACACAGACATAGCCATACCGCTTACCTCTCAGATTATCCTGGCTGTTGTATGGTCAATCGGTGGAATTGCTTGCTGAAAGTAGGCTGATATGGTAAAATGAGGGCAATGAAGCTGTTTGGAGGAAGCCTTATGTGGATCGATAAGCTGAAAAAGGTTCAGGAGCTTTGCAAGGAGTATTCTTTTTCCTGC
>CAJTJA010000119.1 GCA_910576845.1 uncultured Oscillibacter sp.
TCTATCTCCACCGGCCGCCCAAAGTGAATCCAGCACATGGCGGCGGCCCGGCCGATCTTGCAGACGCTCTTGCCGACCAATTCCTCTGGCTGAATCATTTGACCACCAGCCCTTCCGAACCGCCCTCCCGCCGCTCCTTAATGGCAATCGAGCGGATGACGGCCTGATATTCAGTCCGCATGGCCTCCTGGGCCTCCGGCGGAAGGGCTTGCTCTATGAGGCATAGGACCTCCATGGTCCCCTCCCCATCCCGGTAGATTTGGGACGCGATCTCGGCCTTCGCAGTCTTTCCCTGCATGGACGCCAGCAGCGGTCGCTTCCTGCGGCGCTGGAAACGGAACTCGGAGAGCGGCCCGTACTGCTCCTGCCATTTCTCCAGAACCGCCGCCTTACTCAGTTCCTGATAACCGCTGTCGATCAGGAATGCGATGTGGCTTCTGGGAGCGTCCTCCAAAGCAAAAACCTGATAGGCGTCCGTGTGGCCGTCGCCGCAGTCTGCGAAGGCGTCCGAAGGCCTTCGATAAGAGATTATGCCGCCACGAATCGTCTCAAAAGACAGAGTTTCATTGTCGGGAATCTCCAGGCCGGGGGAGAACAGGGACAGGATTTCCGCCCCCATCTGAGCCGCGGGAGTATCTGCGGGAATCTCCAGAGGAGGCTGGTTCTCGGGCCAGACATACCCGCCGTCCGACTCCCGAATCAATTTGAAGGCCTCCAGAATGGGGCCTCTCTCCCGGAGATCGACGCATTGGAACTTCCGGCTGAAAGCGCCGAAGCCACGGATGCCGGTGACCTGCCAGAAGCGGCCCGCGCCCATATCCACCCTGGGAACAGGCGGGGCGGTTCTGGAGCGCTCCAGGGCGGCTAAAATGGCCTCACCCAGAGCAGTCTCGGTGAAACCCTTCCTCAACACGGCGACCGGCTCAATGACCACTCGCATGGGCGTGTTCCCTACCGTGGTCTGCGGGCAGACGATGCAGCCAAAATCGGCGTTGTAGTAGACGTCCATAGCAAGCCCTCCCTGATTCAGACAATGCCGGAGCCGGAGTACGGTTTGGACACCCTTCCCGCCGACTGAGCGATAAAGGCGATATGCTCTCGGAGCCTGTATTTCCGCAGGTGTCGGGCCTCTCTGCTTCCGCCCAGGGCCGGCAAGGGCGCGTAACCGAAGCATTCATCAAAGCCAAGCGGGCCTAAAGTCTGGACAGCCTCCCGATACTGCGCCAGCTCCAGGAACCTGTCGTTGAAAACGCCGTCCGCCAGATCGCCCCAGAAGAATTTCAGCCCGGCGCAGACGCCCTCAAAGGTGCCGCTTTGGTAGTTGACAAAGCGGAGGTAGCGGCCCTTCTCCCAGGTCAGGAGCCCGGCAAAGGCGGTGGCGAACACGGGGATGGCGGAATCACCGAGGGCATAGGTATCCCGGAGCAGGTCCTGATACTCGTCCGGGTTGATGATTTTTAGACAGCCGTCCAGCAGGGTGCCAAAGCCATAGTTCTGCCAGACGTTCAGCAGTTCCGGCGGGAGGGCGGAGGCGTATTTCCCGCACAGCGCGGCGGGAGCCGGACACTCTCTTTGAAAACTCTGAAACAGATCCATCACACCCTCCGGCAGTATTCTTCCACCAATTCACCGAAGCTCTTTCCGTTGATGATAAAATCCCTCATGGAGTGCTGCTCCAAATAGGCGGCCGCTTCGTCACGGTTGCCGTCATGGAGCAGCAGGATCAGCCGCATGACGTCGGACTGCAAATACCGTTCCTGCTTGGCCTCCATCTCGCGGAACCAGGGCAAGCCATCAGGCGACACGGACGCTATATGGGCTGAGAGGTATTCCATATCTTCTCTCAAACCCGCCTCAAGCTCCCCTGCATCCAATGCGGAGAGGGGATGGTTGCTTACATGGAACTTGACCGGCTGTGCGGTAAATGCGCCTGTGACCCGCAAACTGAACGGCTCGGACTTGTTTTCTTCCATACCCAGGATGTCCCATAGATAATCGTCTGCGAATACCGGTTTCGCCGAAAAGGTGGTGTGCAGGACGGCGGCGTCCTTTATGTTGATCAGAGGGATCATCACATACAGCATGTCGTCCTTCCTGACCCATACGCGCCCGCTGGTCATGCGGAAACCATACGGCTTCATCAGCGGTTTTACGATTTTAGGCAAGTCTTTTTTTAATGTACTGACGGCTTTTCTTTCTTCTCTTGTCATGGCGGCTGCCTCTTTTCCCCATAGAAATCATTACGGTGAAATTTCTGTCAGTTTATCACATTTTGTGCCAGATTTCCAGTGACAGTTGAAAAGCGGGATTGCCGAAACCCTGTTGACAGACTATTCAGAATGAATAAATTCCCTCTTTCAAAATGATTGCTAAGAAGTAAAGTGCGTAAAAAGCGCTGATACCACCCAAAAGCAGCGGGATAATTGCCAAAATTTTGAACCGCGCCTTTTTCCAGATTCCCCACGCCGCTTTTAGCAAAACAACTGCTATCCCTGCCAGCCCCAATATCACGATAAAAATGGAAAAATAAGCCAATCCCACGGTTCATACCTACTTTCTTTGTTGAGTTGATTTTATTTATCTACGTTCATCCAATGTAACCGAAATTGTTTCGTTCCATCCGGCTCCATTTGTAACAGATAGCGTCACTGTATCCCCTTGCCAAACGAGCGAGTATTTCCCGGCGCAGACCGGCCTATATCCATCGTCGGTGATGATGCGTCCTTTTGGATCAAGATCAATCAGAAATGGATTGACCCGCTCATATAGAGTTACCTGTCCAGAGATTAAGCTGACATTTTCCATGATAACGATGGTATGTATTCCGTCTGGTGAAGTGAAGCTGTGGTATTCCTCAAATCCATCAAAAAAGATGCAAAGAAAATTCCCACACAACAATAAAAAGGCCGTACCAGCGGCAATCACCGCAAGTATTAGTTTATTTTTCAGAGCCTTTTCGGTTTCTAGATAATGCAGAACCGCAAGCGTTATTCCACAAACCGCCGCAATGCAGTTTAGTATGCCCTGTATACGAAATGCCGTCCCCGTAGTCCCAATCAACAGATTATAGTCCATCATCCAAATAATGATTACGATGCAAGGGAAAGCAAGCCACAAGGCAAGGTA
>CAJTJA010000120.1 GCA_910576845.1 uncultured Oscillibacter sp.
GGCGGATAAGGATTTCAAGATCACGTTATCCATCTGTTTCGCTCCTTTCTTGGCTCATTTTACCACGGAGTCCCGTTGCTGTCAAGATGTTATTTTTTATATTTCGACGAAGATAGCGAAATATATAGTACAACCAAAATTTTGCACAGATGATGCGAAAAAATAAGAACTGAGGACAAATCCTCAGTTCTTAATTCTGCTGACATCAGAGCCACACCATCACGGCAAAGCCGCCTTTGAAATAATAGGTGTTCGTCTAATGTCCATCTGGTGGACTCGAAGGGGATCGAACCCTCGACCTCCGCGTTGCGAACGCGGCGCTCTCCCAAGCGGTTCATAAAGCAACGCGAACACCTCGCCAAAAGTTCGAACTTTTTCCGGAAAAAGCTGATTTCATCCACAATAATGGGCAGGAAAAAATGAAGCCTAAAACGCCACGGATTTCTCAGGCCATCCGTGGCGTTCTGGGTAGGTTACTGCCGCTCTAGAAGGTCCATATATTTCTGCTGCTCTGCTTCTGGAATCTCCAGCACAGACATCGCCTGCTCGACAGACACCCCCATGTTTTTCACGAGGTTTTTGATAGCCGATAGGATACCGTCTGCCATACCCTCGGCCCGGCCTTTCGCCATACCTTTTTCCATAACACCCTTGCTCAAATTGCACATGACCGACACCTCCTGTTCCATTGTCCGCGTCATTTGGATATCGTAATCGTCCTGCAAAATCTTCCGCTTCTCCGCCTCGCTGGTTTCATTGGAGAGAAGCACATCCAGCATCCGAAGGACACCGTCATAGTTTGCCCCATCCGGCCCGCCAAGGCAAAGCATAACGATAGAGAGCAGATCATAGTTCCTGACTGGCTCTTTGGCCTCGCCCACCAAATGTTCCTCTACCAGCCGGTAACGGGTGATGGTGTTCTCCCGCACCTTTGGCGGGTTCATACAAATCCAGATAGAATAGACCTTTTTGATCTTCTCGTAGTGGGCGCCGGTAAATTCCCGGCCATACTGGGAAGAGATCATCCGGCTGCAATAGTATATGCCCCGCTTGATCAGCGGATAGCCGGGGTAGAAGTCGTTCTGTGCCTCCACGTTGATAATAAGGGCGATCTGCTCGCCAGAGCTGGGGGCTATGGCTCGGAACCGGATGTCATAGGTGACCGACCCCTCGCGCACCGATTTGTCCTCAGTGTCCATTCCGCTGATGACTGTGCTGTCCTCGTCCGGCAGCACTGGGACGGCGGACACCTGGGGCTGGCCCTCTATGTACTTCTCGGCAATGTCACTGACATCGCACTCTTTGTATTCTTCCAGGCAGGACTTCATGATCCGCGCCAGGATCGCCTTTTCAGACAGGACGCGCTTGCAGGCTGCGTCATAGCCCGCGCTGTCATCCGTAACGTGCAGCCCCTGGGCCGCTGTAGTCTCTATGTCCAAATCCTCACCTTCAGTCACTTTATTTTATCACAGCTTTGCGGTCACGTCCACATTTTTTTGGGAAATCTCCCGGGGCTTCCCCTACCCCATCTCCATCCCGCCCAGGTACTGGGCCTCGGACACGCTGAACTCTACCTCAATCCCATAGTCCCGGGTCAGAGTGACCGCCTTGATCAGATAGGACGCAATCATCTTTTTCTCCTCAACAGAGGCCGTGTCAAACAGCTCCGCCCAGGACAGCAGCCTTTGGTGGCTTTCCCGGATTTCCTTGGCTGCGTATTCCGATTCCGCCGCCTGCTCTTTCAGCGCATCGATTTGCTCCGCCAGCCCGGCCACCGTCTCCTGCACCGTGTCCATCCGCCGCTTGATCTGTTCCGGGGAGAACACGCAGGTGCCCTCAATGGAATCCAGCATCAAGCCCTCCCATTTGGCCAACTCCCGCATAGCCTTGGTGTGGTCAGCCTGGGCCTTACGCAGCTTCTGCCTGCACTGGGCAGCGGTATCCTCTACCTGCTGCCGGATCAGCTCGCTCTCGTTCACCGACCTGGCCCGCTCAAAGATATTCCGCAGCAGCGTTTCCACTACCGCGTCCACCCGCTCCGCCCGATAGGTGGTCGGGCCATCGCAGAGGGTCTTGTGCTGGGTCCGGTTGTAGCATTTGTAAATGGATACTCGGTCAGCGGGATCATGGCTCCGGCAGGCGGTAGACGCGAAAATGCGGCCACCGCAGTGGCCGCAGTACACGTTGCCGGATAACAGCGCCCGCCCCACGTTTTTCCTGGGGCTGATCCGGGGCGGGCGGTTGACGGTCACCTCAACGCCGTCCACCAGCGTGACCTCCGCTTCCCACCGGGCAGCGCCTTTCCGCTCATAGTCGGCAGACCGTTGGGAGCGCCCCTTGGCCACCCGGTCATACTGCTCCTGGGACACGATCTGGAGTTCCGGGATAATCTCAGACCGGGCCTCGCCGCTGCGGAGGATGCCCACATACATGATGTTCCGGAGGATGTTCTGGATGGAGGAGTAGTGGAAGTGCTCCCCTGTCCGTTCATTTTTGATACCCTTCGCGATCAGCTCGGAGGAAATGCGCCGCCCTCCGTAACCGAACCGATCCGCCAGATCAAATATTTTCCGCACCACTTCGGCCTCGTTGGGTTCCACCTCAATGTCATAGAGCTCCCGGTTTTTCTTCCCCACCCGGCCATGCTTTACCAGCTTGTAGCCGAACGGGGCGCTTCCCCCACGGAAGCGCCCTTCCTGTACGATCTGGGCCAGCCTGGTCTTGGTCCGGACAGAGGTCTTGAGACTCTCCCCCGACGCCTGCCAATAGCGGATGTAGTTCATCAGCTTGTCCACATGGTTATCGAACCGCTGCTGGCCCTCCTCGGCGCTCCACACCTCGATGCCGTTCTGGACGAACCACTCCACCACAAAGGGCGTCTCATCCTCTTTCCGGCCCAGCCGGTCGAACATGAACACCAGCAGGACGTCAAATTTG
>CAJTJA010000121.1:0-2258 GCA_910576845.1 uncultured Oscillibacter sp.
TTTTGCCTTTACATTCCAAAAAAATTTTTCGGAGGAATAGCAAAAGGCGGGAGACGTTTGGCGCGTCTCCCGTCTAAAATGGTTTGCAACAGGGGCAGACCATATTTATGAACTTGGTTATCACTCAGAATCCAGAATAAAACCCAAATCTGTAATATATTTTTCTGATTCAGCCCCTAACTCAAATGGAATCTTGTCATAAGACTCCTCGGAAAATAGCCGCTTGATTTTTGAAACTATCGGTTCAGTTATAAATCCCTTTTCTCTGTAATTGAGCACTAAAAAGACGTGGATGCACATATTTTCTGCCGGTGAATAATTTTCTCCATGTGCATATTCGTTCAAAACAGCTGGGAATATCTGCTTTTCATCATATCCCATATTGTAAAACCGTTCAAAATCTTCTTGTACGCATTCTTTTAATTCATCATACTGAAAAATCATACTATTCCCCCAACATGAAATAAATGTTGGCTCCAGTAGAACACATCGGAAACACGCTGAATCGTAACAGGCTTTTAGCCCCAAAAGCTGTGGGCAATCTCCGTCAGATAATCCTGGGCGCTGCCATGGACGACGGGCGGCTCCTCCAAGTTCACAAAGTAGTCAATGAAAAAGGCTTCCACATCCGGGGCGCCCTTCAGCTCCGCCAATACCTGAAACGCCTCCGCCTTCAGACTGCAATATTGGTCCCCCACGGCGGCGCACCGGAGGGCGGTATCCTTCAAGCGGGAATCTCCCCGGTCCCGCAGAACCACCAGCGCCCCCCGCAGCTGGGGCCGGTAGAGGCCGGGGTCCGCCAGCCAGGTTTCCAGCTCCTTGTCCGTTGGATAGCTGATCTCTGCCGCCGACACCAGGGCATACCCCTCGGCGGTAGGATAGCGTTTCCCGGCGGCCAGCAGCACCTCCGGCAGCTCCATGTCCGCCAGACGGCCATTCGGCAGGGGAGAGGAGATTTCAGTGAGCTTCCAAGGTTCTTTCGGCAGCGGTATCCCGTTCATGTCCTCAATAGGCACGGTGAACGGGCCAAAGCACCCTGCTTTCTTTTCCTGCTTTCTGGATACCGCCAGAGGACGCAGCTGGTAATGCTCCAGCCGCAGAACCGTCAGGCAGGGCAGAGGCCGGCCCAGCAGGGCGGCGGCCGCCGCCTTGTGGTGTCCGTCCAGCAGAACGGACATCCCTTCCGTCACATAGACAGCAAGACCGTGGGGCAGAGGGCCGTCTTGCCGGAAGCGTTCTTTGTAATAGTCCACCCGCTCCATATCCAGCCGAGACCGCCGCTGGGAGGGGTAGAGGAATTTCGGAGGAGTGCGTTCATAGTTGTAGTCGTAGTCATCGTCAGAAAGATAAACGAGAGCGGTGGCGGGGTTGGGCGCCAGGCAGTCGGATACGTTCCAGAAGAACTGCCCGCAGCCGTCAGCGGGATAGGCATCGCTCTCGGCCAGCACGTAGACGCCCTCCGGCAGAAGCTCCAGCAGGGGCGACAGGGCGGAAACGGCCTCCTCCAGCCGGGCAAAGCCGCCGTTGAGGGTTTCCCGCAGAGCGTCCAGCTCCGGGCATTCCGCTGTATCCAGGCCCCAGCCGGTGCAGAGCCAGCTTTCGCTGGTTTCGTACACTGCGGCGAGCCAGGACAGCAGAGGCACACCCCGGAGAGTGAGGCAGAGCGGGGTTTCGTAGAGGTCTGCCTTTGCTGGCAGGAGACGCCTCTCCCAGCGCAGTACGCCGGTTCCACGGATATGGAGCAGCAGAGCCTCCCGGCACCAGAGCTGCTGGCTCAGGTCGATCTTTGCGGGGAGGACGCGGACGTTCTTCCGATTCCAGGGCATTTTCATGGGCGTTCTCCTCCTAACCTGGCTTGTCCAATGTGTGGGGTCTACTCTCCCTTTGGCCGAGGGTGCTTTTTCCTACGCTTGGGCGCAACACTGTCATAACTCAGTTCCAGCAGAGGCGTGATCTGATCGTCTGGAATAGAGTTGTCCAAAACAATGGAGATCCAGTGGTTCTTATTCATGTGGTATGCCGGTAGAAACCCTTTTGTGGAGAGCAGGGAACCAATCATAATGGCACTGCATTTTATATCCATCACATCAACATCAAGGGCTTCTTCTCCTGTTAAGCCCAGCTTTTCCGGGAGGACGCGCATCATGGCGGCGTACCACTTTTTGCTGGCAGAATGGCGGAATATCGCGTTGCCGGGGCTGTCGGCCCAGAGGTATTCTGCCTGCGTTCCATAGGTGTCCTGTATGTACCGCGTGATT
>CAJTJA010000121.1:2268-2558 GCA_910576845.1 uncultured Oscillibacter sp.
CGTGATTCGCTCACGCTGAGAAATACCAGCCATTTTATATCTCCCGCGGCTCCTTCAGCCGCTTTTCATATTCCTGCCGCTCCGCCTCATCCGCTGGACGGACCGCATACTTTCCGCAGTCGGGGCACTGCTCTGGCTCGGCGGTACGGCTGAAAAGGAAATGGCAGTTGTCACAAGCATAAACCATCTGTCTATCACCTACAGTTTTTGTTATTCTGACGCATCAGAAGCATCCGTGGCCGCAATCAGCCGGTCAAAGTCGCTCTGGTAGAGCTGGTCCTGGATAATGC
>CAJTJA010000122.1 GCA_910576845.1 uncultured Oscillibacter sp.
TCCATTTCTTCCTGATTCACAACAAGAGGGATGTTCCTCCGGATTTGTCCGACACGGATGTGGTGGTTTACGGACACTCCCACAAGTATGCCTGTGAGGAGCGGAATGGTGTTCTGTGGCTGAACCCCGGCAGTTGTGGACGTCGGCGCTTTGACCAGGAAATCACCTTTGCTGTCATGACCGTTGACGGAGGACATATTCAAGTTGAGAAAGTAATCATTCCTCATGAAAAGAAATAATGAGATAGAACTGGGCCTGACCATTCCCCTCCAGCGACACTTACACATCAAAACACTCCCTTACGGCCAGGAATCAGACCGCCGCTTCTGCTGGGATCTCCACGTCATTCCGCTGCGGGGCAGGCCCAGTCTGCTGGCGGTCCACTGCCATACGCGATACACATTTGTGCTGTCCGATCTCAGCCATCCGGAATGGGAGTGCCTGCCGGACATTTTCCTGGACGGTCTGCGGCTCAGTTTATCCGCCTCCGGTTTTCCCGCAGAAACGACGAAGGAGCTGTGCGGTTCAAACCCGCCTCTGTTCACCAGGACTCATGGTCGCCGGGAGGTGGCCTTTTTAAACCGCGCCTGGGAGGATGTGATGGCTACGGAACTGGCTCTGGACGAAAACAGCCAAAGTCAGCCCCTGCTGGATCAGCTGGTCAACGCCAAACTCAGCCGCTGCGCGGGAATAGAAGGCCTGGACACAGCGGCAAGGCGGCTGACGGAGATGCTTTCCCAAATCTGAAAGGAGGGGACTCTATGCGCATCATCATCGCCCCGGCGAAGAAAATGGTAGTGGACACGGACAGCTTTGCCGTGGACGATTTGCCTCAATTTATAGAGCAGACAGAGCAGCTGAAGGCTGTCCTCCAGGGTATGTCCTCCAAGGACTTACAGACCCTCTGGAAGTGCAATAACTCCATCGCCAAACTGAACATAGAGCGGCTGGAACAGATGGATTTGCGCCGCAATCTCACTCCGGCGATTCTCTCCTACGAGGGCATCCAGTACCGCTACATGGCCCCCAGCGTGATGGAGACGACTCACTTGGACTACCTCCGGGAGCACCTGCGCATCCTCTCTGGCTTCTACGGTCTGCTGCGGCCCTTCGCCGGCGTGACCCCCTACCGTCTGGAAATGCAGGCAAAGCTGGCGGTGGACGGCTGCCGGGATCTCTATCAGTTTTGGGGTAGCCGCCTGGCCCGACAGCTGGCCTCGGAGACGGATGTGGTGCTGAATCTGGCCTCCAGGGAGTACAGCAAAGCAGTGGAGGGTTATCTGCCTAAAACCGTCCGGTTCGTCACCTGTGCCTTTGGAGAGTTGAAAGACGGCAAGGTCATCGAAAAGGGCACCAAATGCAAGATGGCTCGTGGGCAGATGGTACGCTGGCTGGCGGAAAACCAAATCAAAAGCCCGGAGGATCTCCAGGCCTTTGACCAGCTGGGCTATCAACTCTGCCGCTCCACATCGGTGGGGAATCACACCGCTTATCTTTGGATACAGTCCCACAAGGATTGAGCCGCTTCCTGGCCGGGAGCGGTTCAATATTCCGTATTCAGCAGAAAATCCGCAACGTGCATCATCTTGATCCCCTGGTAATTTCCGCTGGTCTGTTTGTTGATGCGGGGGTATTTTTATATTGCGAAAGTATATGGTTATAACCGCAATACTCACTTAATATCAAAAGTTTTGCGGTTTATATCTGCAAAACTTTTTCACTAAGACAGCTTCGACGGCTTCCAGCATCAGAGAATATCCCATATAAAATCCCCAGATTCAGGGAAAACTGAATCCGGGGTGATAAATTATGGGATTTTTCCGCGGTACGAATAGGACGGGCCCCTATTTTGAGGGCTGGTACTTCAAGCACCAGAACCCGCAGGGGCAGACTCTCGCGCTGATTCCCGCATTCCATATCGATAGAGATGGACGCCGCACCGCCTCCCTCCAGGTCATTTCAAAGGATCAGGCGTGGTGGCTGGAATACCCGGAAGCACATCTGAAAGTCTCCCGGCAGCCTTTTCAGGTACAGATTAGACAGTCCAGCTTTGGCAGTCAGGGGATTGACCTCCATATCCGGCAAGACAATCTTTCCCTCTGCGGCTCTCTGCGCTACGGTCCTTTTACCGCTCTGCGGTCTGACATTATGGGACCGTTTCGATTTTTTGCAGGAATGCAGTGCTCCCACGGCGTCATCAGTATGGGTCATTCCCTGAGTGGAA
>CAJTJA010000123.1 GCA_910576845.1 uncultured Oscillibacter sp.
ACGCTATGCAGAAACAGACGGAGAAGAAGCCCTCCATTAAGGCCCAGCTTGCGGCGAAGCCCGTCCCCGGTGGCCAGCCCGCCGCAAAACCGAAAGGTCAGGAGGTGAGATGAGCTAAGGCGACGCTCTATTCATCATCCCATCCTTCAAGATTGGTTTCTTCAATTTGAATACCATCTTCGTTGTAGATATACCCAACTCTGGAGGAAATTTTATAAAACATTTCCAGTGTGGTCAGACGGTTATAACGATAATCACACTTGCTTAGCATCCAAAAGATTTCTATGTCTGTTTCCCGAATCAGCCGGTAGCTTTTTATATATCTAACAGGTGCAGTATGGACAGTGTAAAGTCGAAAAGTCTCGCCAGCGCAGCGAAGGTCAAGTAATATTTCCAATGCCAACAAACCGATGGGCTTGGAATAATTGACAACAAACACATTGATACCATGAGAAATTGCCCAGGTATATGCTTTTTTAATCTCGGCACGGTAGTGGTCTGCGTTCAAAAAATTCACTCTTTTCTTGTTGCGGCCTCCCCCAAAATACATAGTATTTTGAGGAATTAGGACTGGTTCTGAACGGATATGTTCTTCATACTCTTGTTGTAACCGTTTGTCCAGTTCTCTGAATTCTTCAATTTCTTCTACGGTAGCAGCCAGGTCGTTTGCACTCTCCAAAATTTTATTCAAGGAGAACGGGAAGAGTTTACTTCGCAAAGAGGACGCTGTCCTTCTCATATGAAAGCAAAGCCGGTGAAACTGTTCATTCATGGTATTATTAACTCCTTTGTGTACTTGTTTGGATTTCCCTCATTATATATAACGTAGCACGCTGGCAATTTTGGACACTACAATAAAAATTTTTTGAGTACGCAATCGGAAAATATGAATATGTGAGGTGAGGCAACTTATTTCCCCCAAAAATCCAATTAACATTTCCGTCCCGTGTGTGGCCTATATCATGCAGGGCATCCGGGATGTGCTGCGAAAGGAGGTGTAACCATGCCCTTTGTCCCTGTCCCGAAAGACCTCGCTAAAGTAAAGACGAAGGTTGCGTTCAACCTGACCGCGCGCCAGCTCATTTGCTTCGGTGCGGGCGGTCTGATTGGCGTACCCGCCTATATGCTCACCCGGAACAGTCTCGGCAACGAGGCGGCGGCTCTGCTGATGATCGGCCTTATGCTGCCCTTCTTCCTGTTCGGCATCTACGAAAAGGACGGCCAGCCCTTAGAGAAGGTGCTGGGCCACTTCATCCGGGCGCAGTTCCTCGCCCCCAAGGTCCGTCCCTACCAGACCGACAATCTCTACGCCGCTATGGAGCGGCTGAATCATCATGAAAAGGAGGTACACGCGATTGCAAAAAAAGCAGGAAAAGCAAGTAAAAAATCTGCAAGCGGCAAAAAGACAGCACAAAAAAGATAAGGCCGACCTGCGGGACACCATCCGCCTGACCCCTGACGCCAAGCTCACCAGCCGCCAGAAGCGGCGGCTGTCCGCTTCCGTCCAGAAGGCCAAGCGGGACGGCAAAATCCCCCGGACCGCCCAGCAGACCATCCCCTACCGGGAGATGTGCCGGGACGGTATCTGCGTGGTGTCGGAGCGGTTTTTCACCAAGCAGGTACAATTTTACGATATTAACTATCAGTTGGCGCAAAACGAGGACAAAAACCTGATCTTTGAGAATTGGTGCGATTTCCTCAATTATTTTGATTCCTCCATCCGGGTTCAGTTTTCTTTCCTCAATCAGCCCGCCGATATGGAGGAACAGCGCCAGTCCATCCATATCCCCGATCAGGCGGACGCCTTCAACTCCATCCGGGAGGAATACTCGGATATGCTGAAAGGCCAGCTCTCCAAGGGCAACAACGGCCTGACCAAGACCAAGTACATCACCTTCGGCGTGGAGGCGGACAGTCTGAAGGAGGCCAAGCCCCGGCTGGAGCGTATCGAGGCGGACGTGCTGGCTAACTTCAAGACCCTGGGGGTGCGGGCGCACTCCCTCAATGGCTATGAGCGGCTGGCCGTCCTCCATAAGATGTTCCACCCGGCGGACAACCAGAAATTCCGGTTCGCCTGGGACGCGATCTGCAAGACCGGCCTTTCCAGCAAGGACTTCATCGCCCCGGACAGCTTCACCTTCAAGAATGGCCGGATGTTCCAGATCGGCAGGACCTACGGGGCAATGTCCTTCCTGCAAATCCTGGCCCCGGAGCTGACCG